>JAYVOP010000119.1:0-26014 GCA_043757865.1 Verrucomicrobiales bacterium | reverse complement strand
GCAATCGAGCGGCCTGGATGGCGGCAGTGGCAGCGGCGGGATCTGCTGCCTTCCAGGCATGAACAATGTCCACTAGGGTGCCCTCCGTATATTCTGGGTGAGGCACCGAGGTGATCCAAGCCCAAGCGGCGGCGGGATCCGCCGTGGCCAGTTGCTTAGCCAACGATGCGGCAGCTTGATTCCGCACGGGTCCGGGCGGCTGGTCAGCCACCCAGGTGGAAGCGGCGTATTCATCCGTCTCACACCATCCACGGATCAGGCCCCGCACGGCGTAAGTCTGCATCTCCTGCGCCACGCCCCGCATCCATGCCTGAGCCGCTGCGGGATCTTGCTTGGCAAAGCTCTCAGCAGCGGACGACCACTGCACAGGCTCGGTGGAATGTGCTAAGATTTTCTGCCCAGCGTCAGTGGAATATTCAAAAATGGAAGCTATGTCCTCCGGCTCCATTCCCTCCGAATGCTGGCTGAGGTATGCCACCACACCTGGGTCATCCAGCCCTAGGCCACGCCTGGCTAGCTTACGGATCATGGCCCCACGCACGGGTTCCTCCAGCGTAGCAAGCAATGCTAGAGATTCCTCCTCGCTATGCATCTGCACGTAGTCCTCCGCGCAAGCATTGCTGATGAGTTGCCAGTCAGTAGAGTCCGCAGTGGCCTCCTTTCCTTGCAGGCCCCGCAGATCTGCCTCGGTCACATTCCTGGGAAGCGAACCATACATGGATTCCAGCAAGCGACTGCGTTCCGCTTGGTCAGGAATGGCCGCCTGGAGTTGTGCGCCCCATTCCTCAGGCTTACCTTTCAATCCCCCTGCTAGCGAATGCATCATGTCCTCTTGCAATCCCCCTGAAAAATTCTGCTTCAGCCACTGCACCGCCTGCGGGAGATCCTTTTCCGCTAGGCCGATGAGCACCGGGGTTCTTGGGTCGGAATCTTGGTTGTCTTGCTGCCGCATCAGGTCCGGCTGGGTGCAGAGATAGGCGGCAGCGGCGGCGGGGTCATGCTGAGCCCAGGCGTGCAGTAAGGCGAATTGAAAGGAGCCTCGCTCATTCTTCGGAATCAGGTGAGAATCCGCCAGCCAGGAGCACCCCAACGCTGGATTCTGCTGCCCACACGCCTTCGCCAAGACACCCCAGCCTTCTGAAAAAGTAGATTGCACTAACTGCAACGTCTTAGCCAAATCCCTGCGCGCAAGCTTGGCGATGGCCCGCTCTACAGCATAGGGAGAGTCGAACCAGGAAAGCTGCGGCAGGCTAAGAAACAACTCAGGATCTGCCTCGGCCCAATGCTCACAGATTTTCTCAACGCATCCCAACTCATCCCTCTGCTCCCAGGACATGCTCCGCAGCGCCTGCCAAGCCGCAGCCGGAGCACGCAGCCCCCAGGCGTGCAGGACCACATCCATTTCCCCCCACCGCTCCTCCCCCGCCAACCATGCTAGGCAAGCCTCAGGCGCTAGCTCCGCCCAACGCAGCAGCCGCAGGTGCGCCTCCAGCTCAGCCAAAGGAGTGGTGGCCGCAGAGGCAGCGCGCACCAGGGCGCTGAGTTCCTCCTCGCTGATGGATTGAAGCTGGGACATCCACCCCGTGAGCACTGTCGGCTCGCTAGCATCAGCCACTGAGGAATGCAGCGTCGTGAAATTTACCGATGTCCCCAGCACCGCCCGCGCCCACCAACCACCCGCCGCCCCGCCCGCAAAGGCGACGGTGAGAGTGAGCAGTGCAGGCATCCATTTCATGCGGGGGACAGTAGCCATGGAGGGAACTTTGCCTACAGTAATTTCCAAATTATGCCACGGCAGGGGGCGCGGATTTGCCATCCGCCTCAAGGGCCGTTACCTCCTGCCTACTCTTCTGCGCCAGCCTCCCCGGCTCCCTGCCGAGTAAAAATTCTCATCAGAAAATCCCACCGCCTTTCTAGATCCGGGAGTTCCAAGAAATGTTGCCGATGGTTAGGAGCGTTGGAACTTACTCCTCACTGAATCCCGTTACGCCGAGTTTTGCTCGTCAAATTTGTTTTTGAACTCACCAGAGATTTGTGAATCACCTCGGGAGCCACAGTTGGCCGCTGGCCTTCCATTCTACGATCAGCTCTCTGAGCCGCTGGACGGGGGGCGTCTGTTGGTCCTCGTGCCAGACGAGGACGAGGGGGACGGTCTGCGCGGGGGTGAGGGGGACGAAGCGTAGCTCTGATCCTGGCTCTACAATGGAGTCCGTCACCACGCCGATGCCTGCTCCGCCAGCCACGTAGGTCATCACGGTGCCGATGAGGCTGGGCGTGTGTGCTAGCCGGGGCACGAATCCAGCTTGGCGGCAGCCCAGCAGCACGGTGTCGTGGAGGTTAGCTCCCTCCCGGCGGGCGAGCACGATGAGGGGCTCTTTGGCGAGCATTTTCCAAGCGAGCGATTTCTTGTCAGCTAGCGGATGGTCTGCCCGCAGAGCGGCACCCAGGCGTTCCTCCCGCAGGAGCACGGTGCGTAGGCCTAGATCTTTGGAGGAGGAGACGGGCCGGGTCAGCGCGGCGGAGAGTTTGCCAGTGGCCACCATTTCCCAGACGCGCTCTGGCGTGCGCTCTTCTAAGTGCAGGGAGACCAGTGGATACCGCCGCCGATACTCTAACACCAAGCGCGCAAGAAAGGGTGCGGTGGGTGGTCCTACGTAGCCCAGCCGCAGCTCCCCTTCCTCGCCAGAGCCCGTGCGCTTTACGTGCCTCACGGCTTCTTCCCAGCCATCGAATAATTTCACGGCCTCGTGGAGCATGACGGCTCCCGCTGGGGTCAGGCGGACATGCTGGCGGGAGCGTTCCAGGAGTTCTACCTGCATTTCATGCTCTAGTTCTTTCACCGCACGGCTGAGCGCTGGCTGTGCGATCCTCAGCCGACGAGCTGCGCGGGCGTAGCTCAACTCCTCGGCCACGGCTTGGAAATAGCGTAAATGTCGAAAATCCATAATGGAGGCATTGATACCCATTCGGCATCACGACGATAGCGAAAAATTATTTCCGTTACCAGCATTCTGCTCCATGATTTATTCTTTATTATGAACAATGTCCAATTAGCCGTCCAATTTTTCCTCCAGATCGCTGTCATCTTGCTCTTCTGCCGTTTGGTAGGTGCAGTGGCCGCCAAGTTTGGCCAACCACAGGTGGTGGCAGAAATGATCGCGGGTGTGCTGCTGGGGCCCTCGCTCTTTGGTTTGCTGGCCCCTCATGCCCAGGAGTGGCTCTTCCCATGGGATCTGAAGCAAGCCAGCCGGGACACCCAGAGCTATCTTTTCCCCGCCTCCCAGTTGGGATTAGCATTGTATATGTTTGTGGTCGGAATGGAGTTTCGCGTGGATATTTTGCGGAAGGAATTCAAGAGTTCCGTCGCAGTTTCCTTAGCGGGAATGTTGGTTCCGTTTTTGATGGGTGTAGGACTGGCCTGGGTCTTTTACACCTACACGGATCTCTTCCCCAAGGCGACCTCGTTGGGGAATGCCATGATCTTTCTGGGGGCGTCCATGTGCATCACCGCGTTCCCCATGCTGGCGCGGATCATTAAGTTCAAGAAACTGACTGGGACGCGCATGGGCACGGTGGCGCTGGGAGCGGGGGCCATTGATGATGCCATGGCGTGGTGTCTGCTGGCGGTGGTGTTGGCTAGTTTCAAAGGAGACTTGAGTGATGCGATGAAGAACATTGCGGGCGGGATTGGCTATGTTGCCATCACGCTCATGGTGGTGCGCCCAGTGTTGTTGAAGCTGCAGCATCTGTTGATGAAAGATGGAGTGCTAACGGAGGCGGGCTTGGTGATGGGGCTGGCGTTGATGGCGCTGGGGGCTTGGTTCACGGATCTGATTGGGCTCCATGCGGTCTTTGGTGCATTTGTGATGGGGGCGGCCATGCCGCGCGGGGCGATGGTGCATGGGCTCATCAGCCGCATCCAGCCGCTGACCGTGGCGCTGCTGCTGCCGCTGTTCTTTACCTATTCTGGCCTGAATACGAAGATCGGTTTGCTGAATACTACGTTCCTCTGGTGCATGTGCGGTGCGGTGCTGGTGGCCGCTGTGGTGGGCAAGGGCGTGGCCTGTTGGCTGGCCGCCAGGGCGATGGGCATCCCGAATCGCGAGGCGCTGGGCATTGGCACTTTGATGAATGCACGGGGGCTCATGGAACTTATCATCATCAACATCGGCCTGCAAAAGGGCATCATTTCCCAGGGGCTCTTCGCCACGCTCGTCATCATGGCAGTGATCACGACGCTGATGGCTTCGCCTTTGTTTGAATACTTCGTGGGTCGTCACCGCCCAGCGGATGCGCCGCCTGAGGATGCTCCTGAATCCGACCTTGATCTCCAGAAAGTTGACCTTAATGCATGAGATGAATTACGATGCGATCATCATTGGCGGCGGCCCAGCAGGGGCTTCCGCAGCGGCTATTTTGGCAGAACACGGCCACGCGGTGCTGGTGTTAGAGAGGGAAAAATTTCCCCGCTACCACATTGGAGAATCGCTGATTCCCTTTACGTTTCCTGCGCTAGAGCGGCTGGGGCTGATCCCCCAGATGCGCGCGTCCCATTTCATCAAGAAACACAGCGTCACCTTTGTGCAGCCGGATGGCCGCCGCAGTCAGCCGTTCTATTTCCACACGCGTTATGACCGGGACACCATAGCGCAGACGTGGCAGGTGCTGCGCGCAGAGTTCGATGAAATGGTGCTGAACCGCGCCCGCACGTTAGGCGCGGAGGTGCGTGAGGAGACCCGTGTGCTGCGGCTGCTGAAAGATGGTGATCAAGTCACTGGTGTGCTGGCCCAGGGCCCCGATGGCGTGGCCTATGAAGTGCGCGGAAAGATCACGATAGATGCCACGGGCAAGGAGGCCTTTGCCTCTGGCCTGGAGGGCTGGCGGCGGCCAGATCCCTATTTAAATAAAATTGCCGTGTGGACCTACTACAAAGGTAGTAAACGCCAGGAGGGCATGGACGAGGGCACCACCACGGTGGCATTCGTGCCGGAAAAAGGCTGGTTCTGGCACATTCCGCAGCACGATGACATGGTGAGCGTGGGCGTGGTGGCGGAGGGGAAATACCTCACGCGGGACGGCGTGAAAGACCCGCAGGCGATCTTCGAGCGGGAGGTGAGCCAGAACGCCTGGATCCAAGATCGCCTGAGCGAGGGTGAGCCGCAGGGGAAATATTGGGTGACGAGCGAATACTCCCGCCACTCTGAATACTGTGCGGCCCCAGGGCTAGTGCTGGTGGGGGATGCGCTGGTATTTCTGGACCCGGTATTTAGCAGTGGTGTCTTGCTAGCGCTGAAGAGCGGGGTGCTGGCCGCGGATGCCATCCACGCGGGCTTGCTAGCCGATGATCTTTCCCCAGCGCGCTTTGCGGACTACGGAACCACGATCCGCGCGGGGGTGGAAAATATGCGGAAGCTGGTGTGCGCTTTTTATCAGGAAGACTTCTCATTTAAAGATGTCATCATGCGCTATCCCACTGCAGGGGATGCCATTACGGATTGCCTCTCGGGGGACATCAATAAGGACTACAGCGAGCTGTGGGCGCAGATTGCAGAGTTTGTCCCACTGCCCGCAGTGCTTCCGTATGGCGCGCCCCTAATCTGAACGCCGCATGATGGAATTCGAGAAAATCCCCCGCATCCGCGAGCAATCCCTCTGCCCCTGCAAGAGCAAGCTCACCTATGCGGAGTGCTGCCTGCCCTTCCATGTCTATCAGCGCCAGCCCACCACGGCGGAGGAACTCATGCGCTCCCGCTACAGTGCTTATTTTTTCCGCCTCATCGACTATCTGGTGGATACCACGCACCCAGATTGCAAGTCGCCTAACCTCCGCGCAGAGATCCAAGCCACGACTGAGCACACGATGTGGAAATATCTCACGATCCTAAGCAGCAGCAAAGGCCAGCCGATGGATAAGACGGGGAAAGTGGAGTTTGTAGCGGAATACTATCACCACGGGGAGAAGTTTGAGCACCACGAGCACTCCCGCTTCCGCCGCCACAAGGGGATATGGAAATACGTGGATGCCGCCGGGCGCTGAGCCGCCGCAAATCCTCCAACGATTGACCGGGAGTTGCATAGACAACCGCTGGAGGCAGGTGCTAGCCTGCGCATATTTCCAGGGTAAAAGCGCGTTTTTGGCTTCACCTCCTGCGCGGTAGCTTGCTATACTGCGCGTGATCTCTGGTTTATCCCCTCCTCATTTATAACCCGCTCTCTATGAAACTCCCCTCCCTTAAATCTTGGAGCACTGCGGTGCTCTCCCTCGCTGCGGCTGGCGCTAGCCACGCTGCGGTGCTGGTCAATCTGGATGCCGCTGCGCTGACGCCGGGGAATCTAGCCACGTGGCCGAACACGGGGACGGCCACTGGGGACTTCGCTTCCTCTGGGACTGCGCAGCCTGTGGTGCAAACGGTGGGGCTGGTGCAGGCGGTCACATTTAATGGTGGGGCCAATTTCATGACTGGTCCGGCGGCTCCCGCCACGGTCACGGGGACCACGAAGGCGCGGTCCGTGGAGGCCTGGGCTTATAATCCGACCATCCAAGATGAGGAAACGATGATTGCCTGGGGCCGACGCGGCGGGCCGGATGGCACGGATATGTCGTTTGGGTATGGGGCAAATGCCGTCTTCGGGGCAGTGGGTCAATGGGGGGTGTATGATCTAGCTTATGGCAGCGGGCTGCCCTCGCCTGCGCAGTGGCATCATCTGGTTTATACGTATGATGGCGCGATTGGCCGCATCTATGTAGATGGTGGCATCGTGAATGAGAAAATCATCGGTCAGACGAATGTCTATGCGCTGGATGGTCAGGCGACTCCACAGCCGCTGAAATTTGTGGTGGCGGGTCAGGGGAATAATGTCACCCCATTTCTGCCCTTTGCGGCGGGAACCTCGTTCCAAGCCACATTGAGCGTGGCGAAAGTGCGCGTGCATGATACTACCCTAAGCCCAGCGGCTATTTCCAGCACGTTTGCGGCGGAGTTCCCGACGTTTAATGTGCCAGCGATTAATAGTTTCACTACCAGCGCGTCCTCCGTGTTACCGGGGCAGTCTGTGACGCTGAGTTTTAGCACGGGAAATGCCACCAGCGTGAGCATTAACAATGGCGTGGGTTCCGTGGCGTTAGGTGCCAGCTCCGTGGTGGTGACGCCACCCACGGGCGGTGCCACTTACACCCTGACCGCCACCAAAGGCGCGCAGACGCTGACGGCTTCCGTGGTCATTACCAATCCTGCGGTAAGCTCCGCCCTGCCGCCACTGCTGCACCGTTGGAGTTTCAATGAATCCAATGCTGGTGGCGCGGCGGATACGAATTGTGTGGACTCTGTGGGTGCCACGCACGGCCTCAGCTCTGGCGCGCAGAATGCGATTATAAAAGGAACTTACAATGCCACGGTGGGCACAGCCAGTGCTTGGACCCGCGCCACAAATGTAGGCACAGCAGCGGGCACCGCAGGGGTGCGACTCGGCGGTGGGGCCTCTGCCAGTTCCGCCTATATTGATTTGCCTAATAATGTTATGAGCGCTCTCACTCAGGTGACTTTCGAAGGCTGGATGACGCTGAATGGAGCCCAAACGTGGTCTCGCCTCATTGACCTCGGCACAAACACCAATGGAGAGCAAATAGCTGTCGGCGGGGCTGGCAATGGCACGGAATATATGCTGGTGTCCGCTCAAGTAGGCACCACGACAACGTCCCGGCGGATTGCCATGAAGGATAATAATGTGGAGGTTTACTCTGATGTCACCGGCCTAGCGGTCAGCTATGGCACGCAATTTCACTTTGCTGGTGTATATGACCCACTCGGCAACGCAGGGGTGTCTCCAACATTTAAATTTTACCAGGACGGCGTGCTCAAAGGCACTTTGAATACTGCGTTCCGGCCGCAGGATTTGGTTTTCGTGAACAACTGGCTTGGCCGATCGAATTTTGGGGGCGACGCCAACACCAACGGCACTTACAACGAGTTCCGCATCTGGAGCATCCCCATGACACAGGCTCAAATCACCGCTAGCATTGCCGCCGGGCCGGATGGCACGCCGCCGTCGCCAGATGTCACGGTGAGCCAGTTCGTGACCTCTGCGACTACCATCTATAAAGGTAGTCCGGTGAATTTGAGCTACCAGATTGCCGATCCCCAAGCGCGCAACCCCACCATTTCCATCAACAACGGAGCCACAGTGCCTAGCGCCACCAGCCTGATTAACTTCGCCACAGTCAGCCCGTTGGCCACCACGACCTATACTATAACCGCCAGCTACACCGTCAGTGGTACCCCCACCACGCAGACGGCCACGGTCACAGTCACGGTGCTGGATGGCCCGCCCGTGGCTCTAGCGACCGGCGCTTGCACGCCTGCGGGTGCGCCCATTGCCGTGCCGTTCATTGTGCAAGATCCTAACAGCACAGCGTTTACCTACACCATCGTGGCTGGTCCTACCAATGGTATCTTGAGCGGCACGGGCAATAGCCGCACTTACACGCCGAACGCTGGCTACAGTGGCACGGATACCTTTACCTACACGGCCAATGATGGTCTCACCACCTCCAATATTGCCACCGCAACCATCACCGTTTTACCTGCGCCTCCCGCGCTCCTAACCGTGACCGTGGACGACAATGAGCTGCGCACAAATACTGCCGTGGGCAGCTATGCAGGCCGTCTCATGGGCTCTGCGGGCACTACCCTGGCCCCACTTTCCGTGCCGAGCGTCACCTGGTCGCTCGTGGCCGGCACGGGAGATACGAACAACGGCTATTTCTCTATTGTAAATAACCAGCTCATTTCCAACCATGATTTCTCTGCTGATCTGGGGGTGACCATTTCCATTCGCCTGCGTGGCGTGGATGTGCTGGGCAACACGGTGGACAAGATCGTCACTAGCAAAGTGAAGGCTCCAGATGTCCATGTGAAGATCAACGAGATCAACTACAACGGAGCGCGTAACACGCAGCGCGTGGAGTTTATCGAACTCTACAATCCATTCCCCACGGCCGTTGCCATCGCTGGTTGGCAGTTCACCAAAGGCGTTAGCTACACCTTCCCCACGGGCGCTTCCATTGCCGCTAACGGCTATGTAGTCATTTGTGAAGATCCAGTTACGCTGAATGGTCTTTACAATATCCCCGCCGCTTCCACTGTTTTCGGCCCATGGGCGGGCAGCCTCAGCAGCGATGGCGATGACATTGTGTTGAAAGACCCCACGGGCACCAAGATTGACGAAGTGCAGTTCGGAATCACCGCCCCGTGGCCAGCCCAACCGGATGGCAATGGTAATACGCTGGAACTGCTGAATCCAGCCGTGGACAATGATCTGGGAGGCCACTGGGCCGCCAGCGCGAACAATCCTGCGGCCATGAGCTTAGTGCCGATGGGTGACACGAACTGGAAATATTTCAAAGGCACCGTAGCCGCCGATACTGGCTGGCAAGCCAACAACTACGCAGACACCGGAGCCGCGTGGCTCGTCGGTCAAACACCAATCGGTCTGTTTAAAATCAACAACAACACCGCTGCCACATACAGCCCAGAAAATGGCACGCTGCTCAATACCGTCCTTTCTGACATGGCCACCTATGCGGCTGCCCCCACGACGGCTGCGCAGGATAGTTTCCCCATTGTAGCGGGGAATTACCGCACGGTTTATTTCCGCAAGGCGTTCACCGTGGCAGATGTTAGCGCTTTACCCAAGGCTCTGCTGCTGCGCGTGATGCACGACGATGCCGCCGTGGTCTGGATCAACGGCGTGGAAGTCGCCCGCTTCGGATTCCCGGACGGATCGCCCGCGCAACCGCCGCTGAATACCCAGTCCATTTATGAACAAGCCAACTATCCTTGGAGTGAGTTAGTGATTGCAAACCCCGCGTCCATCATAGTCAACGGCAGCAACACCATCGCCATCCAAGGCCATAGCAAAAACGGAGCCCCGCGCGTGACTAGCACCGTGGTCAACGGCACTGCCCCGGGCACGCAAGAAGATTTTGGCAGCTACAACGTGTTCGACTTCTGCGTGGACGCCTCGTTAGGCTCCGTACCGGAAACGCAAGGCACGCCCGGCCTGCAAAACAGCACCTTTGCCGCCAAAGTCCCGCCCGCCATCCGCAACGTGGAGCATTTGCCAGTGGCCCCCAAATCGTTCGAGCCCATCATCGTTTCCGCTAAAGTTTCCGACTCCGATGGCCTTGCTAGCGTGACCCTCGCCTATCAAGTTTGCACCGCTGGAAACTACATTCCTGGAAAGTCCTCGCTGCTGCCATCCGCCGTGACTGCCACGCGCATTGATTGGGCGCTGCAGAACATCGATAACAAGATGCCGGACAATCCCGCCTTCGAAGATCCTGCTAACTGGACCACAATTCCTATGAGCGACAACGGCACCGTTAAGGGGGACATTGCAGGTGATGGCGTCTTCAGTGCCGTGATCCCCGCCCAGCCGCATCGGGCCCTGGTGCGTTACCGCGTCTTCGCCACGGATTTGCTAGGAGCCAACGTGCGCGTGCCGGGAAATAAAGATCCGCGCAAGAATTATGCTGCTTATGTTTACAACGCCGTCCCCGCTTACCTAGGCGTGAATGGTGAAAACATCACCCCCTCCACCCTGAATTCCCTGCCCATTTACCAAATGATCTCCCGAGCTTCTGATTGGGATCGCATGATCGCTTATAACACTGCGGATCAGTTTGCTAACAGCATTGAACTCACTGCCCTGCGTGCCCGGAAGTTTTTCGATGAATCTGGCACGATGGTTTACAATGGCAAAGTCTATGACCACACCGAAACTCGCCTGCGCGGTGGAAACAGTCGCTATGGCTCGTTCGCGCCTGCGCCTGGCACCAACGTTGGCAAACGCCACCTGCGCATCCGTTTCCCCAACGGCCTACCATTTGAAGCCAAAGATGAAAAAGGCCGCCCGTATCCTCGACCTTGGAAGGAAATGATGTTTAATAAAATGTTCGGTAACAAAGGCGTCTATGATTACGGCATTCCTTACGAAGTCGGGGCCCGCCTCTGGCGTCTAACGGGTCTGCCGATGCCAGAAAGCCATTGGGTCCACTTCCGCGTGGTGCGGAACGCCAATGAAACGCAAGATCCGGTTAATGGAGATTTCTATGGCATGTATCAAGCACTGGAGTTCCCTGATGGTAAAGATTTCCTCAAAGCCCGGGGCCTGGAAGCGGGCAATTTTTACAAGATGTCTGACTGGACGCAAAATGGCGAGCTAGACCAACGCTACCAAGCCCGGGGCTGGTTCGATGCCGCGCAAACATTCCATCCAGCGGTAGATTTTGGCGAGGATTTCGATAATATTAAATACAACGTCCATCAGACTGCTAGCAATGCGTTGGTGAACCGCTATGTAGATGTAAATGCATTCTACGGCTATAAAATTATCCAAGAAGCCATCCGCCACTACGACATTTTCGTGGAACCCACGGGCCGCCACCGGATGAAGAATTTGATCTGGTATTTCAAGCCTACGCCAAATGATCTCACCAACAAATTCGGCCAACTGGTCCACATGCCGTATGACTGGGATGCCAGCTTCGGACCGACATTCAACACGGGCACGGACCTCATTCACAATGCGCTTTTCGATGGCACCCAAGGCTACACTGGCGTGGACATCACGGATTCCCCTTCATGGTTATTGCCTAAAAACAGCACCACCAACGATACAGACCGCACCGCCATCCGCATTGAATATCGCAATCGCATGAGGGAACTGCGGGACCTCCTGCTCTATCGCGATGCCGCCGCTACGACCGGTCCATTTGACGACATGGTCAACGACGCGCTAGCCGACGTGGGCACGTTCTGGCCTGCTGATAAAGCCCGCTGGCCCGTGACGGGCGCGCAGTTAGAGAATGTCAATGGGGCGGTCTTTAAAGCTGGGGATATGAAGAACTTCATGTTCACCACCTGGAGTGATTCCCTCACCAGTGGCCCGGCAGTGCCTGCTGGTGGCCGCGTGGCGTATCTGGACACCTTAGCAGACACTACGCTTTCCCCAGTCAATGCGGGTGGCGTAGCGGAGAGCACGCTCATCCCTAGCAAGCCCACCATCACCTACACTGGTGCTGCGGGCTACCCGCTGGACGGCCTAGCCTTCAGCACCAGCGCGTTTGTTGATCCCCAAGGAAACACCACCCAAGGCGCACTGGAATGGCGCATCGCTGAAGTGGCCGCACCCACCGCGACCACGGACCGTGTCTATGAATACACGCCCGTGTGGAGCACTAGCATCACTACTTGGAACGGCACCGCTGTTAGTCAGCAGTTCCCCATCGTGAACCTCATCGCAGGCCATAACTACAAGGCCCGCGTTCGGCATAAGGACGTGACGGGCCGCGCTAGCCATTGGAGTGATCCCGTAGCCTTCACGGCTGGGCCAGCGGATGCTCTGGGCATTCTGGCCAGCAACTTGATCGTCTCTGAACTCATGTATAAACCCGCGCCACCGACCTCTGCGGACCTCGCAGCAGGCTGGGGTGAGAGCGATTTTGAATACATCGAACTCCAGAATATTTCCCCATCGCTCACGCTGGACATCAGCAGTGTGAAGATCGCGCTAGCCGTGACCTACAGTTTCACAGGTGCCGCCATCACCACACTCAGCCCTGGCCAGCGCGTGCTGGTGGTGAAGAACACCGCAGCTTTCGCTAGCCGTTATGGCGCCGGCAAGCCCGTGGCAGGCGTTTGGAAATCCAGCCAAAGCCTCAGCAACGGCGGGGAGCAATTCCAACTACTCTACGGAGCCGCTGGCCTTCTTCGGGACTTCACCTACGACGACCTTTCCCCGTGGCCCGCCGGAGCAGACAGCGGCGGCATCTCGTTAGTCTATATTGGCCCCAAACCCACTGCGCCCCCAACTCTCGCCCTCCCCGATCCTCAAAACACTGGCACCAACTGGCGGGCTAGCTACACCCTCGGCGGCAGCCCCGGCGGGAAAGATACCTTGTCCCTAGCCGAATGGATGGCCGCCCGTGGCCAAACGGATCCGCTGGCTGATCCCGATGGTGATGGCTTTAATAACTGCCTCACCTTCGCCTTCGGCCATGATCTGAGACCCTTCGGCATCAGTGCCGCCACGGATGAAATCGACGGAGCCGGGAAACATTATCTAAGCATGGACTACACCCGCCGCATCGGCACGGAAGCAGTCACCTACACCGCCCAAGTCTCCGGTGATCTCACCGCAGGCAGTTGGGCTGGCACCAGCGCACAGACTCAACAGGTCAGCGTCATCAACAACGGAGACGGCACCGAAACCGTCCGCGTCAAAGTCCTCATCGCCATCCCAGACGGCATCCGCGAGTTCCTCCGCGTCCAAGCCCTCCATAACTAATCAAGGAGTCGGGGCCGCTGGCGAAATATGTTCTGAGAAATTCCCCGACTGCGGCTCACGCTCCCGAGCCGCGCGCTTGGCAGCCCAAGGAGTGGCTCCTTCCAGGAGCCATCTCTTCACCATGCACAGCGCGCTCGTCGCGCTCAGAAACTGGCGAGTTGAAGAGATGGCGGCTGGAAGCACGCCATTCCCAGTGGCTGGCCTCCACTTTTGACAGCCAACCCCTCAGTGGAGTGATCCGATCCCCGTAGCAGCCGAGTTCCGGGAGGAACTATCAGACAAGGCCCCTTGTCAGAAGGGGCCTCCAAAGTCGGCAGCTACCGTTCATCCCGGTGCCAGCGGAGCCGGAGGGTCTGAGGCTTATTAAGAACGCAGCCCAGCAGGCTGCTCACATTCGGCTAGTAACTCGTGTTGTTGGAGTTATCCGTCGTCTGGAGGTTGGTCGGCGGTGGCAGCTTGCTATTCATGTCGGCCAGCACTGCGTCCCACCATGCTTGTCGATCAATCTCTGCGGCAGTTAGGGTCTTCCTTTGCTCTGGCGTGAGGACGGGCTCCAGATCGCCCAAAATCTTGTAGGCCTGGGCGTCTAAGGAAGGCTCCGCGCTAACGGCTACCACCGGAGCCTCTGTGGCTGGGGTGCTTGCGGCTGAGGTTCCTTGGCGCCCGGTGCTATCACTAGCGCTGGGGGCGTGCGTGGTCTCCGCAATGGTATTGGCATTCGTGCTGGTCGGCGGTTGGTAGTTGGCTAGGGCGTTGAGGAGGAACTGATTCCCTAGGGAGATTCTGGGCGTCTCCTCATCGTTGTTATTAAAAGTCTGTGGCTGATCCCGGACTTCACTGGCTAGTGGGCCATTGTCCGCGCTGGCGAGGCCCATGGTGGGATGGTAGTCTGGGGAGTTCTGGGCCAGGATGGCGAAGGCGCGGTCTTGTTGATTCGGGGTGAGGTCCAGCAACTCCACGAGGCGGTTCAGCTCGTGGTTGGTTTCTTGCTCTAACTTGGCGGCCCTGCGGGTGAGTTCGGCATGGGAAATTTCGGGTGCTTTAGGTTCGGGCGCGGACGTGGCGGGGAGTTGGGGAAACTCGGTGATAGCGGCTAGCGCTTGCTGGAGGGCCGGACGAATGGCTTTCACCGCTGGCGGTGGAGCCACGCTGAGAGTTTCCTCAGTGGGCGCGTTGGGGCTTTTGCGGAGCAGACTGTAGGCCAGCATGGCCGTGAGCACGAGGAGGAGGGGCAGCAGGATTTTCATGGCAGGCGGAGTGGTGAGAGATGACGGCTAAGGGGCGTCGTTGAGGGAGAGGAGGGAAGAGCGTTCGGGCTCGCTGAGGAGGTTGAAGAATTGCTTGAGGATGCGGCGTTTCAGCTCATCGCGCATTTGTTGCAGTCGCACCAGTTGGTCGGCGTTGAGATAGGGACGGAAGCCATCGTGAGCCTCTAGCAAGTGGAGGTGCATCTCCAGCAGCGCGCGCTCCCGGCCCCGGGAAATGTCGTTGCCCGTTTTCGTCAGCACGTTGGCGATGCCCTGGGCTTGCGCTGGGGTGAGGTTTAGCTCCGTTTGCAGCTTGGCTAGGGCGCGGTCTTTCCAGGCATCCGCAGCGGGCGCAGGGTCTGCGGGGCTGGTGGCTAGCACCTCTGCGGTAAGGCTCGCTTGGCGTCTGCCTAACAGGAATCCGCTCCCGAGCCCACTGCCAAAGATGAGGCCGAGGGAGAGGACGATTTTCCAGGATTGGGCGAACCAGCGTTTCATTATTTACAGGTTAGGAAGTTCAGGGATGTCCAGCACGGAGATGCCGCTGGCCGTCGTTTGGCCGCTCCACGCGGCCACTAGCGCATAAGCCACCAAGGCGGCACAGGCGCCACGGAGGGACCAACGTTGCCAGAAGACGAAGGTGGGATTTTCCTGCGCAGCGCGCCATTGAGCGACGACGCGGGTGGCGAATCCTAACGGCATGGTGGTGTCCTCCGCAGGTTGCGTGGCCGCCGCGTGGCGGGCGGCAGCAGTGAGGTGGAACCAGGGATCAAGGGGCGTTTTCATAAGGCAGCGGTGGATTCTAATTTTGCTAAATTGGCGCTCAATTTACGTCGCGAGCGCATGGCTGTCACTTTAATTTTGGAAGCTCCCCAGCCTGTCAGTTCCGTGATCTCAGCCACGGATTTTTGCTCTAGGTCTAACATGCGGAGGATCAGTTGTTCCTGAGGTTTGAGCGTGGCCAGGAGGCTTTCGACTAGCTCACTGGAAAGCTGGCTGGGCGCTGCCTCCGCGTCTCCATCGGCATCCCAGGAGTGGGTATCGCGAAACAAAGTGGGATCCAGATCTAGATCGGTAAAGGTGCGCACGGGCCGACTTTTTTGCGCCCGTAACCGATCCAGGCATGTGGTCACTGCAATCCGCGACACCCAATGAGCGAAGGGTTGCGGGCCACGATACTGTTGGATGCGAGTGAACATTTTTAGGAAAATATCTTGGGCCACGTCCTCTTCCTCGTGCCGTTGCTGCGGCAAATGCTTGCGCACGGTAGTGATGACTTGGCTATACAGGGCTTCCACAAGAGCACGAGCGGCGGCTTCGTGGCCTTGTTTGACCTGATTAACGAGGTGATCCATGCGGGGTGCATCGGGTTAAGGACGTGGGGAAATTCATGGGTTCAGACGGGCTGCGCGCGTTCTGGTTACAAAAAAATGCGCGTTCACGTCAACTTCTTTAAGCCCGCCTCCGGCCAAAAGTTGCAGGAAGATGGAAAGCCATTTACTTGCGCCACGGATCTGCCTAGGGTCCGCTCACCTCCACCACGGCCTCCTTGTTCTTAACTACATCCCACCATGTCCTTCCTCGCCATTGCCCTCTGCTCGCTGCTCGGTCTTGCCTTACTCATCATCCTCTGGATCGTTGGCATGTATAACGGACTCGTAGGTCTGCGGAATGGCTTCAAGAATGCCTTCGCCCAGATTGATGTGCAGTTGAAACGTCGCTATGATCTGATCCCGAATCTGGTGGAGACAGCGAAGAGTTACATGGCCCATGAAAAGGGCACGCTGGAAGCCGTGATCCAAGCCCGCAATCAAGCCCAAGCCGCCCACCAGACCGCCGCTGCGAACCCCGGGAGCCCCCAGGCCATGCAAGGTCTGAACCAAGCGGAAGCAGGCCTGACCGCCTCCATGACGAAATTTATGATGCTCCAAGAAGCCTACCCGGATCTGAAGGCGAATCAAAATATGATGCAGCTCACCGAGGAATTGACGAGCACGGAAAACAAGATCGCCTTTGCACGGCAGGCGTATAACAACTCGGTGATGAACTACAATAACAAACGGGAAATGTTTCCCAGCAGCTTCATCGCCAGCACGTTTAATTTCACCGAAGCCACGCTCTTTGAAGTGGCGGATGAAAGGGAACGCACGCCGGTGAAAGTTCAATTCTAGACACCTCGGAGCAGTGGCATCATGGACGAAAAATTTCTCGGTCAACTGTTACTCACCGGCGTGCCGGGCCCAGAGTTAGACGCGGACACCGCGCGTCGTTTTAAGAAACTCCAGCCGGGTGGATTTATCCTCTTTGGGCGCAATATCAAAGCTCCCGAGCAACTGCGGAAGCTCATCGACGACCTGCGGGATCTCTGCCACACGGAGCCGATCATCACCATCGACCAGGAGGGGGGGCGCGTTTCCCGGCTGCGTTTAATTGGAGCGGAGCCGCCGAATGCCGTGGCCTTGCGAGACAAGAACGACCCCGTGCTCATCAAACGTCATGGGCAACTGACGGCGGAAATTTTACGGCTCTACGGCTTCAATCTGAATCTTTGTCCCGTGTTAGACATTTCCCATGATGATGCAGCAGATAACTCGCTGAAAGGCCGCTGCTATGGGCGGAACGCGCAAGAGGTCATCACCAAAGCCGGGATGTTTAACCGTGCCATGCGCCATGGCGGCATCCTCAGTTGTGGAAAACATTTCCCCACTTATGGGAGCGCGGATTGTGACCCGCATGAGGAGTTGCCCGTGATCCGACGCACCAAAGCGGAGTTGCTAGCGAATGAGGTCTTGCCTTATACCGCCTTGATCCCAGAACTGGACAGCATGATGATTGGTCACGCTTATTTCCCGGACTTCGAGCCCGAGCGGCCACGTTGGCCGTCCAGTTTATCCCACAACATCATCACCAAATTCCTGCGCGACCAACTCGGATTTGATAACGGGTTAGTGATGACGGACGACTTGGACATGGGCGCGATTTTAAATGAAGTCACCTTCGAGCAAGCGATCCAAGACGCTGTCACGGCGGGCAATGACATGGTGATGATCTGCCATCGCATAGAGATGGTGGAGCAAGCCTACGAGCACCTCAAAGGCGTGCCGGAAGTGAATCTCAACCTCGCGTTAGAGCGCCTGGATCGCGCCAAGAAAAAGCTCTCCGCGCCCCGGAAATGGAGCCTAGAAGAATGCGCCCGCATCAATGCGGACATCCAGCAATTGCGCGTGGACGTGCTCGGAGAAGTGGCCGCTGCGGACCTCAGCGTGGAAGATGGGAAGCGCTCTCCCGTGGAACTTTACTAATCTGCCTCAGCTAACATGACTCACTGGACGCCCGCCGCCACCTTTACCGACATTAAATACGAACTCTCCGGCACCGGGATCGCCAAGATTACGATCAACCGCCCAGAGGTGCGCAATGCCTTCCGTCCGCTGACCGTTAAGGAAATGCTGCACGCCTTTGAACTGGCCCACGAGGATCAATCCGTGGGGGTCGTAATCCTCACGGGCGAGGGAGATCTGGCCTTCTGCTCCGGCGGAGACCAGAGCGTGCGCGGCCATGCAGGCTATCTGGGCGCGGACGGCGTGCCCCGGCTGAATGTGTTAGATTTACAAAAGAAAATCCGGGGGATCCCCAAACCCGTCATCGCCATGATCGCGGGTTATGCCATCGGCGGCGGGCATGTGCTGCACATTGTGTGCGATCTGAGCATCGCTGCGGACAACGCGCGTTTCGGTCAGACGGGCCCGAAGGTGGGCTCGTTCGATGGCGGTCTGGGCAGCAGCTATTTGGCCCGCATCGTGGGCCAGAAGAAGGCCCGGGAGATCTGGTATCTCTGCCGCCAATACGATGCCCAGCAGGCGCTGGAAATGGGGCTCGTGAACACCGTCGTCCCCCTGGCGGATCTGGAAACGGAGACCGTGCAATGGTGCCACGAGATCCTGGCCCACAGCCCCCTGGCCTTGCGCTGTCTGAAGAGCGCGCTCAATGCCGACTGCGATGGCCAGATGGGCCTGCTAGACCTAGCTGGCAATGCCACCCTGCTTTACTACATGAGTGAAGAAGCCAAAGAAGGTAAACAAGCCTTCCTGGAGAAGCGTCCGCCGGACTTTAGTAAATTCCCCCGCGTTCCCTAACTAGAATCTGGAATGGGCGAGGATGCCCTCACCTCATCAGACCCGCCGGAGTTGCTTGCGGAGGGCGAGGTAAACGAGGCCTAACGGTCCGAGGACGAAGAAGCCCATGACGAGGCCATCTGCAATGATCGTGTTATGGTCTCCGCCCAGATAGCGTTTGCGGGTGCCGAAGAAAACGTTCGGGCGCGGGCCTTTGAGGCGGTAATCCGTGCGGTCGATCTCCGCTTTGTCCACCAAGTCAGAGATTTTCACATTGTGATAGAGCGATTCGGCCGTGAGGCTTTCCGTCAATGCTTTGGGCCGGAAGGTTTCCCGATCAAATGTCCCCCGCTCCACGGCTTCCATGATCTTGTCTAGGCGTCGTTTCACGGCCTCTGGGCTGCGTTCTTCCAGGCCACAGATATAGGCTGGCGCGTCTTTAATCTGATCCCATTGGCGGAGTTGCTCGGCGGTGGGATGCGGGATGCCGCTGAACTCGTGGATGCGGTCGTTGAGTTCATCTTGGGCCGCATCCCACGGATTCTGGCGACACTGCGTGAGCACCAAACCTTCAAAGACCCAACGCAGCGGCATGAACTCACAGATCGTGGGCACGCGCAGTTTACTGGCCGTGCCCTCCTTGGTCTCTGCTGGCGCTAGCCAGCGACGGAGGCTGTAAACCAAGTCCAGATTGCGGTTCATTTCCTCATATTTAATCAAGGCCCCGCCGAGGATGATCTGCGGGATGAGGAGCAGGGGAATGATGTTCAGCGCGGTCTTCCCATCCCGCACCAGACTGGAGATCAGCAGCCCCGTGGACACGCCACAGGCGGAGGTGAGGAACATCCAGAGCAGGTAGCCGGGAAACATATCCCGCACTTCTAAAATGGTATTTCCGATCAGCAGATAAATGAGATCTTGCACGAGGCAGACGACAGCTAGGGCGCAGAATTTTGCCAGCACATAGCCGGCCACGTTGCGGTTATAGTTGCGCTCCCGTTGGAGGAGGATGCGATCCCGGATTATCTCATCCGCACTGTTCGTCAGGCCGAGGAACATGCCTACGATCAGCGTTAAGAAGAGATAGGTGGGGATGTGATAGGCAGAGGCAAATGTATAGGTGCCGTGCTCTGAAAAGCGCAGCACATAGGAGATCAATAGCGCCAGTAACGGGGCCTCTAGCAAGGTGGTGGCCAGATTACTGCGGTTGCGAAATTTACTGAGGAACGCGCGCTTGGCCATCACGCTCAGCATCACTTTTCGATCCCGCACGGGCCGCTGCGCCTCGACAAAGTTGGGGCTAGATTCCATGCTCGCGACAGTCTCTGTGCCGCGTCGGAGCTTGGGTTCGCGCACTTCTTTATAGACAGAGTAAGTCTGATATTTATCCCGCCAGAAGTTAGGCGGGAAACGCCGCGCAGGAGCCGTGTGACGCCGGGCATCCGCCTCAAAGATCACGTCTCCGCCGAGATCCCGCAGCGGGGTTTCCAGCACATCGAAGATAAACTCTGGCGATCCCACATCTGCAGTCGGTAGCGCGCAGGGAGTTGCGCCCGCGCCTACGGATTCGGCTAGCGGCTTGACGATCTCCTCCTGCCACGCATCGTGGAAGTAAGCCAGCATCTCATCCGGCAGTCCGTAGAAGACTACTTTCCCCCCCTTATCCAAAAGCAACGCTTTGTGGAAAAGATGGAATAAGCGCGCGCTGGGTTGGTGAATACTAACGAAAACAATCTTGTTATGTGAGAGCCCACGAATGATCTCTAGCACGTGCTCAGAATCCTTGGAGGAGAGCCCAGAGGTCGGCTCATCAAACAAGAAAACATCCGCTGGGGTAATCATGTCCATGCCCACGTTCAAGCGTTTGCGCTCGCCACCGGAGAGGCGTTTTTCCTCGGGCGTGCCGGCCAGGCTCTTCCGTCGTTCGTATAATCCTAACTCTACCAGCTTCGCTTCCACCCGCCGCTCCAGATCGGTTGGAGCTAGGTGCGGACTGCGGATCTGAGAGGCGTAGGTAATATTTTCCTCCACAGTGAGGAGCGGATCGAAGGCCTCCTCATGCGGGATGTAGGAAATGTATTCCGTCAGCTTGCCGAGGTGTTCGTAGAGCGGCAGGCCGTTCATCAGCACGCTGCCCGCCAGCGGGCGCTGCTGCCCAGCCAGGACGCGCAGCAGGCTACTTTTCCCACAGCCGCTAGGGCCCATGACGCAGATCATTTCCCCCCGGCGGGCGGTGAAATTCACATTATCCAAGGCCGGGCTTTTCTTGTTATAAGCGTGGCTCACATGCTGCACTTCTAACTGCCGAATGATGTTCCGTTCTTCCTCAATGATGCGATCCCCAAAGTGACACCGCAGGCACTGCCCCTCCCCCAGTACGATGCTGGCACCATCCGCCAGCGCGGCCTTGTCTTTGACGGGCTGGCGATCCACTAGCACCACCCCGGCGGCTCGGAGGACTTCCACCTCTCCGCGTTTGTTATCGTAGTCACAGCGGATGCGCAGGAGGATCTCGCTGCGTAGGGCGGGAGAGAGGAGAATGTCCCCTTTCTGTAAGAGGGCGGGGTTATTCGAGACGAGGTATTCGCTCTTACTGGGATGCAATTCAAAGCGCCCGCCTAACTCCCGCGCGCGACGTTTCAAGTCCTGGAAAGTGATCTCGCTGTGGTCCGTAAAATGGAGCTTTTCCGTAAGGTGGACGCGCAGGTTCTCCCCCTTCGGCAAGCTGCGCCCGGCTACTAGCAGCGCACAATCTTGCAGCGCCTCCACCTCAACATTCAGGCCGAAACGCACTCGCAACATGCTCAGCTTCGTGCGCACTTTTTCGACAAATGGCTGGTCGCCACTGCCCAGGCTAACATAGATCTGGGTGGAGGAGACGCCTTTTTTAGCATTCAGATAAAACGCTAAATCTTGATAGTCTAACACGGTATCTCCCAGCACCACGCGCTGGCCTTCATAGAGCCGGAGGAACTGCCCGGGCCGCAACTGATGCCCGCGAGCGATGATGATGGCCTGGCCCACATTCTTTAGCAGGAGCAATCCGCGATAGCGAAAGACGCTGATCCCATAACCACTGCCGAGCATTTCCAGCGCTAGATCCGCTGGCTCCTGCGCTCGTATTTCCAAGGTTTCCAGCACCTCTGCAAAGTTTGGCAGCGCCAACGACGGAGCCGCCCCCACCTCTTCTGGCATCTCTGGCATGAGCTGATGCACGATGCCCTGGGCCTCATGCGCCACTCCTAGGCTCGTCATAAAATGATGGAAGGCCGCCCGCTCTTTGCTATGAATCTGGTTATGAGAAATGAGCAGATAGACTTGCACCGCCAGGAGGATCTTGGCCTCTAGGCTGAGCTGCGTGGCTAACTCCTGCGCCACTTGATTCAAGTCCTGGGGCTCACGCAGCGCTTGGCGATACAGCTCCTGGAGTTCGGAATACATGGCCTCTGGGTAATCATAGCGCAGGAATCCGAGGCTGGATTCGATCTCCTCTTCCGCTGCCAAGCCGCCCATTTTGCTAAAGCCCGCATACACTTTGATGAGCACGGGCAGCAGCCGCAGCCGCTCCCGGGAGCCAGTGAGGCGCTTGAGCTTGGACCACATCGTGTCCGCTGGCGTCGTGAAAAAGGCCGGGGCATCCGCCGAGGAGTCCTCGGCGGATGCAAATGAATCAAGATCGAAGGCCGGGGGAATCTGGTCGGGCATGGGTGGTGCAGCGTGGTGCGGGCGGCTGGTTTATCAACCTCAAAACTGGGGTGCTCCCAGCCTCATTGAAAGCCTGCAGCAAATCCGGTTGCGCTAATTTTACGATTCTCGGTCGCCAGGAAACACCGCAGGGTCGTTGGTCGGCCCTGATCCAGAGGGGCGATGAAACTTCGGCCATCCCCACTTTTCTTTTTTGCCTTTTGGCGAACTGCTCCCACCATGGTCGAACCCAAATCCCCATCTTATGAAATCACTCCTCACAGCTCTCATTGCCCTCGCCCTTAGTCTCAGTGTCGTCCATGCGGACGATGCTGCCGTGGCCAAGAAACTTGCGAAGATTCCTGCGCCTGCGGCGGAAGCCTTGAAGAAGGCGGCAGGCACTGCGCATATCGATTCCATCGACACCGCTAAAGACGGCAAGACCACCATTTATGAAGCGGTCCTCAAAGAAGCGGGCAAGCCAGATCGGGAGGTGTCCGTGACCGCCGATGGCAAGCTGAATGCCGAAGAGTTCACCATCCCCCTAGCCGACGTGCCCGCCAAGGTGAAATCAGCCATTGAGGCGGGAGCTAAGGGCGCCACGATTAAGCGTGTGCAGCACATCACCCGCCAAGGCGCGGTGACTTACGAGGCGCTCTACGTCTTGAAAGGCAAGGAAACCGAAGTGGAGTATCTGGAAGACGGCACCGTTAAGCCAGAGTAAATCACATGCCTCGCCTCGCTGGAAAAATTCCCCTGCTCCTAGCGCTGTTTAGTAGTGCTGCGTGCACGCCGTTCGTGCGCTTTACCGCGCAGCCTTTGGATGCGGAGGCGAAGGCGGTTAAGCTCACGGCCCGCCATTTATCCGGCAAGACCTGGACCCTAGCCGCACTGATCGACGAGGCGCAGCAGCATCATCCTGACATGGCCCTGGCCCATGCGAAATACGCCAGCGCCCTAGCCGCCGTGCGTTCCGCAGGCGAGCGCCCGAATCCTACGCTGGCCATTTCCCCGCAGATTGTGACCCCGCTGAAACAGTGGGTGGCGGGCACTTACGGACTGGATTGGGATTGGACATTTGAGACCGCAGGCAAGCGCAATCATCGGCTCACGGTGGCTCAGGCCAAGGTCCAGAGCGCAGCGGCGGCGGTCATCGAGGCCACGTGGAAAGTCCGCAGCGCAGTGCGCAAAGCGTTCCTGGAAGTCTCCGCCGCCGAACAACGCGTGAAGTTGCTAACCGACTCCATTGCCCTCCAAGACCAACTCCTTAAAGCCCTGGACGCCCGCATCAAAGCAGGCGCGGAGTCCCGCAGCGCCTCGTCCCAGGCGCGCTTGCTCCACGCCCAGATGCGACTGCAAGCCGCCGAGAGCGCCAAGCTAGCCACCGTGGCCCGCGCAGCCCTAGCCGAAGCTCTGGGCATGAGCCTGCAAGGTTTGGATCAAGCGAACTTTTCCTATGATGCCTTTACCTCCGGCAAAGGAACTGCCCCTAGCCGCAAGCAAGCGCTAACCCACCGCGCGGATGTGCTCGCGGCCCTGGCGGACTATGCTGCGGAAGAAGCCACGCTGCGGCTGGAGATTGCCAAACAGTATCCTGATCTGCACCTGAATCCTGGCTATTCGCTAGATTCCGGGGAGAATAAATGGACGTTAGGCGTGGGGCTGACGTTGCCGATTTTAAATCACAATCAAGGCGCTATCGGAGAAGCCGAAGCCAAGCGCAAAGAAGCCGCAGCCATGGTGGAAGCCGTGCAAGCGAAGGTGCTAGCCGATTATGATCGGGCCGCTGCCAGCCTAGCCGCCGCGCGCACGAAACTGGCCACCACAGATGCCCTGTTAGAAGAACAAGCCCAGCAAGTGGCCAGCGAGGAACGCCAACTCCAAGCGGGCTCGGGTGACCGCACCGCCCTGCTCAGCGCGCAAGTTGAACGCGCCACCACTCTAGCTGCCCGCGTGGATGCGCTGGCGGACATCCAAGCCGCGCTGGGTGATCTCGAAACCGCCACGCAAACCCCCGCTCCTTGATGAAGAAATTTACGAACCTCATCCTCACTAGCCTCGTGCTCCTGGGCCTCGGCTATGTGCTGTGGCTCGGCGTGCATAAGCAAATAGAGAAAGCGGAGGCCGAGGAGGCGGCCCCCGCAGCGGATGAAGCCGGGCCCGAAGCGTTCGTGGTCATGCTGGATAAGAAGCAAGCCAACGCGTTAGGATTAGAGAAAGAACAGCCAGACAAGACCACGCAGTCCGCCAAGTGCATGGCCTTCGGCAGCGTGATGGATCCCAGCACGTTGGTCACGCTGGATGGCGAACTCGCCAGTGCAGAGGCCGCCTTGAAAGCCTCTCAGGCCGAGAACGAACGCACCCAAGCGCTGTTGGCGAACAGTGATGCTTCCAAAAAAGCCGCCGATGCCAGCGAGGCCGCCTTTCACGCGGACCGCATCAAACTGGACACGTTGGTCCGTAACGCGCAGCTCCAGTGGGGGCCGTTAGTCAGTGCGGATGCCACGCAGCGAAGCAACTTTGTGGACGAATTAGTGGCAGGCCGTAGCTCCTTGCTGCGGGTGGATCTGATGCCGGGCGATGCGCTGGCGGACATGCCGAAGTCGGCCAATGTCGTCGTGCTAGGGCGTGAGGAACAGCCCTTTGTAACCACGGAAATTTTACCCGCCACCAGCACGGACACGAAAACCCAAGCGCAAGGTTTCCTCCTCCGTGCCAAGGCTCCATTCAGCCTGCGACCGGGCATGGCGCTCACCGCTTGGCTAGAGCTTCCCGTCCCGCCCCGCCCCGGCTTTACCGTGCCCCGGTCCGCTGTGCTGCGGCATGATGGCCGCACGTGGGTTTATGTGCAGGAGGAAGCAGAGAAATACGTCCGCACCCCAGTCACGTTAGACGCTCCGCTGCCGGGAGATGCCGGTTGGTTCGTGCTCGAAGCTGGCGGGATTGGTGCAGAGGATGTCATCGTCGTCGTGGGCGCAGCCTCGTTGCTCAGTGAAGAACTCAAGGCCCAAGGGGGCGGCGGCGGAGGGGAGCCAGACTGAGATGCTCTCCCGGATCGTTGCACTCTCGTTACGGCATCGTTACATCGTCATCGCGCTCTCGTTAGGACTGCTCGGGTGGGGCGGTTTTGTGGCCTCGCAGTCGGAGTTAGATGTCTTTCCAGAATTCGTCGCGCCTCAGGTGACGATCCAAGCGGAAGCCCCTGGCCTCTCCGCAGAACAAGTGGAAGTGCTAGTCACGCGGCCCATCGAGAATGCCGTCAATGGAGCCTCTGCACTGGAATCCGTGCGCTCGGAAAGTATCCAAGGGCTCAGCGTGGTGACGGTGGTCTTTAAAGAGAACACCGACATTTATATGGCCCGGCAATCGCTCGCGGAGAAGTTAGGCACCCTTGGCCGCCAACTGCCAGACGGCGTGCATCCGCCCACGCTTTCTCCGCTCACCTCCTCCACCATGGACTTGTTGAAGGTGGGCTTTGCCTCAGATAAATTATCTGGCCGGGAACTGCGCACATTAGTGGATTGGACCATCAAACCGCGTCTGCTTTCCGTGCAAGGCGTGGCCGCCGCCAGCACCTTCGGCGGAGAAGTGGAGCAACTTCAAGTGCAAGTGCTGCCAGAG
>JAYVOP010000118.1:0-6986 GCA_043757865.1 Verrucomicrobiales bacterium | reverse complement strand
TCTGCCTTCTGTCTTCCTTCGCCCAGGCGGAAGAGAACCTCTCCACTGCCCTCAGCGCGCTAGCTAAAGTGGGAGCCGAAGGCCAAGGCAATGAAGCTGCGAGTGCGGCGTGGCCCACCGTGGCGGCGGCGGCCCCAGCGGAACTCCCGCAAATCCTCGCCGCGCTGAAAGATGCTAGCCCGGTGGCCAAAAATTGGCTCCAATCCGCCGCCCTCACGGTGGCGGAGCGCGCCGAGGCCCACCCAGCGACGCTGCCCCAGGCTGCGCTCCAGGCCTTTCTTGATGACCACGCGCGCGATCCCCAAGCCCGTGAACTCGCTTATGAAATCATCGTCAACGGCTCAGCGGATCAGGCTGCCAAGCTACTGCCCAAGTTGCTTAACGACCCCAGCGCCAAGCTGCGTCGCCTAGCCGTAGCCCAAGCCATGGACACTGCTCAAGCCGCCGCCAAGGCGGACCAGCCCGCACTCTACACGGCGGTGCTGAAAGCCGCCCGGGATGATGACCAAGTGAAGGCCATAGCCGAAGAACTAACTGGCTTCGGCCAAACCCCAGACTTGGTAAAGCACTTCGGCTTCCTGACGAAATATCGCATCATTGGTCCCTTCACGAATGCCAAACGGGAGGGATTTGAGGCAGTCTTTCCTCCGGAGCAAGAACTCAATTTCACCAAGGACTATCCTGGCGTAGAGGGTGAGGTGAGCTGGAAGGAGATTACCGTCACGGACAAGTTAGGGGTGCTGGATTTCAACAAGGAAATCAAGAAGCAGAAAGAGGTTACCTCCTATGCGGCGGCGGAATTTCAAAGCCCGCGTGCCGGAGCCGCAGAGATCCGCATCGGCACCAACAATGCGTTTAAAGTCTGGCTCAATGGCAAGTTAGTCTTCGGGCGAGACGAATATCACCGCGGTTTTCGCATTGATCAATACAAGCTGCCGATTAGCCTCCAGCAAGGTGCTAACACGCTATTGCTGAAATGCTGCCAGAACGAAGAAACTCAGCCGTGGACCGAGGAGTGGCATTTCCAACTCCGCGTCTGCGACGCCGAGGGCACCCCGCTGTAAAAATGAATCACCACCACAACAATAAAACCGCGCAGGCCCGGAGGCCTGCGCGGTTCTCGCAAACGATTCTAGTGGCAATTATTTGCCCAACGCCTTGGCGATGTATTTGTCAGGATCTGCGCCAAACTTAGCGACACATTTCCGGCAGCAGACGCCCACGGTGGCTTTGAACTCCGAAGTGATCTTCGGATCCGCCTTGCGGGCGCAGATTGGACACTTGCCATCTTTTTCTTGGTAAGCGGCAATCTTGGTGACTTGCAGCGCGGGGTTCTTGTCGAACTCTTCTTTACACTTGGTGGTGCAGAAGGCCAGGGTCTTCTTGTATTCGACAGGCATGCTAGTGCCTTTGCCCGTAACCGGGCAGTCTTTGGTCATTTCCGCCTGGAGGCCCAGGGTGGAGCAGAAGGTGATGAGGACGGTGAGCAGGGTGAGTAGAGATTTCATAACAAACGATAGTGGTGGGTAAGGGTGGGTGGGTGCCGACGACCTACGGAAGGTAAGTGTCAAGCCCCACGTGGGCGAGACTCTGCGGTAAATTTTCCCATCTGCCAATTACTGATTGGCGGAACGGGAAAAATAATTTTCCTCACCCGATGCGGCAAATGATGCGCACGCCCTTGCCGCTGGATTGCACTAACTCCAATGATCCCCCGATGATCCCCGCGCGATACGTCATCACCCGCAGCCCCATGCCCTTGGCGGCCATGGTGGGGTCTTTGAAGCCCCTCCCATTATCCTCCACGCGCAGTTCCAGTGCGCTGGGGTCTTGCTGTAGCAGCACGCGGATGGCCTTGGCGCGACCATGTTTCAGGGCGTTATTGATCGCTTCTTGGGCGATCCGGTAAAGGTGCGTGGCGATCTCCATGGCCGGATTCGTAAAGCCCGCCGAGACCGTGCAGGTGCAAGTGATGTGATGATGCTTGGCCACGCTAGCTGCTAGGTCGGCCAGCGCCACGGCTAGACCCTTGCTCTGAAGGACCACGGGGGAGAGGCCGCGCGCTAGATCGCGTGTCTGGGAGATCGCTTGGCGGATCAGGCTGGTGATCTCGCTGGCGTCCTTGGCCTCGGGCCGCTCCGCACGTTCCAACGTTTGTTGCAGCACTTGGGCCATGAACTCAATGCCGGTTAGGTGCTGGCCTAGGCCATCGTGGAGGTCATGCCCTAGCCGACTTTGCTCGCGCTCGGAAATGTTGAGCACTTCGGCTTCTAACCGCTTGGTCTCCGTCACGTCCAGTCCGCTAAAAATCACATATTCCACCTCCCCCTGCTCGTTGGGGAGGGCCGTCTTGGACCAGGAGATGACGCGACGTTCCCCGCCCTTGGTCATCAATGCCGCCTCCCGATGGCTCCCCGGCCCACCCGCCACTAACCGTTCGAACGCCCGCTGCATATACAATCCATCCTCCCCACTAAAGAACAGCGCCCACGGGGGCTGCGCATACACTTCGTCAAAATGGTAGCCACTGACTGCTTCCGCCGCCGCATTAAATCTCACAATGCGGCCCAGCGCATCCATGACGATGAAGAGCGTGCCGGAGCCATTGAGCAGACCATTGGTAAAGGCGGATTCCTTGCGCATGGCGTCCTCTGATTCCTTGCGGCGTAAGGCCTCGGCTATCAATGTGCCCATGATGTTGAGCAGGGAAATGGCGTCTTGGGTCCAATGGATTTCGCGTCGCGTGGAATCAAATCCCAAGAACCCCACTAACTCCCCACTGATGGCCATGGGCAGAAAGATCACGCTCTGCACGCCCGCCCGCAGCAGCACTGCTTGGTCCACCGCCGCCTCCACGCTCAACTCCGCCACGGAATAGACCATGATCCCATCCAGCCGCCGCAGCCGTTGCGCGGCCCAGGGGAAGACCTCGTCCAGCACCCGATCCTGCACCGCATGGAAACGCGTGGGTTGGCCGTCCGCAGACCATTCATGGGTGTGTGCCACATACGCCGTGCCCTCATAGACCCGGAATACATGCGCATGATCCGCCTGCACGAATTCACCGATCTGGCGCAGCGCCTCACTGATGCCCCAGTCGATGTGCTCACTGGTTAGGGTGACGAAGGTGCTGGCAATGTGTGAGACCAGGGCCTCGAATTCCACGCGTTGTTGCAGGGCGCTTTCCGCCTGTTTTATTTTCCGGGTCACGGGCCCCATGCTCAGATGCGCCTCTGGATCATCCAGCACGTGGGCAGGCAGGACAGCATGGGCAAAGCGGGATTCTCGTTCAGATGACATGGGCAGGAAAGTGCCCGCATTGCTCCCTCCAGCAAGGTGAAACTAGAGGTCCTGCGCGGGTGGAGATGGCCGCGTTCCCGCCCCCGCTAGGGCACCGCATCCACCACAAATTTATACCCCACGCCGCGCACCGTTTGCACGCAGTCCGCGTGCCTGCCGAGCTTTTCCCGCAGCCGCCTAACATGGGTGTCTAACGTGCGAGAAAGCGTGGAGTCCGCGTAGCCCCAGGCCTCGCTGAGTAAGGTTTCCCGGTCCACCGGCTCGCCTGCGCCATCAATCAAAATGCGGATCAATTTAAACTCCGTGGCAGTCAGATCCACGGGCGCTCCGGCTAGGAAAAGTTTCAAGGAATTCCGGTCCAGGCGGAACGCGCCCGCCACCGTGGTGGCATCCACCGTGACGCGGCGGGAACGTTTTAAAAGGGATTTCACCCGCAGCACTAATTCCTTGGGGCTAAAGGGTTTGCCCACGTAATCATCTGCGCCTAACTCCAGCCCGGCAATACGGTCATTGATGGTGCCCCGCGCGGTCAGCATCACCACCGGAATGTGCTGTGTGCGCGCATCTGCGCGCAGTTCCCGGAAAACTGCTAGCCCATCTTTCTTCGGCATCATGAGATCCAGGATAATGAGGTCGGGTAAATGCTGCATCGCTTGGACCAGCGCCTCCACCCCATCACCTGCGGTTAAGGTGGCGAAGCCATTGCGGGCGAGATTCAGACTGATGAGATCCACAATATCACGTTCATCATCGACAACAAGAATGGTAGGAAGGACGGGGGACATAACTGGCTAGTAAAAAAGTAGAGGAAGAGTAACAAGATCGTGATTTAACGGGGTCTTTCATCACGCGTCACGTGACTAAAAAGACGCATCTACGAGCCGCGCTGGCTCGGTATCGTGGACTCGTAAGCGCGCACCGTCGCCAGCCATGCGGCTCTCGTGGGCACGCTTTCCTGCTGGCAATAGTAATCACACACCGCTGCGCTGGCCAGCGTCTTGCATTTCTCTAGCAAGACTAAGCGTGCGGTGTAGTCGCCTGCTAGTTCTAAGGGGCGCAGTTGCTCCGTGGGCTCTGACAGTGCCAGCAGCCGCAGGCATAACGCGCGGCCTGTGGCTTGCCAAAGCATTCTCTACGGCCCAGTGATCTGCGCCCGCACGAAGATGCGCTCAGCCACGCCTTCCGCGAGGGAGCCATGGGCTGTGAGGACATTATAATCTGCATTGCTGGTGCCCGTGCTGTCCGTGCCAAAGGTCACGGACACGCCCGCAGAGTTCGTCATTCCCGCGAGATACCAATTAGTTAGATCCGTGGACCATTGATAGTTCAACGCCATGGTAGTCGGCAGCGTCTTCACCATTCGATGCGTGAAATGCAGCGTATCCGGCGTGCCCCCTAGCAAGGTGATCGGCGGTTGCGAAACCTCTTTAGGATTCGAGGCAAATACGAATTCCAACCCATTACCCACCCCATCCCCATCCGGGTCCGCCCCGAAGCTGATGATGGCCGGATCGGTAACGCCGGGAAACTCAATGGCCACCCACGAGGCATACGCCCCGACGAACGGCGTGCCGTCCGTGCGAGTGCCAGGTGAGAAATTTCCCACCGCCCCCGGCACGCTGGGATGAGCCACCCGGGCCGTGCCAGTGAGATCCGGGTTGAGGTTCAGGGACTTGCCATTATTGCCTGTGAGGTCGCCATAAGCCATGAAAGCCACTACTAAGCCATCGGTATTCTTGATCGTCACGCTGTCCCCGCCAGTGTTGTTGAGAGAGAGCTTATTTACATCCGACGCCTTCTGCACAAGGGCTCCGCCGAATGCCCCCAGCGTGCTGTTAGGCGTGCCGCCACCGAAGACCACGATGGCTCCATGCGCGGGCACCAGGGTGTTGGCCGGAAAGGTGTGCCGTGGCAGGGGATTCGTGGCATCAAAGATCGTCCAGCCAGAAATATCGAGTTCCGTATTCGCTGGGTTCACTAACTCCACGAACTCATCATCCGTAGCGGAGAAGGTGTTATCACCATTGCTATCCACGGCAGGATCGGCCAGCACCTCATTGATAATGATGATGCTCGTATCTCCATCATCCTGCACCGTCATGGTCTGGGTGGTGGAAATGAAATTGAGTCCAGAGGCCGTCACCGTCACCGTCTGCGGGCCATCAGCCAGGAGGTCATTGACTGCCTCCACCGCAAAGGTGGCGGAGGCCTGACCCGCTGGGATCACGACGGTGGCCGGGATGGCAATTTCTGACGGGTCAGGATTTACCAAGGTCACCGTCAGCTCCGCCGTGGTGGCTCCGGTGCGGCTGATCGTGCCCGTGGAGGCTGCGGGGCCAGCGCTCTCCACGATGCTGGCGGGAGCGAAACTCAGTGCCAGATTCCCCGGCGGAGCCGCCCCCGTGAACGTGCCTGTGAGGACGAGTCCGCCGAGCGTGGAATGATTCGCCAGTCGCCAAGTGCCATTCGCGTTGCTGCTGCCATAGCCGAAGATGCGGAAAGTGTAGGTGCCCGCAGACAGATTCTCATAGCTCGTCGGTAGAGCGAAATTTCGGTCGTGCGCAGTCGTATCCGAGTAAATGAGCGGAGTGCTCGGCGTGGTGTTCACTGCGGCGGCAAAGGCGTCCGCATTACTGCGCAGTTCCAACGTATTCGGTCCTGTGCTCGATCGCTTCTCCTGAAACGCGACATTTGTCAGCGTCAACGTGCCCCCCGCTGGCACCGTCACAGAGAACTCGTAGTCAGCAGTAGCCAGAAAGGCGTTCGGCCAGCCGCTGGAGGAAATACTGCCTGCCCCAGCACTAGCCGTCAGGGTCGAACCCCGCGTGACCGTGCTGGCAGACATCCCTACGATCACATTCGTGACCGCAGTGGAGGCTTGACTGCCAGCCGCTCCCGTAAAGCTCCATTGGGCAATGGTATCTGCAAAAGACGAGCTGAGTGGAGCCAAAATGGCGGTGCCAACGATGAGGCACACAGGGAATAAGGGGGCAAAGACATTCATGGAAACGAGAGGAAGTGGATCGTGTGAAGTGGGCGCGGACCGGGCTTACCTCAGCAATTTTCAAGCCGAAGCAGCAGTCGTTTACCCTTTTCCCTCGCTCAAGACAACCTCCATTCCGCTACCTATTTGCTTTGACCACGAACTTGGCGGGCGCTCCCATTAGCCCATGTCCCCCGTCCAGCGCCCCATTGCTCGACTCCACATCTCACTGCATTATAGCCTCCAATAACCCATCAAATCGCAGCTTATTTGAGATTCCTACTGGTCGAAGATTGGGGTCCACCTCAGAGTGGAGCACTGACAAAATTTACCTCAACTTGAACTCCTCTACCCCACCCCAAACCTGATCGCCACTTTTACAGAATAATTATTGCGCCACCGGCGAAAGGGAATGATGATAAATATCAATTGTATTCATGGTACCCCTCACAAACCTGTACCCATTAGTATAGAATACTCTAGAGTGACTCCCGTCGGCAACGATCCTGGGTGCGATGATTAACCTATACTCCTCCGAAATGAAGCCACGTGTAAAAATTATCTTACTAACGCTTGTAGTGGTTGGTCCCGTTGTCATCCGGAGTGTCGTAAAACATTCCGAAATCACGCCCGAGTTGGCCATCGTCCCTGCCGGAGAAATGGACTTGAACAGTAAAATAAGGGCACCGCGCTCAGTTAAAGT
>JAYVOP010000117.1:0-1931 GCA_043757865.1 Verrucomicrobiales bacterium | reverse complement strand
GGCTTCTCCGCTACCACAGCCACGCTCACGCTGTATCTTGCCAGACCAAATGGCACCCCCATTACCGGCCTCGTGGCAGCACTGCCGCAGGACGGACGTTCCGTGGGACGTAAACCTGCTGGGTCGTCTAGTTGGTATCGTTTCTCCCAACCCACCCCTGGTCAGCCGAACTCCAGCGTCACAGGGGCCGCCGCCGCAGCCGCCATCCCTGCGTTGAATGAAGTTCACTTCTCTAGCAGCACCAAGGCGGATTGGGTGGAACTCGTCAATGATCATAATGCGGCCATTTCCCTGGCTGGCTTTGGCCTAGCATCTACGAAAACCTTTTCTGATAAGGTCAATTTGACGGGTTCCATTCCGGCTCATGGTTATGCTAGCCCAACGGTAAATTTCACTTTGGATACCAGTGGGAAGGCGACGGTTTACCTGCTAGATGCAAGCAATAATGTGCTAGCGGAGGCTGAGATCGAGCGTAAAAGTGGCAAGGCCAGCACCCAGGTCTGGCCCATCGGCGGGAATGAGTGGTATCCCACCACGACCGCCACCCGCGATGCCGTGAATAACCCAGAGCGCAACAGCGCGATTGTCATCAGTGAGATCATGTATGCCCCGCCATCCGACCACCGCCAAGGAGAGTTCATTGAGCTCACGAATCGCAGTGGAGCAGCGGTAAATGTAGGCGGTTGGAGCTTCAGTTCTGCCATTAGCTACACGATTCCTACCGGCACGAGCATAGCCGCTGGAGGTCGTTTGGTAGTGGCGGAGAATGCCGCGTTCATTTCCGCCAACTATCCGTCCGCCACCGTGGTGGGGGACTATGGCGGCAGCTTAAGTAACAGTGGGGAACTGATCCGCTTGACGGATGCCACTGGCAGCTTGGCGGATGAAGTGGACTACCAAACGGGCGGAGATTGGCCGCGTCAGGGGGATAGCTTGGGCTCCTCCATTGAGTTGATTAACGTCAATATGGACAATGATTGCGGCTCATCGTGGGCGGCCTCAGATGATACGCAGAAGGGTCAGTGGACGACTTTTAGCCACAGTGGATTCTGGTATGATCAGGGCCCGGGCGGCTCGGCTACGGATCGGAATGAGATTCACCTCAATCTCACAGGAGACGGGCACATTATTTTACGGAACCTGGTATTCACGGTAAACGGGACCCCGACGGCGTTGCCTGCTACGGTGTCGGCAGCCAACTCAGGCATCGATGCGTGGCGTGTGACCGGAACCCACTGGGCAACGTTTGGGGATGCCGAAGGTCTGCACATTGTGGCGGACGGAGCGGGCGATATGAAGGGCAATGCCATCGAGAAGGACGTGCCCTTTGCATCAACCTCAGCCACCTATGGCATTACTTTTGAAGCACGCTGGGTGACTGGTTCCAGCCGTCTGGTCATGTCCTCCTGGGACCGCACTTGGGGACACACTTTTGCCGTGCCGGTTCCCAATGGATTAGGAACTCCCGGGGCTGTAAATTCTCGGGCAGCGGCTTTGGCAGCTCCAGAGATCTGGTCCATGCTGCATAGCCCCTCAGTTCCGAAGGTGTCCGATAACGTCGTGATCACAGCGCGTGTTTCCTCCTCCCTGCCGCTCAGCGCAGTCTCGGTAGTGCATCGCTTGGATGTGTTGACTGGCGATGGCGCGTGGACCACCTCCGCCATGAATGACGCGGGCACCGGAGGCGATGCCGTTTCTGGAGATGGTATTTATTCGGCCACCATCAGCGCCTATAAGACGGAAGGAGCCATTGCGCAGTTCTACATTCAGGCGAGCGCCACTGGTGGCGGCACGGCCACGTATCCTGCTGGCGGAGCGACCCTGCCCGGCCTGTGGATTGTCGATAGCACGCCAGTTAGTAGCGACTTGCTAGTAGAACGTTTCGTGGTTGCTCAGCGCGATCATGACACCATGGCCAAAGGGGCCACTGC
>JAYVOP010000116.1:0-26430 GCA_043757865.1 Verrucomicrobiales bacterium | reverse complement strand
TGGGCCGTGGCGGTCTTTGGTTCGAGCGGCATTCCGCACTTTGGACAGGAGCCAGGATGGTCTTGCTGGACCTCCGGGTGCATCGGGCAGGTATAGATGGTCTTGGCCGCAGCAGCCATCCAGGCCGGGTTGCGTTCCAGAGCCATGCCGCACTTTGGGCAATCGCTGGGGTGCTCCGATTCCACGCCAGGACACATCGGGCAGAAGTATTTTGCGGCGGCGGCGGGCTTCATCGCAGCATCCGCTGCGGGTCGCGATTGGCAGCAAGCTGCGGTGGATGGCATCGCGGGTTTCTTTCCTTCGGTGGGGGTGTTGTGGGTCATAGGTGAGGGGTTCACATTAGTGGCGTTTGTAAAAGCTGACACCTTTGTTTTCGGGGTCCAGCTCATTCCTGGGGGTGCTTTTTACAGCTGCCGATCATAGCGCAGCAGCCCGATCACGATGACTGCCTCCACGACCACGCCGCCCCAGAGTAGGGTAGCCACTGTGCCTGCGGTGAGGATGAACGGCAGACACACGATGAGCGTGACCATGGTGCGGGTGGGAGAGGGCTCCCAAGGCACCAGAGACCGCCGCAGATGGGCCCGCCCTAACTGGAGGCCGGAGAGGATGGCAATGAGCATCACTCCCACGCTGAAAAGTCCCACAAAGCCCGCCATGAGGCTAGTCATGGCAAAAAATGATCCCGCCACCACGAGGGAGAGGGCCATGCTAGCACCCAGCACATACGTCAGGGAAATAGCGATGACCGTGAGGCGCACAGGGTAGGACGCATAGCCGGAAGCACCAATGATCAGAGCGCTATTTCCCAAGCCACAGCCGAGCACGCTGCCGAGCTGGATGAGATTTACCCACAAATCAAAGGCCCCAAAGAAATACCGCACGATGAAATACGGCAACAGACTGCTGAGCACGAGCATGGCTAGGCCCGCCTGCACCAGCCATTTCCCCCGCACCACGCGCCAGCGCGTGAGCCCTGCCATGGCTAGCATCTCCGCATTTCTTTCCATCGCCTCCTCCTGCATGGCATTGAAGCCCCGCAACGGCATGAGGAGCGCCACCACGAGGTAAGTGGCTAGCCAAAAGGAGAGGCTGCCCCACCAGCTACTCCCGTGGCCTTGGAGGCTGCTCCACTCGAACCCTAACGCCCCCAGCATCAATCCATGCACGAGCATAAAGGGGATGAGAAAAAGCCGCGAGCGGAGGGCCTGACGGAATTCTTTGACCGCCATAGCCTCCAGCCAATCTGGAAAATCTGCGGGCAGTGGCGAGGTCTGCGCGGGCATCGGCGGGGTGGGGGAGCGGACTCCCGCCGCTGGTTAAAAGGGCTTGGCGTAGCTGGCGCAGCGGCTCATCCAACCTGCGCGCCATTGTTCCTCTGGCTTGGGGGCTAGCCCGATGCGACGTGCAAGGGTGCGTTGGGCTGCCGAGGCGAATTCTTGGGTGGCCGCCGGGCCTTCCGGCGTGCCTTTCATGGCTTGCAGAACTTGCAACAGGCCCCAGCCAGTGCCCTGCCAGCGCTCGTTAGGGTTGGTGCCCTCCCCTTTAAAATTTACGTAGTCCATCATGCCATAGAGGCCAGCAGGGATTGCGGCTAGGTGTTGGATCCGGGTTTGGATGACTTTGCGTTCGGTGGAGGGCGCGGCGGCAATGATCTTTTGGGTGCCCTCCAGAAAGCGTTTGGCCAGCACGGTGGCTTGGAGCGGCACGGTGTTCACCAGGATGTTCCGCAGCTCCTTCATGCGCACGGAATTCCGCTGCGCATCGAAGGCGGCTTTGCTGGGCCAGGGGCAGCCCCCATCCGGATGCAGCCACTCTGGCAGCGCCACGCCTTTAGCCGCTAGGTGCTTGAGCACGGCGGGGAAACTTTCCTCAAATGGACCTGTGGTGCCCGTGGGATACCAGATGAAATGCCCGATCCCTAACGAGGCGAAATTTTCCTTATCATTCCAACTCGTGAGCCCCACCACGGAGCCCCCACATTCGTTTTGCCACACCCGTTGGCCGATCTTGCGGGCGGTGGCATCACTGATGTTTTCGATCACTGGAGCCTCCGCAGGCGCGGTGGCACAACCAACGCCTGCCATCAACATGGCACCGCAAAGAAGATGACGGAGACGCATTAGGGAGGGCGGCGTTAGTTGATAAACTGGACCTTGGCCCCCTGGCGCATTGCGGCGTGTTGTTCCTCGCTACAGCCCCGATCCGTGGGCGCATCCGCCGCCGCTTCCAGGGCTTGGACGAGGCCTTTTTCCAGCAGATAGCCTTCCACATCCTCACCGCTGACGTCGGCTAGGAGAATGCCATTGACAGCCACGCAAGGGCTCAGGGATTGGCCTGTTTTCTGTTCCATCTCCCAACGGAAGGCAGGGTTTTTGATGATGTCTTTTTCCTCGAAGCTGAGGTTGTATTTGCGCATCACAGCGCGGACGCCTTCGCTCCAGCCACAGTAAGTTTTGAGGTAAGCGGTGATTTCAGGTGGGTTCATAAATAGGATTTGGTGGGGGTTAGGAAATGAGGGGGCGGGAGCGGCTTACTGGTATTGCACGAGTTCATCCCCAGGTTGGATCTGGATGCCCACCGGCACGGTGCGGCTGTCCAGGTCTGCGATGCAACTGTTGTCTTCGATGGTGTCACTCACGGTCACTTTGCCCACCAACATGGCGGCCCGGCGGATGTTGAAGGTCATGCCTTTTTCCAAGTTCCGATTCTTTCCTGCATCTAGCTCCACAAAACTCAGTTCAGTATTGTAGTTCTTAATCTTGGCGATGGCGGGCAGGTTCTTGATTTTGAGCTGGATCGGGGAGTATTGGGTGGACTCGGTGGTGTCCTTGAGCTTAGCAAACTCCTCGTCGAGCAACTGCTTTTCCTGCGCAGCCACGGAAAGGCTGGTGGAGGGATTCGGCTGGGCGGGATCGGGAGCGGTGGCATGGCCCGTTGCTGGGGGGAGCCCCATTTTAACCGGAGCTGAATTAAGCGGAGCGGGAACTGCGCTCACGGCTGGCGCTGGCGCGGGGATGGGCGCGGGAGCCACCGGCGCCACCTCTGGTGCGGGGGCAGGCTTGCTGAGCTTATGCAGCATGGCGTTCATTTCATCCAGCCTTACCTGCTGGGCAGCAAAGCGTTTGTCATTGGCAGTATCCAGCAGGAGGCCGCCAGCCGCAACGACTAGCAGGGCGATACCGATGAGCGCGAGATGGGTGATTTTCATAGCTGAGCGTGGGGGATAAGGTTGGGCGTAGCATGAGAGGGAACTGGGGAAATGCAACACTGGCCGCAGGGGCATTCTAAAATAGTGCGGGCTCGCCCCTGGTGCGCGCCTTGGCAAGGCGCTGCGATGCATGCGCAGGAAACGACGCGCGAAGCACGGCTTTAAGTTGGGCAGATGGACCAGCGGCACGCCGACGGAGCGCCTCGGCAAGAAACGCTGGGTGCAGGTGGTGTCGGAACTCTCACAATACTTCACTAGAGAATGAGGTCTGGCTTGGCCAAGTGAGTGTCCGGTGGGGCCCCCTTTGCCAATCGTTGATAGGAGGCCTGCATTGGAAATTTTCTACGGGTCGCCCATGCAAATAGTCCCTGGGGCTTTCATTCAGCAGGTTCCTGATTGAGTTGGCGCAGCTTTTCGAGATAGAGATTCTTGGGTGCAGGCTTGGCTGGGCGGGGTTCGGTATCCAGCATTTGCGCCACGCGCTGCTGGCTGCTGGCGATGCGTGCGGGGATGCGGATGGCCGATGGGGGCAGCGGCTACGTGCTCACGATCCTAATCGCAGCCAGGATCATTTATATTCCGCTTCCAGTGCATCCAGGTAACGGGTGATCGGATCGGTGCGATGCACGGGGGGGAGGGCGAGGCGGGCGGCGGTGTTCAGGTAATCGGTAAATTTTCCACTGAGGTGGGTGCGCTGGGTGGCCTCATACCAATCCAGGTAATCCTCGGTGGCATGGGCATCCGTGAGCATGGTGGCGCGTTTTTTCTCTAGGCCAGCCAGGGCCTCAGCTACGCCACGATCCTTGCCTTGGGCTAATTTTCCTAGCTGCTCTTGATACCCGGCAATGACGCGGCGGAAGAATGGATGCACGCGGAGGGAGAGGGCGATGAGGGCATCGCTCTGGGCATGGAAGAGGTCTTGGTGGTCAGGGCGTTTGAGGATGGTGGGAAAGTCCCGCAGCGCGGTAGTGGTCAGGAGTGGCTGGTCTGGCGCGGCGGTGGCGGTGGCAGTGGGCTTGTGGAGGGCGGCGGTGACTTTTTCAGCGAGAGTTTTCTTGGTCGTAGCGTTATCAGGAGGTTGGGTGCGGTAGGTGATGGCTAGCAAGGGCACCAGGGCTTCCTCCGACTGGAGCATGGTGAGTAATTCCTCAGAGGTGCGTTCGGAATAGTTCGCCAAGGCGAGGCTCCACCATTTCTCTAGCTGATTGGGAGCACCCCGCAGCACGGGGAAAAATTGTTCTAAGTGATGGGCGATGGTTCCCTGGTTAGCGGGCAATCCCGCAATGCAGGCTAGCAGCGTCTGCACGCCGTCCGGTTGTTCTAGCAGCATGAGGATGAAGGCACAGGAGGAGACGCGGTAGATGCCCATGGAGACGTTATCCAGGCTCGTGATGTCGGCATTCAGGATCTCCTCGATGGTTAGGGTTTTTCCGAGCCGGAACACACTGGCGAAAAGCTCCGTAGGCCGCCCGTGGTCGTAGTAATTCATCAGTTCCAAGGCCCCTTGGTGGAGCCAATCCGGGAGATCCAGGTGGGTGCTGGCGCTCAGATTTCCCGCCTGCACTCTGCGCAGCATCAGATCTACGAGGAGGTAGCGAACGAGGCTTTCTTTAAATTTCACCCGATCCCAGCCTCCCGCTGTGGCGAGGCTTAGCTGGAGGGAAAGGGAGTCATCTGGCATCACGGCAATGCGTCCATGGAGAGCCTGTCCTCTGGTGGCAAAGCGGTCTGAGAGATTCACCACGATGGGGATGTGGCCCTTCTCTGCTGGCACGATGCCCTTCCGGTGCTTCATCGACAGCGCCCGGTAAAGGAGGATGCGCGTCTCGTCCGCCGCATGGTAAACTTGGCTCCGCAACTCGGCATTGCCTCCATAAATGGTGAACAGCCCATCCATGGAAGTCGTCCGGGCCAGATCGGGAGCCGTGAGGCGGATCCCCGGCACCACGGTAGCCTCAGCTTCCTCCTCCGCCCGAACCGGGCCGCAGAAGGTAACGCAAACTAGCAAAATATGGCCGAGGAATCGCATGGGACTGGGAACCTAGGGGAAAGATCCCCACCCGCCAAGCAAAAAACTCGCCCCCCGCAGCACGGACCTCTAAGACGCGAGCACTAGGGAGCAAAGTAAGTGTAGCTCTTGATATTGGCGCGGTAGTTTTTGTAAAAACTCTCGACCCCCTCCTCGGTAATCTTGCCAGCATCCACCGCCGAGTCCGTTAGGGCGCGGAAGCGTTTGCTATTACGCCACCAGGACTTCCAACGGCTCACGCAACGCAGCTTAAAATACCTCCGCTGGCTCCGTGCCTACCTTTTTGTAGAATCTCCCTGGAGCGCTGTGGTGGCCGCCCTGAAGGATTCCTCTGCGGTTTTTTAGGGCTAATGTGCAACACCGTTGGATTTGAGTGGGACGAGGATGCCAAGTGGATATGGAAATTGCATCGGGTCGAAATACGCAGGTGTGTATTAAGCCTGGCCCGTTTTGCCTTCATTAAGCCTGGCCCGTTTTACCTTCATAGTAAAGGCCCTTCTCATTTTACGTTCATTTGCTCTTCTTTGTTGCATTTGGCTATCCTCTCTACAGAAAGAGCAGGAATTGTCTTTCTTTACATGAGACAAGGTCAGGGCTCTATCATTTGCGGTTTTTCACGGTCACTTTCACGTCATATCCCTTTAAGTTCTCCTGTTTCACCCGTGTATTGATGATTTTCATCGCGCCCTCCTGCGAAGCCACATAATTTGATATAACAATTTCACCGCCATTGGGGCGGGGAATCCACGCAAAATCCTCATTAATTTTTTTGTCCAGAGTCTCACTGACTTGCTCAGCAAGCTCCTTTGTCAATATTCTCATACGTTCTGAATCGTGAACTGTGGCATTTACATTTTTTTCGCAGCCGCCCAAGATCACAAGGCAGAGAACTGTAGTTATGGCTTTCATTAATCGGATTCAAGGTTGTAGTGAAATAGCGATCACCCAATAGGCGTATTTTGTTTACTAATTGTGAAATGCACGCGCGTTCTTCCATTTAGAACTAACAGCATGTGTTCACCATGCGGCATGGGCGGGCCCTGGAGGAATGGTATGAGGATGCATATCGCTGGGATGCAAACCAGGCGAGTTTCCCGCAAACGGAGGCTTGATACCTGAGTCCTCTAGCCGTGAACAAGCCCACCCTGTGCAGTTGCGGGCGGCTATATTCCCAGCAGTATAAGGATCTTTTCTATGGTTGTCTATTGAACTTTGTAGTTTTGAAAGCGTTTCTGGACATGCTTTATATTTCTTTGTTGCTTCTGGATCGTAATCGTGCGGAGGATTATGTGTTCCATCATCTGGATTAGTTGATCCATCATGACCCGGCACCTCGCCTGGACTTGAACCGAATACCCAACTAGCCTGCCACTTATTACCTACAGGGTAGTGGCCGTAACCAACTCCATTAGGCATTGAAAGGAAGCTGTGACCGTCAGAGGATCGGAGCTCTACTTCTTGGATTGCATTGCAACAACAATTTCTCCCTGCATCATCCGTACAACTCGAGTAGCCATCGGTCGGAGTTCTATCCCCTCCCCCAACGTGACCAGGCGCATCTAGCCCTAACCGATCAACCAGGGAGATAGATCGGTTGGAGCACATCGCATAAACATTCCTCCCACCCCGCTCCCAAATCGGATCTCGACTAGGCCATCTGCCAATCCCAGGCAAATAGTAGCGATAGCCATACGAATACATCCCGTGCTGGGTTTCCACTTCGGTGTCGCGATACTTGGTGCTGAAGCGGTAGGGTTGAGCAGTGGCGTAGGTGGAGAGGCCGCTGGTCAGGGTGGTGGTGCCGAAGGCGGTGTAGCGGTAGCGGCCTTCGCTGTTGCCGCTGGCATCCGTTAGCGCGATGACGTTCCCGTTGCCATCGTAGTGGTAGTAATGTGGCACGGGCGTGCTGGAGACACCGCTGGCCACGGTTATGACTTCTGCCATGAGCAAGCCGCCCACGCCGCCTGCTCCTTGGAGGCTGCCGCTGACATCCCGGCCCCAGGTGTAGCGGGTGCGTTGGGTGAGGGTGGTGGCGCTGTTGTATTCCCTTTCTTCGATGATGTTCCAGCCATCGTAGAGGTAGAGGACTTGTTTTTCCAGGGTGCCAGTGTTGTTCACGCCAGACCAGACGCGCTTGAGAGTGCGGCGGTGCAAGGCATCGTAGGAATTTTTCTCTGATTTGCCCGTGCTATTACTGGCGGTGTAGAGTTGGTCCCCGGCATCCCATGTCATGGCTATGGTGCCGCTGATGCCGGGACGATTGAAGCTGGTGAGGTTCCCGCTATCGTCATTGGTCTCTGTGAGTCCACCGATGGCGGTGTATCCGTCATTCGCATTGGCGTTGTAAGCGGTGCTGCTACCATTTTTGGTGGAGGTGAGGCGGTTCCCCGTGGCATCATAGGTAAAGCCCTCGGTGGCGGTCGTGCCTGCGGCGTAGGTGCCGCTGGTGACTTCACCCGCAGGGTCATAGCCGTAACTATCATTCCAACCACCTGTGCGGGTGATCCCGGTGCGGCGGTCGTTCTGCGCATTGAGTCCATAGGTCACGCCATCGAAGGAAGCCGCTGCGGCTTTGCTGTGGAGCACGGAGGTGAGTTGACCCGCAGTGCCATAGGTGGTGGTGGTATTCACGGAATTCTCTAGAGCCAAGGAAAGTGGCCGTCCCGCCACATCATAGCCGTAGGTGGCCAAGGCGGGCACTCCGTCGGAGTAAACTTGGTAGAGTTGGTTGCGGCTAGTGTAGGTGTAATCGACCACGGTGCCGTCTGGATACACGAGGTGCGCCAAATTGCCATCGGAATCGTATTGGTAGCCCACGGTGGGGACGCCGGTAAAGTTGGTGCTGGTCATGGTGATGCCCACGACGCCCTGGGCTTCGGTGGCCTTACGGCTGAAACCATCGTAGGTGTATCTCACGTTAGAGTAGTGGCCGGTGACGCTGCCGGATTGGAGGATGGTGTCCAAGCGGCTGAGCGTGTCATAGGTGTAAGCGGTATTGGTGGTGGTGGTGGTATTCCCCCAGTTGCTGGAGAGCAGCAAGCCACCGCCGCTACTCTCATCCTGGTAGGTGAACGTCTCCGTGGCATTGCGTGGAGTGAGGTGGGTCTTTAACCGCCCGGAGGTGCGTTCGGAATAGTTCGCCAAGGCGAGGCTCCACCATTTCTCTAGCTGATTGGGAGCACCCCGCAGCACAGCCCCCTAATACGCGAGAACTCTAGGGCGCAAAGTAAGTGTAGCTCTTGATATTGGCGCGGTAGTTTTTGTAGAAACTCTCTGCCACCTCCTCGGTAATCTTGCCAGCATCCACCGCCGAATCCGTTAGGGCGCGGAAGCGTTTCAGGAGCTGCTTCGGTTCATACTCTAAGTAGGAGAGCACTTCCTCACAGGTATCCCCGGCCAGTTGGCGGGAAAAGGCGATATTGCCATCCTTGAGACGAGCCGTGACCACGCTGGTATCACCCAGGAGGTTATGTAGATCTCCCAAGGTTTCCTGATAGGCCCCCACGAGGAAGACCCCCATCACATAGTCATCCCCTTCCCCGATCTCGTGGAGCGGAATGGTGGTGCGCTTCACCCCGTCCTCGTCCATGAAGCAACTCAACTGGCCTTCACAATCGCAGGTCACGTCGGAAATGATCGCATTCCGGGTCGGGCGCTCATTCAGTCGATGCAGCGGAGAGATGGGAAAAAATTGATTGATCGCCCACGCGTCCGGTAAGCTCTGGAACATGCTGAAGTTGCCGTAGTAGAAGTCCGCTAGCTTCGTCTCCAGGCCCATGCTTTCATGCTGCCCTTGGGAACGACGGCTAATCTCATTGAGCACGGACCAGTAGATCTGATCCCCCATGGCGCGTTCCCGCAGGCTCACCGTGCCCGTGCGGAAAAGGGTTAGCAGTTCGTCTCGGTAGAAGACAATATCGTGATAGGACTCCTGGAGGTTCAACTTGTCCAGGTTCTCTACCACCTCCATCATACTCTTCAGTGTGCCGGGGGCATGGCGTGGGAGCTTCGGCAGCGGCTCGCCACGGTCCGTGCGATTTACGTCCAGCACATCAAACACAAGCACGCTGTAATACGCCACCATTGCCCGCCCAGATTCCGTCACAATGTCCGGATGCTCGATCCCGGCTTGATCCATGATCCCCTGCACCGCTTCCACCACATCCGCACAGTATTCCTGTAGGGTGTAATTCATGCTGGTATCATCCGCGCTGCGCGTCCCGGAGTAATCCACGGCCAAGCCACCACCCAGGTTGAGCAGCCCCAGCGGAGCCCCCTCCTTGATGAGATTAACATAGACCCGGGCCGCCTCCTGAGCCGCTAGCCGCACCGTGCTAATCTTCGGGATTTGCGATCCTTGATGGTAGTGCAGCATCTTTAATAAATGCAGTTTATTCCGCGCCTTCAATTCATCCACCACCTTGATGGTCTGCGAGAAATTTAACCCAAACGGGCTCCGATCCCCTGCGCTCTCACTCCAGTGGCCACTGCCCTTAGTGGACAGCTTGATGCGCAAGCCCAAGTTAGGCTCAATGCTCAACGCCTTGGCCCGTGCTAAAATGAGATCTAACTCCGGCGGCATTTCGATTACGAGCATCACTCGCAAGCCCATCTTTTTCGCCTGGAGCGCCAGATCGATAAATTCCGCATCTTTATAGCCATTACACACTAACAGCGCGCTGCGGTCTTGCATAAAGGCCAGGGCCGCTAGCAGTTCCGGCTTGCTGCCCACTTCGATTCCGTAGTGATGCTTCCGGCCATATTCTGTGATCTCCGCCACCACTTGTTGCTGTTGATTCACCTTGATGGGATACACGCCGCAGTATTTCCCCAGATAGCCCTGGGACTTCATCGCCTCGCGGAACGCGGCATGAAGTTCGGCTATGCGGGCGTAGAGCAGATCCGGGAAACGGAACAATGCGGGCAGATGGAAATGCTTATTTTTCTTCCGCAGACTGCGCAGAATCTGCATCAAGCTCACCTCCGCGGATTCCTCCTCATTGCGCAGTTTCACGGTCACTTCTCCCTGGGCATCCACGCCAAAAAAGCCGTGGCCCCAGGCATCAATGCGGTAAAGCTCACGGGATTTTTCCACGCTCCACGCGGGACCATCAGCCACTGGTGGTGGGGGCGTTGCCGCCACCACAGGACGCGGGGAAGTGGGTTTGCTCATGTTACAACAATCAAAAAAATTCGGGGGTGGAATCGTGGCGGAGAAAGCATTTCCTGGCCAGCCTGCGCACTAATGAGGCATTCCCCCCGTCGCAATCGGATTTTTACACGACGGGGCGCGCGTGCGGGGCGATGCTCCGGCCTCATTTCTCGGCAAGACCTCAGCGGACGCGCTCCAGCCGGGCCATGTAGAAGCCATCCCAGCCTTCGTGGTCCGGGCGGAGGTGGCGGGATTCGGCTAATTTCCAGGCTCCGTTTTCACTGGCTAGGAAGGTGGCTATCTGCTGCTCATTTTCCTGTGGCAGGATGGAGCAGGTGGCATAGACCAACATCCCGCCGGGACGCACCATGACGCTGTAGGCCTTTAAAATACGGGTTTGCAGTGCAGTGAGCCGGGTAATTTCCGCAGCCGTGAGCCGCCATTTGGTGTCGGGCTTCCGACGGATCACGCCCGTGCCGGAGCACGGCACATCTAAGAGCACGCGGTCCGCCTGGGCGGTGAGCGTGGTGAGGGCGGACCAGGTTTCATCGAGCAACTGCGTTTCTATTATGGTGACGCCATTCCGCCGGGCGCGCGTTTCCAGCTCCTGGAGCTTCCGCGCCACCACATCCAGCGCGATGATCCGGCCCTGGTTGCGCATGAGGGCGGCTAGGTGCAGCGCCTTTCCGCCCGCTCCCGCACAGCCATCCACTACCGTTTGGCCGGGAGCTAGGTGGAGAAAGGGGGCGATCTGTTGGGAGCCTGCATCCTGCACTTCACACCAGCCCATGCGCCACATGCTCGTGTTCTGCAAGGGTCTGCGCGTCTGGAGTTGCAGCGCATCTAGCGCGCCCGGCACGATGGTAGTCTCGATGCCTTCTTCTTGTAAATTTTGCCGCACTTCCGCCGCAGTGGCGCGCAGCCGATTCACGCGCAGATAGACCTCGGCAGGCTGATTCAGCGCGTGGGCTAGCAGCGGCCAGTCGGCGGCGTAGGCGGCTGAGCCGAAGGCGTCTAGCCAATCTGGGAAAGATTCCCTGACGGCTAGCGGCACGCTTTCCGCGGCCCGGGCCTGCACGCTTTCCAAGGTGAGGCCAACGGCAAAGGGCTCGTCCAGTTGAGCCATTTCCCGGTGCATCAACCACGCCGCCCAGACCTGCGGCCAATCCGAGCTGCCTGCTAAATGGCTGGCCCAGCGCTGATGCCGCACGAGCTCATAGACGTGCTCCGCAAACTGCCGCCGATCCCGCGAGCCCCACTTGGGATGCCCCTGCAAGGCCGTGGCCACCACGCGTTCGGCGGGGAGTCCGTCTGTGAAAATTTCCGCTAGGGCCGTGTGGATTGCTGCGACTAAATGTCGATGAAGTTTTACCATCTGCCTGCCTACGGTGTCCCACTGACCAAGCAAGCTGATTCCATGCTCCCGTGGAAAGTAGGCGGTGCGTGGGGCTAGCCCGCTCGTCCATTGAGGCCGTTCTGGTCATTTTTTTACCAATGCGGGAGTGAGCCGGGCGGAGGTTACTAGCAGGAAGTAGGCACGCCCTGCGCCAGCTTAACGGTGTGGAGAATGGCCCCGGCCACGAAACCTAGACAATCCACTGCGCCCTGCGGTTTGCCGGGCAGCGCGATGACCAATGAGCGATCTACTAACGCACCCAGGCTGCGGCTGAGAATGGCGTTAGGCGTGAGGGTTAGGGATTGCATCCGCATGGCCTCACCAAAGCCGGGAATCTCCATGCGCATGATTTCCCGGATGGCTTCTGGCGTCACATCCCGGGGGGCGATGCCTGTGCCGCCAGTCGTCAGGATCAGCCCGCAGCCTTGCGCGGAGAAGGCGCGGATGGTGGCTTGGATCTGCGGTAGATCGTCCGGCACCAGCGCCTCTGCCTGCACCGTCCAGCCATTGGCCACCGCAGCAGCACGTAGGGCGGGACCACCTAAGTCCACGTAGGCACCAGCGGCGGCACGATCCGAAATGGTGATGATGCCGACTGCGATCATGGGCTTATTTCTTTTGATAGTCTGCGATCAACTGAGCTGCCGCCGCCGGGCTGACTTGCTCATAGAAATCATCGTTGAACATACACACGGGTCCGCTGCCACAAGAGGCTAGGCACTCGGCAAACTCAATGCTGAATTGCCCATCCGCACTCTTGGCGATGGGGTGATGGTGGTCCACGTGGGAACGATCAATCTGGGCCGCCGCACTGAGTTGATCCATCAACTCATAACTGCCCGCCATGGCACAGGAAAGGGTGCGGCAAACGCGGATGTGAAATTTCCCTGGGGCACTGCGACGGAAGCCGGGGTAAAAGGTGACCACTTCCAAGACTTGCACGGGCTGGAGGTCCAGCTTGGCGGCGGTCCAGGTCACGCCTTCCTCACTGATATAACCGAAGTGGTGTTGCCAGACATGGAGGACGGAGAGCACTGCGCTGCGTTTGGAAACAGGGTAGTGAGTGATGATTTCGTCGATCTTTTGGATCAGTTCGGCAGGCAATTCCATGGGGTCAAATGGGGGTGGGTGGCCGCTGGGAGGCGGTGGGGCGGGGAGTATTCCGTGGAGGCTGGGGCCGGGCAAGGCGGTTTTTGGGAAATTTTTTTGGATGTCAGGCCACGGTCTTGCGCTGTAGGGTGGGCCTTTCCCAAACCACCCTTATATTTGAAAATTAGATCGACGACTCATGGCCTTCCGCGCACGGAAGGCACGCCCTCTGCGGATGCATTTACGGTGCAGACCTGGGAGCAAACGGTCATGGCGGTGCTCTGCGATGGCGCTGGCACGGGCAAGCCCGCGCGGGAGGCCGCAGTGCGGGCGGTGGAGACGCTGCCGCAGCATTACCGCGCGCGGCCCCGGTCATGGGAGCCGGAACGCGCCGTGTTAGAATGCACGCGGGTCTTGAATCGTGCGCTGTATCAAGAGAGCCGAGCACGCTTTGAGCGTGTGGAAATGGTGGCTACGTTGGCGGTGGTGGTGATCGAGGGCGATCGGCTCTGGGGACTAAATCTAGGGGATTCGTCGGTGTATCTGTGGCGGGCGGGCGTGCTGGAAACTTTATCCGTGGCGCATGTGGATACGCTGCAAACGAGTATGCTGACGCAGGCGTTAGGAATGACGGAGGTGGTGGAGCCCCACGGCTTCACGCGGGAACTCCAGGACGGAGATGTGGTCCTGCTCTGCTCAGACGGAGTGTCCAATCATGTGAGTGAGGAAGCGCTGGCGAGCCTGCTGCAAGGCCGGGCGACTGCGGCTAGCATCGTGGATGCCGCCCGTGCGCTGGCCCAGGTGGAATCTCTAGATGACATGAGCGCAGTGGTGCTAGACATCCAACAGACGGGGAAATTACGCGCCATGAAAGAGCGCAGCCTGGAGATCCCTGCCGCCTTGCAGAAGGGGCTGGAGTGGGATGGTTATACGCTGGTGAGGTCTTTCCAGGGGTCGGATCGGGTCTGGTTAGCAGAGAAAGACGGGCAGCGGGTGGTGGTGAAATTTGCCCCCTTAGAAGCAGCGGAGCACGCGCGGTATCTGGATGCATTTACCTTTGAAACGTGGAATGCCACGCGGGTGTCCACGCACCATTTCGTGCACGCTTGGGAGCCACCAGGGCAGACTGCGCGTTACTATGTGATGGAGTTTGTGGATGCGCCTAGCTTAGCGGCGGTCTTGTTAGAGCGGATGCTTTCCGTGGATTCGGCAGTGGCGCTGGGAGCATTTCTGGCGGAGGCCATGCAGATTTTATTGCGGCTAGATCTGGCGCATGGGGATTTGAAGCCGGAGAATATTTTATGCATCGGTGACTATGCGCGGCTGGATTTTAAACTGGTGGATCTCGGCAGTGCCACGCCGCTCTTCGCGGTGGCCTCGCGCGCGGGGACCGCCAGCTACCTAGCACCAGAGCGTTTCCAAGGCGCGGCGGTCAGTGAGCGCACGGAGATCTTTGCGGTGGGGGTGACGCTGTATCAGGCCCTGACGAAGCAATGGCCGTTTGGAGAAATCGAGCGTTTCCAGACCCCCACGTTTGCCACCGCTCCGCGCGTAACACGGCTTAATCCTAACGTGCCGCCGTGGCTGGATACCGTGATCGCGCGGGCGCTGGCCATTCCTCCAGAACAGCGTTACCAGCACTACTCAGAACTGGCGTTTGACCTCGCAAATCCCACAAAAGTGCAACCGCTGCATGATGCTGGGGCACCGCTGTTAGTGCGGAATCCACTGCTCTTTTATAAAGTGGGCTTCTGGCTCCTAGCCCTGGTCTGTGGCTGGCTAGCGGTGCTGTTGCTGGGGCGGAGTTAGACGAGCCCTGCTTCCTTCATGCGTTCTTCCATCTCGCTGGATTGCAGGCCTTTGACCATGCTTTCGATGTCGCCTTCCATGAAGTTAGAAAGGTTGTAGAGCGTCATGCCGATGCGGTGGTCCGTGACGCGGTTTTGCGGATAGTTATAGGTGCGGATTTTTTCCTCCCGCCCGCCACTGCCGATGAGGTTTTTCCGGTGCGCGGAATATTCGGCGGAGGCGGCACTTTGCTTTTTCTCTAGCAAGCGGGAGCGCAGAATGGTCAGGGCCTTTTCCTTATTCTTGATCTGGCTGCGGCCATCTTGGCAACGCACGATGGTGCCAGTGGGAATGTGCAGCACTTGCACGGCGGAGTCCGTGGTATTTACGCCTTGGCCGCCTGCGCCAGAGGAGCGGCAGACTTCGATGCGGACGTCTTCCGTGCGCAGTTCGATGTCGATCTCCTCTGCCTCTGGCATCACGGCCACGGTGGCGGCGGAGGTGTGGACGCGGCCTTGGGCCTCAGTTACGGGCACGCGCTGCACGCGATGCACGCCGCTTTCATATTTTAAATGGCGGAAGACTTCCTCCCCACTCACCTTGATGATGACTTCCCGGTAGCCGCCGATATCTGAGCCGCTGGAGTCCATGGTCTCGATCTTCCAGCCGTGCGTTTCCGCATAGCGTTGATACATGCGGAGGAGGTCGGCGGCAAAGAGGCTGGCCTCGCTGCCGCCCGTGCCTGCGCGGATTTCCACCAGCGCATCCCGATCTTCTAACGCGTCGCGGGGGAGTAAATTATACTGGATCTCCGCAGCTAAGGTGGCGATGCGGGCCTCTAGCTCCGGGATCTCCGCAGCGGCTAGTTCGGCCATTTCCACATCGTCTTCTTTGGCCATGGCTTGGTTCTCCGCCAGCTCTTCTGCGGCCTTGGCATGGGCATCCCAGGCGGTCAGTAGTTTCTTGATCTGGGAATGTTCCCGCGTCAGATCCCCGGCCTTTTTTTGATCGTTAAAAAAGCCAGGATCGGAAATGGCCATCTCTAGCTCGGTGAGCCGATGGCGTTTGATGGCGATGAGTGGAGCGTATTCCATGAGCTAGGGAAATGGGAAAAGAAGGGAGGCGGAACGTGCGGGCGGAAATAGCAAAACGGCATCTGCCCCGATGCGGGGACAGATGCCGTTAGAAATGGATGACGCTGGAGCTAGGCGCTGGCTAGCTTAGGAGCGGAACGCCGCAGGGTGGCAGCACCGAAGCGCTTATTGAACTTGTCCACGCGGCCTGCGGTGTCGATCAATTTATGCTCGCCCGTGAAGTAAGGATGGCAGGCAGCGCAGATACCGACGCTGAGTTCCTTGCTGGTAGAACGGGTGTGATACGTGGTGCCACAGGTGCAACTGATGGTGGTGTCAACGTAGTTAGGATGGATGTTTTCTTTCATGGCGGGGATGGTTCTAGAAGGGAGATGGAAGGGGTGGACACGGTAGAAAGTCGTTGCTGAGCAACGACATGCGCAGGGGCGCAGGAGCGTGTTTCCGGGCAGGCCGGAAGGAGACGGGCGATGAGACTAGTGTGCCGAAACCAGAATGCAAGTAGAACGTCGGTTTTGCAGAAAAAGTGGCGTTTTCCCCGGTGGAGTAGCCGGGTGGGTGCGGCTAACTGACGGGAGCGGGCGGAGGATTTATGCTTGCCCTGTGGGGGATTTGGCGCACCCATGGCACTTTTTTATGCGTCTCAATCCTAATTCATTCACCCCGGCTGGAGATCAGCGCGTGCGGTTGGTGCAGAGCTGGGCGGAGCTGGTGGGCACGCCGTTTGCCGGTGACTGCAATGCGCTGTGTTGGCCACGGGAGCTGGCGGGAGACTTTGCGGAGATCGTGGCGCGGATGCAGTTGAAGGAGGGGCGGGAGCCCGTGGAGGAGGGCTGGCTGCGGGGGCTGACGCTGAGCGCGGCGGGCGAGCTAGCGCGGGAGGTGCTGCTCGCAGACCAAGACCTGCTGCACGCGCACGGGCTGGAGCCGCTGCTGGATTGCATCCTGGCGTATCCTCAGGAAACGGAGCCGGGGCCCGTGCCGGTGGATGTGTATTCCTTCCATGCGGATAGTGCTCCGGTGGCGGCGGAGACGTTTCTCTGCACGTATCTGGGCGCGCCTTCGGAGGGCCTGCGGAATGAGGAGGCGCAGCAGCGCATTCTGCATCCGGCCACGCGCGCGGCGTTGTTAGCAGGGTATGGCGGGGCGGATGATGCGGAGTTTGCCGCTTACTTGGCGGAGGAATGTTATGATCTGCATTACGCTCCCTTGCCGGGGGCGAGGCCCTACTCTTTTGGCATCGGGAATCTCTGGCGCATCGCGATTGCCTATCCTGGCTGTCCGGTGCCGCCGTGCTTGCACCGCGCGCCTGCGCAGGCAGCGGGGGGGCCTCCTCGCTTGCTGCTGATTAGTTAAATGAGGGATTTACGGCCCTGCGCTCAATCCTGGGTGCTGCTGGGGCTGGTCTGGGGCTTGATTTTTCCCGGCGCATCGGCAGGGTGCGCTTTCCTCCTTCTCCTGGCTGGCCCCTCCAGCCTTCACCTGATTTCCCTGCTCTTTCCCTCAACGATGAAATTTGACGATCTCCGTGGCATCCTCCGCTATGTGCCACAGTTCCGTGGCCAGACGTTTGTGGTCCTCCTCGAGGGAGAGGTCATGGACTCGGAGAATTTTGCCAATGTGCTCATGGACTTGGCGGTGCTAAACTCTCTGAGCATCCATGTGGTCATCGTTTACGGAGCGCGGCACCAGATGGAGGCCATGGCCGCCCGGCAGGGCGTGGTGCTCTCCAGCATGGATGGGCTGGGGCCTACGGACGAGGCCACCTTGCAGATCGCCATTGATGCCACGGCTCGGCTCAGCTCTCAACTGATGCAGCATCTGACCACGGTGGATCTCCAAGCCGCGTTGACGAATGCCGTTATCGGGCATCCCGCTGGGGTGATCCATGGGCTAGATTTCCAGCACACGGGGACCATCGACCGCGTAGATGAGCACATGCTGCAACGCTTGATCGATCAAGGGATGCTGCCCATCGTGGCCCCGTTAGGGTATGATCGGCAGGGGCGCACTGTGCGGCTGAATTCCGCCACGGTGGCGGCTCAAGTGGCGGTGGAATTAAAGGCCGCCAAGCTGCTGATCGTAGGCACGGAAACGTCCTGGCAGACGGAAGGCCGGCCCGTGCGGCAGTTCTCCGTGGCGGAGGCGCTGGCCCTAGCGGGAAAATTTCCGAACGCGGCGGACGCCTCCCGCGTGCACCAACTACGCACCGCCGCACGTGCCTGTAAGAGCGGTGTGCCGCGCGTGCATTTCGTAGATGGGCGGCTGGATGAGGCGCTGCTGGGCGAGCTGTTTAGCAATGAAGGCGTGGGCACCATGATCTATGCAGATGCCTACCAGCAGATCCGCCCCGCGCGGCGGTCAGACATCCCCGCCATCCTTTCCATGATCCAGCAGGCGGTCAATGACCATGAGTTAGTGCAGCGGAACCGCCAAGAAATCCGGGAGCGGCTGCAAGACTATTTCGTCCTCGAAGTGGATGGGAATCTCCTGGGTCTCGTCGCCATCCATCTCTATCCAGAAATGCGGCTCGCAGAACTCGGCTGCCTCTACACGCGGAAGTCCCACGAGGGCCAAGGCTATGGCACGCGGTTGGTGCGCTTTGCAGAGAAACGCGCCCGGGACCTGCAAGCGGTGCGGCTCTTTGCCCTGAGCACGCAGGCGTATGACTACTTTGAGCACAAGTTAGGCTTCAGCCCCTGGACCGCTGCGGACCTGCCTCCCGCCCGGCGGTTGAAGCTGGAAAAAAGCGGGCGCAATAGCAAGATCATGGTCAAGGCACTGGGGTAGGGAGACCTAAATATCCGGCAGTCTTCTCATTGCTAGGCGGAAAGTCCCGGCCCCTTGGGAGCGCCCTGAAGTTCCGCAAACAACGTCGTCTGTTTTAAAATGTGCCGCCCGCCTGCACTCACCAGATGGCGGGGTAATTCTGCTAGAGCCGTCTGCTGCTGCGCTTCTGAGAGCGCTTCAAAACGGCAGAGAAAGCAAAAGTCTAACAAGGAGATTCCATCTGAAGTGAGCTGTGGACATTCTGTGACATCAATGCTGACAGTGGCCTGCGTGAAGGTGCAGGGACAGCCGAGTTCGTCCACGATACGGCGGAGATCGTTGCCGGGAAAATACTGGGATTGGGCAGGCATTTCGATCTGCTGATAAACGGCCGTTTTATAACGGGGCAGGCCATCGTCATCACTCACACAGACTAAGATCCGCCCGCCTGGGGCTAACTCTTGAAGGGCCTTGTGCAACATGCCTAGCCGATCTGGAAAATGGTAGAGCGAGTGCATGAACATGATGCGATCCAGCGGTGCAGGCGGGCGAAAATCTTCATATTTCTGCCCCCGCACGTCTAGTTGCACTGAGCCTGGATGCAGAAACGGAACTGCTGCGGCGGTGAATTTCTCCACGGAGGCAGCATTCGGCTCCACGGCGGTATAGCGCCCGGGAGCACCCCGCTGGGCGAGTTCTGCTAGCCAAGGCAGATCCATTTCTCCGCTGCCGCAGCCCACGCTAAGGATTTGCGGTGCGGGAGCGGAAAGGTTCTGGAAAAAGCCTAACGCGCGCACGTGGGCTTGCAGCACCTCCCACTCATCTGAATGTTTCCGAAAGGCGCGGTGACACCGTAGATAGTCGTCATCCTTGAGCCAGCGGCTCATTTTTTTTGGCTTATTCATGCGGGGTTAGTAAAGCACTACCTGGGTTTGGATGTCGCTGGCAAAGGTCTGGTCTTGACGGGTCAGGGGGACTTTAACAGCATAGAAATTGAGGATGCCCAGGTTTTTTAAGGTATCTATTTTCAATGACCACGGCATATCCAGCGGATGCAGGTAGCGCAACATTTTTTTGGCTCCATTTTTACTGAAAATGAGCGACTCTAGCCCGAGATAAACGCCGCGTTGTTGATAATAAAAAGATTGATAGGGAATCATTAATTCTGCATTGACCTCGATCCCGGGTTGCGGGGTGGGATGCTTGAGCCAAGAGAGCGAAAGGACATCCCACTCCGGTGGTAGGTTCACCATGACGGCGGCTAGGCGACTGGGGAAATCATCGTTAAATTGCACGTCATCCTCTAGCAGGAGGCCCGCCGCATCCTTGTTTTTCACCATCTGATGAAACGCCTTGGTGGCGCTAAGGGCCACGCCGATCTCTCCTAATGTTAGGTAATTGACCTTCTGATGCCAGCGCATGGTATAGAGCGTTTGGGCCAGCACTTTTTCTTGCTGGAGGGCGGCATTGACTCGCAGAACCTCATCCAGCGTGACGGGGGTCTGGGGCGGATGCTGGATCTTCGCTAGGAACTCCCGACCATCCACCGCATCGATGAAATTGAGGGCCGCTGGCGAGATCGAAAATTGGTGCAGCGCCCGGAGCAGCGCAGTTTTGCGCTCAGGATTTTTGGCCAAGTGCATTACGTAAATGCCGCTGATCCCCGCAAAATGAGGGAAAGGTTGAAGGGGCGAAGGGGGCTGACTCATGGGATATGAATGATGTTTACGATGAAAGGAACCCTATGAACAGTAGCCATAATAATTCCACCCAGTCTTTCGTAATTTTCCTAAATAGCTCTTTCCATAATAGGCTTTTAGTTAAGAGTGGAATTGTCCATAATATTTACGATTTTTATCTTCGATGAATTTGCAATCCCAGATCGCGCGTCACGCAAAATCCAAGCTCGCACCGTTGTTGCGCGGTGTGGAGTTCGCGGATGAGGTCTTCCTGTGCGGCGGGGTCTATAAGTCTCTGCTGAACCCTGCGCTGCCAGTGTATGATTTGGATCTCTGGGTGCGGAATCGCAAAAAACGGGAGCAACTGACCGCTGATCTGCTCCGAGCGGGCGCGCGGATGCTGTGTGACTTCGCTCCATTTTGCATCAAATTCACGCGCTCGGATATTCTGTTAGAACTCAACTATCAAAACCTCAACGAACTGGGAATCCCCCGCGTGTTGGATCATTGTGACTTAGGCGTCTGTGCGCTCGGAGCCGTCTGGCAGCAGGGCCAGATCATTGATGTGGTGGTGGCAGACTCGTTTTTAAAATCCGCCCGAGACCGCACCGTCTATCTCCATGATACGCTGCTAGGGCACTTGACCGCGCACCGTCCACCCTCTGTCCTGCGCACGCTCCACCGCCTAGAACAAGCCGCCGAAGAACTTCAATACCGGCAAGATCCGCACGGCGTGAATACCCTCTGGGATCTCTACGGGGCGATGGATGAGGAGGAACAACGCGCCAATCTAGACCTCTACCAAAGCACTATGGTGGAGTATAAAAGAGCGAAAAATGCCCCGTTGCTCCAGCGGGCGCGCAGTCTGGGACAAGTCGCTTGCGCCCTATGAAATGGCTCTGGTTTAGCGTCTTGGCCCTGAGTGGCAGCCTTTCGGCGGAAACGCTGTGGAATCAATTCCGTGGCCCGAACGGCCAAGGCGTGGCAGCGGACGCCACCTTGCCGGCAGATTTCGGCCCGGAGCCATCGGCGGCCTGGAAAATAGAGCTGCCACCGGGCCATTCATCGCCTGTGATATGGCAAGACCTCATTTTCCTCACCGCTCACGATCCAGCCACCAGTAAGGAATTAAGCACTCTCGCCATCGACCGCAATACGGGCGCTAGCAAATGGCAGCAGCGCGTGACCAGCACCACCACGGGCGATTTCCATACCCTGAATAATCCCGCAGCATCTACCCCAGCGGCGGATGCTGCGCACGTTTATGTTTATTTCGGCACCTACGGCCTGATCTGTTATGACCATGCGGGCCACCTCGTGTGGGAGGAAAAAATCTCCGCTCCGAAAAGCAAATACGGTATGGCCACCTCCCCCGTGCTCTACCAAGACTCCGTAATCCTCGTCCTCGATGATGACGGCGGCGGATCTCGCATGATCGCATTTCAGAAGGACACGGGAGCACATCTCTGGGTGCAGCCACGGCCATTATTCAAGTCTGGATGGTCCACGCCGATGATTTGGCAGGAGCAATTGATCGTCCTCGGCTCCAAGCGTCTCACCGCCTACCATCCCGCTACGGGTGAGGAAAAATGGTGGGCGGGCGGCTTTTCCCCAGAGACCGTGGGCGTGCCCGTCATGGGTGAGGGGCTGCTCTTTGCGGGCACCTCGGCCTTGGGCGGACGCGGGGACGAGGCCTTTGACGCCACCCTCACCTGGAACACGACGTTACAAGAATTTGATCGCAATCACGATGGCCAGATTCAGCGGGAGGAAATGACGGAGGGCTTCGGCTTCATCCAACGCCCGGAATTACCGAAGGATAATCCCGGCTATAAGATGCCCATCAAGGACGTGGAAAAGCTCCTGAAAATGTTTGATCGCGACCACGATAACATCGTTACCGCCGCGGAATGGCTGGTGGGCGTGGCGGCATTTATAAACATCAGTCACCCCAGTCTAGTGGCCCTGCGCCCAGGGGCCCAGGACGATGCCCGGCCTGCCCATGTAGCCTGGGAACTCCAACGAGGCCTCCCGGAAACGCCCTCGCTGCTCTATCTGCTAGGCAATCTCTACCTCCTGCGGGACGGCGGCCTCCTCACGTGTCTCACCGCCGCCACGGGCCAAGAAATCTACCGGGAGCGCCTCCCCGCCCCGGGCCAATACATCGCGTCCCCCATCGCAGCCGGGGATAAAATCCTCACGGCCTCCGTGAACGGCGTAGTGTGCATCCTCCAAGCTGGCTCCCTGCTGAAAGTTCTCTCCACCCATGATTTCAAAGCGCCCATCTACGCCACCCCCGCGCTCTCTGGGAACCACCTCTACCTCCGCACAGAGCACCACTTATGGGCGCTCATGGCCCCGCCCCGTGAATGACAGCGGAGCGTTAAGCCGCCCTGCACGTCTCACCGCGCGTATTTCTGAAAGGCCTCAATGGCTTCATACTCGGCCATGCCCAGCGCATCGTAGGCGGCGGCGGTGTGCTTGTTCTGCTGGCCCTCCAAGAGTTCTGGTAGGTTCTGGGTGTGGAATTTCCGCATGGCGTTGAGCTTTCGTTGCAGTTGATCTGGGCTCATGGGCACGGCCATTTCGATCTCATGCGGGGCGCATTCCTTCTGATGCCCACGGTAGAGCCACACCTTGGCCGTGCTGTGGGCGGCCTCCAGGGCTAAACGCAGCGCGCGGAAGGCCAAGCCCTGCACGCTGCTAGGGTCGGCTAGATTTCCCGTGGCAAAGATGAGCTGGGGCTGCACGCGCTCGATCACCGCCCGCACGCGGTCGATGTCGTCGTCTGTGAGAATGAAATTCCGGTAGCGGCCTTTGGCATAGAAAGGGAGGTCCAGAAAGCTCACCGCAGTCACGCCTTGATTCGCCTCCGCATCCCGCGTCTCGCCACGGCGGATGCGGGCTTTGAGCTGCCGCAGCTCTGCTGAAGGCAGGCCGAAGGGGCCTTTGGCAGTGATCTCCTGGAGCAACTGCGTGGCATACGCCGCCTGCTCTGCCCAGCCGGATTGCTCCCGCGCAGTTTCCTCGAGCACTTGGGCAAAGCGGCTGGCCTCCGCATCCGTCACCCGCAGATCTCCACTCGTTAGGCACACCACTTCCACGCGGTGCCCCTGCGCCACCAGCCGCTCCAGCGTGCCGCCCATGCCCAGCACATCGTCCTCAGGCTCGGGGGCCATGATGAGGATGGTCTTCTGCGGCGGATGATTTTTCACGGGCCGATTCGTATCATCCGCCTGCGCCTTCCCACCCGGCCAGCCGCTGATGGTGTGCTGCTGGACGTTGAAAATTTTGATATTCAGTTGGTACGCGCCATCGTGCCCCGTGACCAGTTCGCCCATACCGTTCTCGTTATATTCCCCGGCCAGGAGCTTGAGAATGGGCTTGTCCACTTTCTCTGCTAGCCAACACACTGCGCGGCGTTTCTCCGCCTCCGTCCAGGCCACCGGGCCGACCAACCATGGCAAGCGAATGCGCGTAAGCTGCGCGGCGGCGGCACTATTTAAAAGGAAGCGCGCGGCGGGATGGCCTTGGAGAAAGCTGGCGGAAATGCTCTCCGTCTGCGGGCCTTCCACCGCCTGCTGCACGATGGCCGCCTTGTTCTCCCCCCAGGCTAAGAGCGCCAGTGCGCGCGCCTTTAAAATGGTGCCCACCCCCATGGTAATGGCGAAGCGGGGGACATTCTCCTCCCCCTGGAAATCACTGGCCGCATCCCGCCGCGTCAGGTGATCCAGGGCGATCAACCGGGTGCGGGAAATCTTGCTGGATCCCGGCTCATTGAAGCCGATGTGCCCGGTGCGCCCGATCCCCAAGATCTGCAAATCAATCCCCCCCGCCGCCACCATGCGCGCTTCATACTGCTCACAGCTAGCGAAGACTTCCTCCATGGCCACCCTGCCATCCGGCACGTGGATCTGCGCGGCAGGCACATCAATGTGAGCGAACAACTGCGTGTGCATGAAATGCCAGTAGCTCTCTGGGTGATCCCGCCCCAGGCCGAAGTATTCGTCCAGATTAAACGTGATCACATTCTGGAAACTGAGCCCCTCCTCCTGGTGCAGTCGGATCAGTTCACGGTAAAAGGGCACGGGCGTAGAGCCGGTGGCGAGTCCGAGCACAGCCCTCTTACCCGCCGCTTGGCGGCTCAGGATTAACGCCCGCACCTCCTGCGCCAAGGCCACACAAGCCTCCTGCGCCGTGGCATAGATCACGGTGGGCACTCTTTCATATTGTTCAGCGGTAACGGTACTCATAGTGCCCGGAGCATGGCCGCTCCGCCGCGCAGGGCAAGTTCCCACTCACGGATGCCACAAGATGGAACAGTGGGCCGCCCGCGGCACTTTTTTGATCCGGCACCCCGTTTGCACCCCAGCCACAATTTTAGTTGCCCGCAGATTCCAGATCATGCTAGCTCCTGAGGATCATGCATTGCTCATTCTCCAGTCCTTTGTTGCCCTCTCTCCTCCTGGCGTCCTTGGCCACGGCACCGTTCCTCCGGGCGGCTACCATCCTGGACCCGATCGATGCCCCGGCGGTGACGGATGCGCAGTATCGGGCCTTAGGCGCCACCCATCCCGAGGTGGGGCAGGTGTTCGGCTCGGGGTTGAATGGCTCCGGCACTTACATTGGCGGACGGTGGGTGCTGACGGCGGGCCATGTGGCTTTCTTCAAAGGCTCTGGCACCGGCACCTTTGCGCTGGGTGGGCAGAGCTACCCGATCCTCCGGGCGCTCACCTTTCCCGGCTATGTCTTTGGCGGAGATCTGCATGATGTGGGGCTGGTGGAACTCTCCAGCGCAGTGCTAGGAGTGACGCCCGCCAGCATGGTAGCGCTGACGGACGATGCCGTATTGCTAGGGCACAGCACCACCTGGGTAGGCTACGGCCAAGGCGGCACGGGCCGCACCGGGGCGGTGGGGCCGCCGGGCACACTGCGCGGATTCACCAACAACATTGATGGCTTCGGCCCTACGCTGGGGTTGGTGATTAGCTCCATGTTCAGCGACTTCGATCGCCCCGATGGAAGCAGCAACTCCATTGCCGACTCGGATCCCGCGCCCACCCCTCTCGAGGGAAATGTGACTCCGGGTGACAGCGGTGGGGGCGTTTATTTAGAGGGCGTGGGGCTGGTGGGCGTGATCAGTTATCGGGCCCACCTTACCACCGACCCCACGAGTAATTCGGACTACGGGGAACTCAGCGGAGCCTCCCGCCTGAATCTTTATACGGACTGGATCACGCTCCAAACGGGACTGGCCGCCATCCCCGAGCCCAGCGTGCTGAGCCTCCTGGCGGCGGGCGGACTCCTGGCCCCACGCCGCCGCCCGCGGAGGCGCTCCGCCAAATGACCCACCTCGGGAATTCCCCTAAGATACGATTGCCCAGCGCCGACTTTATGTGTAAGCCAGCGTCCTGCGGGCCGCCCGGCCCAGTTCTCCCTCCCCCTTTCCTTATGAAACGTCTGCACAAGAAACGCCTGCAAATATTGAACGCTCGCGGCTACACATTGATCGAACTCCTCGTGACTATCGCGATTATTTCCGTCCTCGTGGCCGTCGGGGCCGGCTCCTATGCCAAATTCATCCGCATCGCAGAGCGCGGCGTGTGCATTGAGCGTATGAAGAACCTCCATGTCGTGCTCTCGAACTACCTGGGGTCCAATCATGAGTGGCCGCAGATGCCGGAGGAGTTAGAAACGGCGGATGAAGACCAGCACTGGGCATGGTGGCAGAAGACTTTAAAAGAATACGGAGCCAATGGGCAGTCGGATTGGCTGTGCCCCACCGACGAACGGGCCCGGAAGAAAGAAGGCAAAGAACGCGCGGAGCACGAAAGCAGCTATAATCTCACAGACTTCGATGAGGGGAGCGACACCCCCTACCGCTGGAAGCAGCCGTGGGTGCTGGAGCGGAGTGATTTCCATGGCCAGGGCCAGCTCTGTGTGATGCCGGATGGCTCAGTGGTGCCGTTATTAGGCGCGGGGGGAAACTAAGCCCGCCGATGATCAAATCTGACCACGTGATCGAACTCCGTTTCACCCGCGCGCACCAAGCGCTGGTGATGCTGGCGTGGAGCTTGGGACTACTGCTGGCCGCCGTGGTGGCCGGGGCGTGCTATTATCATAATTTCCTCCAGCCCGCGTGGTGGTGGATCTTGGTGCCCGCGTTGCCCGCGTTAGGATTCGGCTGGCTGGCCTATACGCACCTGCGCCATCCCTATCTGGTGCT
>JAYVOP010000115.1:0-7123 GCA_043757865.1 Verrucomicrobiales bacterium | reverse complement strand
CCGCATAGAGCGGCAGGCTGCTGGGCTGGGGTAAATATTGCAGTGGGTTCTGGTCTTCCGCATGGGTGGCGAAGAAGGCGAGGGTGAGGCAGAAGGGTTTCCCGGTGGGGCGGGTGCGCAGGAAGGTGAGGGCGTCGTTCTCGTTCTTCTGGGTGACGTGGATGCGGGTGCCGTCCGGTTCCTGAATCCAGTGAGTGCCGGAGTAGGCGCGCCCGAAGTCGAAATGCTCTGCGGGAAATTTTCCATTATGCCATTTCCCCACGTGGCCGACGTAGTAGCCGTGGTCCCGCAGGAGGCCGGGATACGTCTGCGCCCAGGGCGTCTGCCAAGCCTGGAAGGCCGGATTCCCATGGCGGGACATGTATTGGCCGGTCATCAAGGTGGCGCGGCTGACGCCACAGATGGCGGTGGTCACGCAGGCCTGAGTGAAGCGGTGGCCAGTGCTGGCCAAGGCATCCAGCCGGGGGGTTTGCACGATGGGATTACCTGCGACGTGCAGGGTATCGTAGCGCCAGTCATCGGCTAGGAGCACGAGGATGTTCAGGGGCGGCTCGTCTGCTGCGAGCAGAGACGAGGCGGGGAAGAGGAGGAAGAGTAGGAGTAAGACGGGGCGCGGCATGAGGCAGTCCTGGCCTGGAAGGGCCAGCCTGCAAGGCCGCAATGCCGCAGGTGGCCAGCTACGCGCGCGCCACTTCCAGGAGAGTGGGCCGGTCCACCACGGCGGGCAGCGCGGGGATGCCGAGGACGTGGGTGAAGCGCTGGGCGATGGCTTCTAAGGTGAAATGTTCCTCCGCGTAAGTGCGCGCGCGCTGGCCGCAGGCGGTGGCCAGGGTGGAGTCTGCGTAGAGGCGCTCCGCAGCGGCTAGGAAGCCGGGAGTATCGGCGGGGGCGACGGTGAGTCCGGCGGCATTTTCCTGGATGATCCTAGCGGCTAGGTTGACGTTGGGGACGGCCAGCAGCAAGGGGCGCTGGGCGCAGAGGTAGGTGAGGACTTTGGAGGGAACGGAGAAGATGCCAGCGTCTTCTTCTAACACGGCTAGCAAGACATCACCCGTGGCCATGACTTGCGGCAGGGTGGGGAAAGGCTGGTAGCTGAGCAAGTGGATGTTCTTTAATGCTAGGCGATGTTTCTGCTCCAGCAGCCAAGCGGCTCCGAGCCCCTCCGAAATGACGAGCACTTGGACGTGGGGGCGGTCTTGGAAGCGGAGCGCTAACTGGAGGAGGAGATCCGGGTTATGCTTCATGCCTAACGTGCCGCTATAAAGGAAGACGAAGTGGTCTGCCATGCCGAACTGTTCGGACCACGGATTGCGCTTGGGCGTGAGGGGTAAATTTTCAATGGGGGCCCAGTTAGGAATGGTGGTGACGCGGCGGGTGGAGACGCCGAATTCCTGCGCCAGGATGGGCAGGAAATCATCTGTGATGGTGACGATGTGGTCGCTAGCGCGAAACTGGGCGCGCTCCATGCGCTTGTAATATTGCCCGATAAAGCGTCCGACGAGCGGGAGCTTTTTGCGGACTAATTTATCCACGGCTAGACTGTAAAAGTCTTGGATCCACAAGATGAAGCGGGCGGAGATGACCTTGCTAGCGGTGAGGAGGAACTGCTGAGTTTCCGTGGGCGTATTGGCGGAAAGGACGATGTCTGGACGCCATTCGTGGATGAGTTCAGCACAACGCTGGCCGTAGGCCATTTCCATTTTGCGACGTTTGGCAAAGTGGTATTTAAACTGGATGTATTCTGCGTTCATGGCGATCTGCTGACAGGTAAATGTCGGCGGATCATCCGGGCGCGGGGCGAGGTCTCCACGGGGCGTTTGCAGCGCCCCGGCGTAACCATGCAGCACGTGGTGCCCGGCCTGGGCGAGGCGACGGCTCAGCTCCACTGCAAAGGGGTGGCCCGCGTAATCGTGGATCAGGATGCGCATGGGCGGCAGCTTGGTTTAGCGGTCACATTTCTCGCTATAGCCCAGGCCGTTCACATGGTTTTGGCGGTAGCAGGATTTCAGCGTGCTGATGCGATTGGCTAGGCCGTTGAGTTGGCCGTGCATGAGTGAGACGCGCTCTGGGGAGAGGGATTGTTGGCAGGCGGGCAGGTAATTCGTGAGGGCTTGGACGACGTCATCCAGGCGGGAGAGCTCCTCGCGATGGGCCGGCTCCGCCCGGCCTTCCGTAAGGATCTCGGAGATTTTCCGCACGGATTGATCGACCCAAAGGACGGCCTCGCCCATCTTCTTCGGCCCGCCGATGAGGCTGCCGTCGGTATAAATTTGGGGAGCATTGCGGGGGAGGTCACCTTTGAAGCGGGGCAGTTCTGAGACTGGACTCATGCCCACGCCATTGCCATTGGAGTCTAAGATGGTGGGCGTGATGAAGATCATCATGTTTTTCTTGGTGGTATCATGCACCTTGTTTTTGAAGGCCCAGCCAGCGAAGGGGATCTTAGAAAGGATGGGGATGCCGGTGCCTTCTTGAGTGTCCAGGGCTTCATCCAGACCTGCGATGGCGACGGTATAGCCGTTATCCACGATGGTTTGATTCTGGAAAGAACGGGTACTGGTGATGGGATATTTGTTGCCACCCACGAACTCGGTGCCTGCAATAGTGCTGACGGTGAGCTTCAAATGGAGGTTCACTTTATCCCCTTCCATGCGCTTGGGCACAACGGCAATGGAGGTGCCGATGGGCAGATACTGCACGCTCTGAGTGCTGGTGCCGCCGATCGTGGAATTGACGCTGGAAGTGCTGGAGAGGATGGGTTGGTTCACCACGCTTTTGATCTGCACGGGGCGGTTATTTAGCGTCACCACGCGGGGATAGCTGGTGAATTTACCTGCGCTGTCACGGGAGAGAAACTGGAGTTTGGCAGCCATCTTGGAGGCATCCAGAATCATGCTATGAGGAGCCAGGACATTGAGAAATGGGGTGGTGACCTTATTAAATAATTCTGTCCCCTGCGGAGCCAGAGAGATGCCTCCTTCCCCCCAACTGGACCAATCCACACCCATCTGGCTGCGGGGATCACGGCTGGTTTCGTAGAATTTGATTTCGACCCCTAGCAGATACTGTTTCTTGTCGAAGGAGTTGAGGTAGGCTTCCACTAACTGGTGTTGCTGACGCGTGGCGACGACAAAGAAACTGTTGCTATCCGAGTTCCACGCCACTGCGGCTTTCCCCTGCTTACTGTCAGACTTTTTATTTTCTATGGCGGTGTCGCTCTCCACGCCTCCCTTGAGCGGCACCATGAGCTTGTTTTTACCGAAATCCGCCACGGACACCTCCCCCTCCACCCGGGCTTCGTAGCCATGAGTCGGGATGTTCAGAATGGCCTTTAAATTGTCCATCAGCGTATCCGCCTTCTTGGACACCATATCTCCACCGCTGCTTCTCACGCCGATCTCGCCACTTCCGCCGCTGCCACCGCTGCCACCGCCGCCGCCACTGCTGCTAGCGCCACCTCCTCCACCGCCCCCAGCACTCAGGGCCTCACTACCCGTGCTGCCGAAGTCCACTTCCTCCGTTAGGTTGAAGTTCAGCCGATAGTTCCGCCCGAGCACTTGCTTATCGTCAAACGGGCGCATGAACCACACGCCGCCATCCAAGATCAGGGCCACGCCAAAGTGATTGGCCACGGTCTCCAGGGCTGTGAAGGGGGACTGTTTTAAATGGATCGTGACCAGGGTGTTATCAGATTCTGCGCCCTCGTCCAAGGCAATGTAGTTTAACTTAGCATCGGTGGCCAGAGCGCGGAGAACATCCGAGAGCACGGCACGTTCCATCACATAGTCCTGCAAGGGCTCCGCGCGGAGACGTTCCGCCTCCCGGTCATAGGCGATGGGGTTCGGTTGCACCAGCGCCTGATCCCGGTTGGCAGTCGTCTCTTCTACCACCACGCCAGAGGCACCGTGGGCAGTGTGGAGGATACCAATACTAGCAAGCAAACAGGCGCGCAGAGCGGCGGTGGTTGAGGGCGGGAGAGACTTTTGATTCATACGGTTTACGGGGGTGATGGTCGGGTCGGTTTAAAATGTCGGGGGCAAAGGGGCCTAGTCGAGCGGATGGCAAAGCTGGCAGGACGGACGCCAATATTATGGTAATTATGAAATCTTACATGAATCCGAACCTTTTTTCAAGTCAAATCTTTATAATAATTATAGTTTTTAGATCCTGTGTTGTTTCGCTCTTTGATACCCAAATTTGATCCTTTTAAAAAGCCTCCAGGAAAATGGGCCTCCGACGGTCTGAACGGGGAGCTATCTTCAGGCGTGGAAGGCTGGGAAAATCGTGGCAACGGACTAAATCTGGCAACAACAAATTTGAATCAATAAAATTTCCATAATTTTAATATTGCAAACAACGCGGAAACCTGTATTATTTCACAAGACCTTACTTTTTTACCATTTTTTCAGACCGCACCAGATATGGATTATATCGACGAACAGAGCCAGCTCGGGCAACGCATCGCACAGATCTCGCAGCTCACGGGGATTAGTGATTTTTACATCACTCCGTGGGAGCCTATCTGCTTCAAACAGAATGGGAAACTAAACTACGATTCGTTCGTCTATCACCCAGAGCAGGCCATGCAGGTCACTCCGGGATCGCTGGATTATGCGATGTCGTTTGGCGGGATGCGTTTCCGGGTCAATCGCATGACGACGAAGGGCCGCTTCCGCTGGGTGCTCCGGCTGCTGCCCACGAAGATCCCCCGCCCGGAGGATCTAGGCGTGCCGCCAGCGGTGATGAAATCTTTCCTCGAAGCTAAAAATGGTCTCTTCCTCATCTGTGGCGCTACCGGCAGCGGCAAGACCACCACCATTGCCGCCATGATTAAGGCGCGGGCAGAGCGTCGCCAAGAACACGTGGTGACCTTTGAAGATCCCATCGAATTCGTCTATCCTGACGGCATGCCCTCGCTAGTTAGTCAGCGTGCGGTGGGGGAGGATGACATGGATTTTGCAGCTGCCCTCCGCGCTTCCTTACGGCAAGCACCAGACGTGATTCTGGTGGGAGAAATCCGGGATGGGGAGACGGCGGAGATCGCCCTCCAGGCGGCGGAAACAGGCCACGTCGTCGTCGCCACGCTGCACACCAACAGCGCCTCCCAAACCGTGCAGCGTTTCCTGAAACTAGTGCCTTCGGATCGGCTCGAAAACGCCCAAGCCAGCTTAGCGGACACCATGCGCTTGATCCTGTGCCAACGCCTCATGTTTGATGAGCGGCGGGGCCGTCGGTTCGCCATTCATGAAGTGCTGCTGCAATACGATAGCATTGTGAACCTGATCCGCCGGGGGGAATTCAAGAAGCTGGATCAAGAGTTAGAGACTGGCTCCAAGCGTGGCATGTTCGGCTTTGAAAGAAGCATGGAACAACGCCTAGCCGAAGGCTGGTATTGCAACATCGCCCCCCCCACGGGCTTCACGGAGGACGAGGTCTCCAGCTACCTCTCCACCCAACCGACCCTTCGTTAGTCGGTATCATTTTCCCACCCATCGATTGATATGAAACTAAAAGATATTGTTAGCGTTTTAAATTTCTCCGCCTTCCGCCCAGAGCCAGATGACAGCAGCGCTCCGTGGCCCAAGCGCTTTCCGAAGGAAACCACGCTGCTGCTCACCATCGGACGTAAGCGCGTCTCGTGGATCGTGCTGGACAAGCGCGGAGCCTTTGGCGAGGGCGGGGCCATTGATGGTGAATTTAAAGATGTCCTTGGGCAAATGAGTCCAGAATGGCGAGCGATGACCGATAACGGCTGGTGTGCCGTCTCGCTCAACACCCGGGCCATGCTGAGCCTGGAAGTGAATCTGAGCCGCCGCCCCGGCCTGCTAGAAATGCTGCGCACGAACCCCAAGGCCGCCATCGGGGCCAAGGCCGAACGCGGCAAGCGCTACTCCCTAACCCACAATCCCGAGAGCAATACCAGCATCATGCTGGCCTGCGATGAGGAAGCCATCACCAAAACCGAAGCCGCACTGAAGGAAGCCGGAATGAAGGTGGGACGCTTTACCTGCGGCATTTATGGCATGTTGTTAGATTTGATCGACCAAGTCAACGAGGCGCGTCTTTCCCATGGGAAAAACAAAGCTGGCCAGCCCTTTGGCACCGTGCTGCTGGTGGCTTGCTGTGAAGGCTCCGTCTGCGTCCTAACGCAGAAAGAGGAAGCCTGGATCGAGCTGCGTTCCCGCACAGATTGCTATGCGGAAGACATGGGCGCAGTGGTGGACATCGTGCTCCCACTGCTGCAAAACGCGGGCTCTGGCACGCATGTTATTTTCATGGGCGACAACGTCGGCTCTCCCTTTCCCGGCCTGCTGCAAAGCCGCGTGCCCGGCCTGCAAGTCAGCGATGTCACCGTGCCACTGCAATCGTGGAAACTCATCGCAGATCTCTAACCGCCACCTTTCCCTAACCAGCTATGAAACCACCCGTCATCATTGATTTAAAGACCGAACGCACCGACGTCGGCCAACCCTTACCCGCCGCGTTACGGCTGCTCCCCGTAGCCTTTATCGCCAGCATCCTCGGAGCCATCGGCATCAGTGGTTATGCCATGGTGCAAATCAAAAATGCGGAAGCTGCCGAGGCCACCGCCAAGGCTGCGGAGACCGCCCAGCGGATGGAGATCACCCGCATCGCCACGGAGAGCACGGGGGTGGAAAAGGAAGTGGCTAACGCTACAGAGGTCAAAGACTGGGTGGCCACCACGAATCAACTTCAGCCCATGCTGCTGGCCATCAACCGCGCCATGACCAACGATAACACCATCAGCCAACTCTCCCTCAGCCGACGGGAAGAGATGAGCGCCCAGATCATCATGTCCCTCCAGCTCTCCTCAGCCAAAGGCCAAGCCCAGATCGATCTGATCCGCACCTCTCTCTCTCAGGGCCTGGGGATGCGCAGCTTCTCCGAAACCATGTCCACCCGGGGGGCTAAGAACGAGATGAACTTCGACTGCACCTGGATCCAAACCGATCAAATCTCCGAGGCTAAATAAACCCTCCCGCACCCCATTTCCCCGCTAAACTTATGAGCCACAAACACCTCGCCTGTCTGATCCTAGCCGCCATCATGATCTGCTGCCTCCAAGCCGGCCTCAGCATGAACCAAAAGATGAACGCCGCGC
>JAYVOP010000114.1:0-7127 GCA_043757865.1 Verrucomicrobiales bacterium | reverse complement strand
CGTGCGCATGTATCTCAAGCAGATGGGCCAAGTGCCCTTGCTCACGCGGGAGCAAGAGGTCACCATTTCAAAACGCATTGAGGATGCAGAAACGGTGGTGCAGAAAATCATCAACCGCTTTGGCTTCTCCCACGCACTCTACACCGCCCTCGCCCAACGTCTCGTGGATAGCCAAGAGCGCTGCGACCGCGTGGTGCAGGAAAAAATGATGGAGAACAAAGAACGCTATCTCAAAAGCCTGCCCCGGCTCATCCGCACCCTGGACGAGCAAACGTCCACCGCCCAAGATTCCTACATCCGCTACCAAGATCTGAAACAACCCGCCAAACGCGAGGCCGCCCGCGCGGACTTTGCCAAAGCCCAGGCTGCCATTTTCAAATCCTACGCCAAATTCGCTTTCCGGCATCGGCCCTTTGAAGATTTCCAACTCGTCGTGGACGACTATCAAAAACGCCTCAAAGAACTCACGGGCCGCACGGATGCGACCTCGAATCAAACCCGACTGCACTTAGAGCGCGATGGTTGGCTCACCGAAGCGGAATTTACCAGTGCTTACGCCGAGATCACCAAGGCCCTGAAAACGGCTAGCGATGCCAAGAAAGAAATGGTGGAAGCCAATCTGCGGCTCGTCATCTCCATTGCCAAAAAATACACTAACCGTGGGCTGAATTTCCTGGACCTCATCCAAGAAGGTAACATGGGCCTGATGAAGGCGGTGGAAAAATTCGAGTATCGTCGAGGGTATAAATTTTCCACCTACGCCACTTGGTGGATCCGCCAAGCCATTACCCGCAGCATCGCTGACCAAGCCCGCACCATTCGCATTCCGGTCCACATGATCGAGACTATCAACAAGCTCATGCGCGTGCAGAAACAACTGGTGCAAGAATATGGCCGGGAGCCCAGCCCAGAGGAGATCGCAGATGAGATTCACCTCCCCGTAGAACGCGTGACCGCCGTGCTGAAAATGGCCCAACAGCCGATCAGCTTGCAAACGCCCGTGGGCGAGGGGGATGACTCCAGCTTCGGAGATTTCATTGAGGACAAGTCGGCAGAGAACCCCATGGAAATGACGGGCTTCAACATCCTCAAAGATAAGATCAAAGGCGTGCTCGACACCCTGAGCGAACGCGAACGCCAAGTGCTAGAGCAACGCTTCGGCCTCATTGATGGCCACAGCCGCACCCTGGAAGAAGTAGGCAAGCAATTCCAAGTCACCCGCGAGCGCATCCGCCAGATCGAAGCCAAAGCCCTGCGCAAGATGCGCCACCCCACCCGCATCCGCCATCTGGAAGGTTTCATCGAGCTTCCGAGAATCTAGGCACGGCCCGTTGTGAATAACTTGTGAATTACTGGGGATAAGCATTCAGCACAATGCTGCCTCGGCTTTCGTGGCGACGAATTAGTTAGTTAAAATCACTTCATCCCCGGTTTGCTGGTTAGGATTTCGCAATTCTAGAGACTCATGAGAGACGTCCGTTAGTCTAATCTGGAAAGCTCAACTCACTTTCATAACTCATTGATTATGAACGAGTTACACCGATTTAGGGCGACTCGCAGTGTTTCCTCCACCCGCTCATTCATCCAAGGCCATGGGATGCCGCCAGAGCCCCCACATTCCTAACTCATGGTGGGAAATTTCCCGCATCCACGGAGCCTAGCTACATTAAAATCCCTGCGCATCATTTGTGAATAACTCCGGAAGAACCTGCTCCAAGCCCGTTCCACAAGGCCTGCAAGGCAAGGGGAATCACCCCGGAGAGGAGACACAGGCGACTCCATCGCCCTCGGGCGGGTTTGCGAACATGGCGGAAGGCGCGTGCTTGAGCAATCCCCATTCCGGTGCGGTGGATGGCAAAGCCGCGCTCCAGCTTGGTGAAGATTTCTTGTGACGCGGGCAGAATCCATGCTATAGGCTGTTCCCTTCCACTTTTCTCCCCGTTCTTTTCCCCTGCCTTATTTCCTGTCCCATGTTAGGGACTGTGCCCCATGAATGATCCTCTTCCTATCCTTGCTGCTGGTCCGGTACAAGCCGCGCAGACTATGCTAGAGAAATATGTGGTTCCGAATTATGGTCGGCTCCCACTGGTGCCAGAGCGGGGGAAGGGCGCGCTGTTGTGGGATGCGGCAGGGAGGCAGTATCTGGACTTTGGGGGCGGGGTGGCGGTTACTTCGTTAGGGCATTGCCCAGAGGTGATGGTGCAGGCGATCACGAAACAAGCGCAGAAGCTGATCCATTGCTCGAATTGGTATCAGATCGCAGAGCAAGGCACGTTGGCAAAATTTCTCGTAGAAACAGTGATGCAGCAGCCGGGAAAATGTTTCTTCTGTAACAGTGGCGCGGAGGCGAACGAGGGACTCATCAAACTGTCACGGAAATTCGGCCATGCCCGTCCGCAGGCGGATGGCACACCGCGTTATGAGATCGTGACCTTTGCGCATTCCTTCCATGGGCGGACGATGGCCACCATTTCTGCGACTGCGCAGCAGAAGGTAAAGGAGGGGTTCGCCCCCCTGCTAGAGGGCTTCGTGCATGTGGAATATAACAACCTAGCGGCCCTGCGCGCGGCCATAACTCCCTGCACGGTGGCTATCTTGCTAGAGCCCTTACAGGGCGAGGGCGGGGTGCATGTGGCCAGTGCGGAATTCCTCCAAGGGGCCGCAGACCTCTGCGCGGAGCATGATTTACTGCTGCTCTTTGATGAGGTGCAGAGCGGGCTGGGACGCGCTGGGCATTGGTGTGGCTGGCACGCAGAGTTGGGCGCGCACAGTACCGTGGTGCCGGATGCGGTGAGCTGGGCAAAAGGGATCGGCGGTGGTTTCCCCATTGGTGCGGTGTGGATCGGGCAACGGCCCGTGCATAAACATCAGCCGCTGTGTGATCTGCTGAGCGCAGGCTCCCATGGCACCACGTATGGGGGGAATCCGCTGGGCTGTGCGGTGGCGTTGGCGGTGCTCGAGGAAATTCAGCGCAGCCAACTTTGCCAACGCACGCGCAGTATGGGCCAACACATCCAGGACACCGTGCGGGGCTGGCAGCATCCGCTCATCAAGGACGTGCGGGGGCATGGACTGCTGCTCGGATTCGAGTTCGATGTGGCCGCCCTAGCCCAATGCAAAGCGTGGCTGGAAGGCAGCATCCCGTCCATTTTCCTGGTAAAACAATTCATGGCTGCTGGCCTGCTGACCATCGCTGCGGGGCCGCAAGTGGTGCGGTGGCTGCCGCCGTTAAATGTCGCCCACGCAGATGTGGAGACCGCTCTTCAGATTTTCCATCGCGTGCTGTTGGCCCTGTCGGCCTAGCCGTTATTCCCCCACCCTCATTCCCTGATTCAGCATCATGCAACACCTCCTCTCTCTCCAATCCCTCAGCGCGGCTGAGATCACGGACCTGCTCACGCTCGCCATCGAATTGAAGGCCACGCGCGGCTCCCACGCGCAGCCGCTCAAAGGCCAGTGCTGGGCCATGATCTTTAACAAAGCCTCCACGCGCACTCGCGTTAGCTTCGAGGTCGGCGTGCGGGAACTGGGTGGCTGGGTGACGTATCTCTCCCCGCGCGACACGCAGTTAGGCCGGGGCGAGCCGATCCGGGATACCGCCCGCGTGCTGGGCCGCATGATGGCCGGGGCGATCATTCGCACCTACGCACAGCAGGATGTGGAGGACTTTGCCAGTTACGGCCAGATCCCCACCATCAATGCCCTAACTGACGAAGAGCACCCGTGCCAAGTCCTGGCAGACCTCCTCACCATGCACGAACTCTGCGGCGGCTGGGCGGGGAAAAAAGTCGTCTTCCTAGGCGATGGAGATAACAACATGAGCCGCTCCTGGATGTGGGCGGCAGAGAAATTAGGCTTCCAGTTAGTCATCGCAGCGCCCACCACTTACCAGCCGCCAGCGGCTTACCTCGCTAAATTTTCGAGCGGCAATATTTCCTGTTCCACGGATCCTAACACGGCAGTATTGCACGCAGATGTGCTCTACACCGACGTCTTCGTGAGTATGGGCCAGGAGGACGAAAGCGCCCAGCGCATGGCGGATCTGATCGGCTATCAAATTAATCGCGCGCTAATCGAACGCACCCAGAATCCCGCTACGCTAGTCATGCATTGCCTGCCCGCGTATCGCGAAAAAGAGATCACCGACGAAGTGCTCGAAGCCCACGCAGCCACGATCTTCCAACAAGCGGAGAACCGCCTCCACGCGCAAAAGGCCGTGTTAGTAAGACTCAATGCGGCCCGGCCATGAACCCCACGGCCTTGCCGCTGGCACAGTTTAAAGCCGATGCCGCCCGCCTCAGCGCAGACCTCGTGCATCGCCAGCGATTACAGACGGCCATGGGGAAATATTACGTCGCCCGCGCCCCGCGCCAGGCGGCGTTCCAAGACTGGGCCGAGGCCCGACAGACCGCCGCAGAGACCAAGTGGGACGCGCTGAATCATCTGCACACGCACCTGTTAGAATTTGAAAAACAAGCCACCGCGCGCGGCACCCAAGTCCACTGGGCCAGCAACTCCGAACAGGCGCGGGAGATCGTGGTGCGCCTGCTCAAGGCCCAGCAGGCACAGCGCATTGTGAAATCCAAGGTAATGACCTCTGAGGAGATTCATTTAAATCAACTACTGGAAAGCCTGGGCTACCATGTGGTGGAGAGTGATCTGGGGGAATACATCCAGCAGCTCAAGGACGAGCCGCCCTATCATTTCGTCTTTCCGTGCATGCATCTCTCGCGGGAGGAGATCAGTGATCTGTTTACGAATCACCTAGGCACCGCCCAGACGCATGATCCCGAGGCTCTGACGATGATCGCCCGACAAGTGCTGCGGCAGAAATACCTGGAGGCCGATGTCGGCATCACGGGGGCGAACTTTATCGTTGCGGAGACAGGGATGATTTCTATCACGGAAAATGAGGGGAATGCGCGCCTCTGTGCAGCGCTGCCACGGATGATGATCTCGCTGGTCGGCATTGAAAAAGTGGTGCCGCGTTTGGCTGATCTCGCCTTATTCCTCCCCATGTTAGCGACGGCAGGCACTGGCCAGCCACTGACGTGTTATAACAGCACCTACGGCGGCCCGCGCCAGCCGGGGGAGGTGGATGGCCCGGAGGCTTGGCATGTCATCTTGCTGGATAATGGCCGCACGCGCTTGCTCGCGGACCCGGAGCAGCGGGACGCGCTGCACTGCATCCGCTGCGGGGCTTGCCTGAACGTGTGCCCCATTTTCAAGAACATCGGCGGGCTGAGTTATGGCACCACGTATCAAGGCCCCATCGGAGCCGTCATCACGCCGCACCTGCGCGGCCTCCAGCAGTGGCAGCACCTCAGCGCAGCCTCCAGCCTGTGTGGAGCCTGCACGGAGACGTGTCCCGTGAAGATTAATCTGCATCACCACCTGCTGCATAACCGCAGGAATGCGGCAGTTAGGCATCGGAAATTTTGGGAAGGCCTCGCCTGGCAAGGCTATGCGTGGGTAATGAATCAACCAACCGTGTATCGCGGTCTGGCCAAGCTGGCAGGCTGGTTCCAGCCGCTGAAGAAATTTCTCCGGGGCGGGAAATTCGATCCCCTGCGCGCCTGGACGCAAACCCGCGAGCTGCCGCCGCTGCCGCCCGTTTCCTTTAAAGATTACTGGAGGAACCGCCACCATGACTGAACGAGAAAAGATCCTGGGACGCATCCAGGAAGCCCTCACCACACTGGCCCCGCAGCCCGGCGGCCACGGTTGGAAAGGCAGCGCTGGCCCACGCGCCGCCGCCACTACCGCACGGGAATGGCTGCCGTTCGTAGGCCACAACTGGGCCGCTCAGCTCGACCTCTTTGCCCGCAACTCTGCCGAGCTAAAAACGATGTTTCTCCCGTGTGAAAGCCTGGAGGCCGCCCAGACGATGCTGCGGAAATTAGCCACCCAGGCTGGCTGGCAACGCCTAGCCACTCATGGCACCGCACTGGCTGCACTCTTTGCCCAGATGCTTAATTTACCGCGGCTCAACACCGACGACGGCTACGCCACCAGCGAGCTAGAGCGTTGTGATGCCAGTATCACCGAATGCGATGCCCTCATCGCCCAGACCGGCAGCGTGCTCCTAACCACCCGCAGCGGCGGTGGACGCGCGCTCTCCGTGCTGCCACCCCACCACGTCGTCATCGCCCGGCATGCCCAACTGCTACCAGACCTCCCCGCCGCCTACGCCTTATTACACCAGCGTTACAGCGCAGCTTGGCCCAGCTTCATGACGCTCATCACTGGCCCTAGCCGCACCGCCGACATCGAACGCATCCTCGTGCTCGGAGCCCACGGCCCCAAGCGCCTGACGATCTTTCTAATCCCGGATTGACGCCCCATCCCTAGAGCGCGACCTTTATTCCGCCCGAATTTCCACCCATCCCAGCGCCATGAACGCTAGGACTGGCGGACTAAAGTCCGCGCTCCGTGAGAGTCACCGTAAAGAGAACTTCTTGCAGAAAACCCCAAGCCCCTCCACCCTGCCAGCCGCGCCAACACCAACGCCGCCTAACTGGTTCCATAGTTCAACGGATAGAACGAGGGTTTCCTAAACTTTAAATGTGGGTTCGATTCCCGCTGGAGCCATTCCCTTATTTTATAAGGGTTGCAGGGTTTATATTATGCGAGATGACAACGCCAGTTACAACATTGCTTTCTAAGTCAGAGAGGTTTTTTCTCGCGCGCGCGTGCGAGTTGAGGGCTGACTAGCCACTTGCCAGCAGTCGATAGCCAGAGGTTTTTGGTCGCGCGTGCGCGAGCCGAGGCCCAACCGACATCAACTCCGTCCACCAGTGTCTGATGCACCTTTCAAGATCCTCTCTTCCAGTTTGGCCTGACCGGGGCTTTGGTCCTTCGTTGATGTCTGGGGAAGCGGCGTTCATCCCCCGATGTAGGCTGATCTTGCAAGTATTTCGAGTGCTTGGTGGCTGCGTCTCCGCTCCTCTCGAAATGGTTCCACTTACGGAAAACTCTATCTGCACGGGCAGAAGTTCTTTCCATTGGACTCAGGTTCCCTCGCGTCTTAGAGCCTGTCCGGTAAATAGCTGGAATAAGTAAAAAAGGGTGCTATGGGTCTTGGGATGGAAACCAAAACCTACCGACCACCAGGCTATGAGACCGAC
>JAYVOP010000113.1:0-1966 GCA_043757865.1 Verrucomicrobiales bacterium | reverse complement strand
CAGCCTGCGCGGCTTGGCATCTCGCCTACGGGGGGGGAGTATTTCATTAAAAAAATCGTCTTGCCCGTGGACCTCTATCGCCAGGGCGATCCTCGCTGGAATAAGGATCCGTTGGCTTGGGGGCAGGATGGGAATACTATCGGCAGCCATGGCTGCGCGCTGACCTCGGCGGCCATGATCTTGTTTTACTACGGCATCGATACCGAGCCCCAAAGCCTGAATCATTTCCTCCAAAAACACGAAGGCTACACGCCCGAAGGCTGGCTGAAATGGGAGGTGGCCTGCGACCTCGCACCTAAGCAAGTGCGCTTCGTGTATGAGGATGTGCCGACTTATAAATTGATCGATGGGAACCTCAAAAGCGGGAACCCAGTCATCGTGCGCCTGCGCTATCCTGACGGCCCACAGGGCGAGCCCGGACTCACGCACTTCGTCGTTATCTGCGGCAAGGAAGGCCATGACTATCTGATCCGCGATCCAGGCGCAGGCTCGAAGAAAGGCATCTATCCGCTCAAGCACCTAACAGACAACATCGAGGCGCTGCGATTCTATGAAAAGATGCCGCCGCTCACCCTGCCACCCATTTCATGAAAGCCCTCCTTCTCGTCACTGGCCTCCTGCTCTCCGCTGCCTCCGCACTGACCTCGGATGAACTTAGCCGCCTGCTAGAGCAACATTTAACCACCAGTAAACTGCCCGCCATCGGGGCCATGGTCTTCAATGATGACCGCGTGCTAGCCGCCGCCGTGCGGGGCCTGCGCAAGCGTGGGGGCACGGAGCCTGCGATGCTCACTGACTACTGGCATCTGGGCTCGCTGACCAAATCCATGACCGCCAGCCTAGCGGCTATGCTCATGCAGGACGGCAAGCTGCGTTGGGACACCGCGTTGGGCACGCTACTCCCGCAGATCCACGCCGATTACCAAGCCGTGACCGTGCAGCAGCTCATGGAGCACCGCGCGGGGATGAGCCATGATGGCTCCCGCACTCTCTGGAATAAATTTACCCAACGCAGCGGGAGTGCGCAGGAGACGCGGGCATGGTGGGGGTTAGAAAATCTCGCCCTCCCGGCCCCCAAGCCACTGGGCCAATACCAGTATTCCAACTTAGGCTTTGCCGTGGTGGGCTATCTGCTCGAAAAACAGACCGCCACGCCTTGGGAAACCCTGCTAGAGCAACGCCTCTGGACCCCGCTCGGTATCACCAGCGGTGGCTTCGGCATGGCCGCTACGCCTGGCAAAGAAGACCAACCCTGGGGCCACGATGGGCAGGGCCAGCCGATCCCTCCTGGACCTGGGGACGATAATCCACGCGGCCTCGGGCCGGCGGGCACGGTTCATCTCAGCCTGGCAGACTATGTGAAATACGCCCAGTGGCATCTCACGTGTGGGCGCTCGCATCCAGGGCTCTTACCAGCGGCCGCATTTCTCAAAATGCACACCGCCCAGGCTCCACCGTTAGGCGATACCCCAATGTATGAAGCCGGCTGGATGATCGTTCCCCGCCCCTGGGCAGGTGGCATGGCCCTCACCCACACAGGCACCAATAACATGAATTATGCCGTCGTCTGGCTGGCCCCGGCCCGCCACGGTGGCATGGTGTTAGTGACGAATCAAGGTGGCGAGCCCGCTGGCCAATCCCTCGATAAAATCGCTGGCGCGATCCTCGACAAAGACCCCTGGGGCACGGCCAAACGTTGATTCCAGGATGGCAGTATACTCAGCGGCGGGTGGTGGCGGATCGGTGCGGCAGCGGCTATCAGACTTCCATGCTGCAACGCATCCATAACTTCGAGCAGATCTTCGCCATCGAATCCGATCCCCATTTCCACGGGGGCAACTACTACGATGGCCCACCACCGGACGCGGGCTTGGCGCTGGCGCGCATGATCGGGCATAAAACCTTCGTTTCCCTGCACACCTTAGAACAACGGGCCAGCAGTCAGATCCGCAATGCCCAAGACAAC
>JAYVOP010000112.1:0-7175 GCA_043757865.1 Verrucomicrobiales bacterium | reverse complement strand
CTGCAACTGGCACAAGCTGAGGGGAAGCTGGGAGATGACTACCATGCCCACGTGGATGCGCTGCTGGGGCTGAATGAGCAGGCGCGGCATAATGCGGCGGTGGCGCATGTCACAACACCCAGTCATGCTTTGGCTAGTGATGCATCTTATTTGGCAGTTGACGCGAAGTTCAAGGAGGACATGTCTCGACTACAAATGGAGGGACTTTCCTCCCGGCATGTTTTTAGGTTAGGAGACGCGAGTAACGAGCTAGTGGCAGGCGGATTCCCGCAAGGGCCGATCATCGCCTACGCGGGAGCTCTGCAAGGCAAGGCTGAGCAAGCAAATCATCCGTTTCCATTTCATAAGCTATTCCAGCTTCCGGCGGCCCTACGTGACCCCATAGCGGTATTCAAATCAAAGTCGAATCCTGACGCGCGCGTGGTCTTAACGGAAATCCAGCATCAAGGGAAGCCGCTAGTGGCAGCGGTGCATTTTCATCCAACGGCAGAGGGCAATGAAATCTCACGCGTGCATAGCGTTTATCCAAAGGATCAAGGTATAACCTCATGGCTAACGGAAGGACACCTGACCTACTGGAACAAAGAAAAAGGCCAGACGTGGCTATCCCAAACGGAAGCCGGAACTAGTATCCAACCGCGCATGGTCCACGCTGACCTCTTGAAGGGTATCCCTACGAGTGAGGATGTCAAGAAGCAGCCCACAGCATCTCATTCCCTGGCCTCCGGGGATTACCTGGAAAAGATCGCGAGTGACCTGGATGCGGTGCGGGCTAAGAAAGGTGCGCCTGAGCAGTTGGCGGCGTTTACACGGGCGGCGGAGCGGCTGGCGGGGATGGCGCGGGCGGTGCGGCATAATGATGCTAACGCGGTCAAGAATTTATCCCGTGCGGGGATTGAGCGGGAGCAGGCGACGATGCAGGCGCGGCAGTTCCGGGAGGCTAAGCAGGCGATTGAGGTGAGGTGGCCGCATTTGGATTACATCATGAGCGTGCTGCATCTGTCAGACAATCCGTTGATGGATCTACTGACCACGAAGAAACCAGGAAAGAAGCAAGCCACCAGCCGCATCATGAGTGAGGCGGAATCCCGGAAGCGCGGACACAGCGTGGGCGGGGAGTATGATGGCGGGCGGATCCTGCCATCGTTCCTCTTCGGCGGTAATAGCAAGCCGGACGCGCTGGCCCAAGAGGCATACGAAGCGGGGCTCATCAAATCCCCCTCCCCAGATGATCTTTGGGAGGGCATCAGCAGGGCACTAGCGGAGAATGCGAAGACCAAAAAAGATTACGCCTCCTATCTGAGTGAAGTGCGGGAGGCGCGGGCGGCAGCTAAGGAGGCCGCGCGGACCTGGGCGGACAAGCAACGGAAGGCGCAGGCGGGCGTGGATGCACCGCGCATAAAAAAGCGCGCCTGGGGATAGCAGCAGAAGGCGGGTTGCGGGAAATCCCGCAAGTGACCGCTCCGAAGGCTGCTCATGCCTAGACGTAAGCAAAGGCTTGCTAAGCCCTGCGAAGGTGTCAACCGCTGTTCACAAATCCTCAACTATTTTCAACTCAGCCAATGGGTTTATGCGCTTCGGGGAGTTGTGATCTTGACTAAATTCCTTTTCGCCCCTCATAGTTTGGCGTGACTGCCCTTGCCTCGATTGACAAAACTCATGCTACCGGGCGGGAGCGACAAGAAGCCCTTGGGCAGTTTTTGACGCCTCCCGCTGTGGGGATGCTCATGGCCTCTTTCTTTGGGCGGCTTCCTGCTAGTATTCGCATGGTTGACGCTGGCGCGGGGGCTGGCGCATTGACAGAGGCCGTGGTAAGGCGGGCTTGTGAGGCTGATTCCGGCGTGAAGGAAATTGCCAGCACGTTGTTTGAAATTGATCGTGCTATTTTGCCAGCATTGCGCAGGACGCTTGCCCGCTGTGAGACCCTTTGCTCAGAGCGCGGCATTTCTTGGAACGCGACGATTCACGAGACAGACTTCATTCAAACGATGGGCCGGAAGCTATCGGGGGATTTTTTTAGTGAAACGCCGCCGTCCTTCAATCTGGCCATCGTGAACCCTCCTTACAAAAAAATTTCCGCGCATTCAACGGAGCGGCTAGCGCTCCGCAGTGTGGGGCTAGAAACGAGTAACCTCTACACGGGATTCGTGGCATTGTTGGCGCGGTTGCTAGAAGCGGGAGGGGAAATGGTGGCCATCACCCCACGGAGTTTCTGCAATGGGCCTTACTTTAAGCCATTCCGGGAGGATTTCTTATCGCGTATGAGTCTGCGCAGATTGCACGTTTTTGAGAGCCGGAAAGCCACTTTCAAAGCAGACGCGGTCTTGCAAGAGAACGTCATTTTTCACGCCATCAAAGGAGGCCGGAAGCAAGCCACGATTGCCATTTCTTCCAGCAGTGGGGAAGCTGGCGAGGCCATCATTTCCAAGAAAATCCCAGCTTCGGAAATTATCCGACCTGCCGATGCGGATTGCTTCATTCACATTCCCTGCGATGCCGGGCACGCCAACGCCAAGAATTTTCTTTCCGGCCTGCCTGCTACGTTGGCCAGTCTTGGCGTGAATGTCTCCACGGGGCGAGTGGTGGATTTTCGATTAAAAGAATCCCTGCGTTCCATGGTTGAAAATGGAGCCGTACCGCTGCTGTATCCCTGCCATTTCAACGGAGGAACAGTGCATTGGCCAAAGGCCGAAGCCCGCAAACCTAACGCCATCATGGACAACGAGAAAACCCGTCCTTGGCTGATTCCATCCGGCTTATATCTGCTTACGAAACGCTTCACGTCCAAGGAAGAAAGGCGGCGTTTAGTGGCTTGTCTGCTTGATCCTGCCGACGTGGGCAACGCTTGGATTGGCATCGAGAACCATCTGAATTACTTCCATGCCAATGGCCGGGGGCTGGAACGTCGCTTGGCGCTGGGGCTATTTGTTTACCTGAATTCCACGGTGGTTGACCAATACTTTCGTTGTTTCAGTGGTCATACTCAGGTCAACGCCACGGACTTGCGAAGCCTTGCCTATCCAAGCAAAGCCACTCTGCAAGCAATGGGAGCCGCGTTGAAAAATCCCGCTGCTAGCCAGTTAGAACTAGATCAAATCGTAGAAATGAAGCTCCATGCCAGCCAAGAATAAGCGCCTCGCCACGGCACGAAAAACGCGGCTCGCTGAGGCCGTGGCATTGTTGCAAGAGTTGCAATTTAGCGGCAAGCAACGCAATGACACTGCCGCCTATACCTTGCTGGCTTTGCTGCATTTAGGACCGCAAGAAACTTGGAGCGGGGCGCAAAGCCCGCTCATGGGCATCACTCCCATCATTGATTTCATCGCGGATGCCTACGGCTTGCGATATGCGCCAAACACGCGCGAAACCATTCGTGATGAAGCAGTGAAATTCTTCACGGAGGCGGGCTTGCTCTTACGAAACCCCGACCAGCCGGACCGCCCCACCAATAGCGGCAAAACGGTTTATCAGATGGAGCCCTCCGCGCTGGCGTTGATCCGCTCCTTTGGAACGCTTGAATGGCATGGAGCCTTGCAGACTTATCTTGCAAGCGTGGAGGCGGTGAAAAAGGAACTTCATCGGCATCGGCAAATGGCCCGCCAGCCCGTAACCCTGCCGGATGGCCAAAAGGTGACTCTTTCGCCCGGTGGGCAAAATCCATTGATTGCTGCCATCATAGAAGAATTCTGCCCACGCTACGCCCCCGGCGGCGTGGTGCTATACATTGGCGATACGGAAAACAAGTCGGCCCATCTGAAAACCAAGGAACTAGCCGCGCTGGGAATCGTGCTCGATGCTGCGGCAAAAGTGCCGGATGTGATCGTGCATCATGTCGCCAAGAATTGGCTATTACTGATAGAAGCCGCCACCACTGCCGGACCCGTGGACGGCAAACGCCGCATGGAATTGAAAGCGCTCTTTGCTGGTTCCACCGCTGGCTTGGTATTCGTGACCGCATTTGAAAGCCGTAGGGCCATGCAATCATTCTTTTCCACCCTCGCATGGGAAACAGAGGTGTGGCTGGCCGATGCTCCCGAGCACATGATTCACCTAAATGGGGAGCGCTTCCTTGGGCCATATCCAGATGCGATGCCGCAAAGCTAAATGGGGAGAAGCCAAGGTGTGGAGAAAAAATGTCTCTTCTCGACTTCACGAACGTCCCTGACTTGGCGGGCTATGTTGTCACTGGCGTTGTCACCTAACAAATTTGAAACGCTAGGATTCTTATGGAATAAGGGCGCGGACAGAGAGGGATTCGAACCCTCGTTACATTGCTGTAAACACGCTTTCCAGGCGTGCGCGATCGACCACTCTGCCATCTGTCCTTTGCGCTACGCGCGGGCTAGGGATTTGACGCCCTACCTGCGGTGGAGCGGGAGTCTTAGGTGCATTCCCCGGGCGTGCAAGGACTAACTTGCAGGGTCTTCCGGGTCGCACCTCGATAGGCCTACACCTGCTCGGCGGCCTGTTTGGCGGGGGCATTGAGCGTGGAGCAGGACGCTTTCTAACGCTTTGGAAAGACGGGGGTAAAGTAGTAGAGCGAGCGCTCCAAATTCGTGGGGTCGGAGGCTTCATCTAGCAAGCGTCCATCATAAATGAGCCGGGCCACGAAGCCGTAGTAAGCGCGGCGGCCATAGCGCTCTGTCTCTGCCGCCGTGAGGCGCGGGCGTTCGTAGATAGCTTGGAAAGTTTCCGTGGTGGACTCTTTCCAATCTGGCAGCACGCTCAGCCATTCGATCTTGGGTGCATTGCTAATCGTTAGCCCTAACTCTACGTTGTTAATGCGTTCATAGACGAACATCTGCACCTCTAGCTTGGAACGGTCGATGGGCTTCCGCTGGGCGGAGACAAGCGGCACGCGGATGATGATGCGCTCCCCTGGTACGCCCGCCGTGGCGTCCAAGTGGGTGGCCTGCACGCGGCCAAAGACCAGATCTCGCTTGGCGTCCTCCGCCCGGCGTTCTTCCAAATTTGTGGCCATGATGTCCGCATACTTTTTCACGCCTCGGGCGAGGGATTCGCCTAGCCGTTTTCGATATTCGATTTCGGCTAGTTTTTTACCTTCCACGGGGTGCGTTAGGAAGCCAAGGCGACAGACCACGGCGGGCATCTCGATGCTCCGCAGAGACTCAGAGGGGATCCGTTTGATGCCGAGGTCAATGCCGGAGGTGCCTTGGATCAGGCTGCCTTGCAGGCTGGTGGCGAGGGCGAGGCTTTCCCGCTCGTTGATGTTGCCAGGGTAGAAGCGGGGGTCGATCTCGGCCTTCTCCGAGGCATAGGTGGCGGGCGTGTTGGCATAGGGAATGATGGACGTTTCCAACCCCTGGGAGCCAGAGCCGCCGCTAGCCACTTGGAGGGTGATGGAGATGGCTTCCTCATGGATCAGATTGGCCATGCGCACGCGCTCCAGCGGGAAGACCGCTTCGTCGCCATCCCGTGTTAGGATGACGGTGAATCCCCAGGCTTCCAGCAGCGGCTTCATCACCAGCGCTACTTCCAGGGTGACATCCTTTTCTCTCCCAAATGGAGAAACGATGCCGTTCTCCACGCCCCCGCCCGCCGGGTCGATGACGACGACTTTCAAGACACTGGGATCGCGTCGCTCGTTCGGCTGGAAGAGCGGGTCCAGGAGATTGGTGACATCGAAGGTGCTCAGCATCACGGGCTGTCCACCGAAGCTAATAATGGGAAAACTGAAGTAAAAGACGCGATCATTGAGGCGCACGCGTTTATCTCCCATGGTGCCTTGGAAACGGATTTTCTTACAAGTCATGCCGATCTCTCGACCATCCACGTCCACTTTATCAAAGCCATAACAGGCGGCCACAGCGGCTAGGGAAACGTAGCTGCGGCCATTGTAATACTTGGGTTTCCACTCTGCGCGCTCCCCGGGTTTGGCCTGGCCGATGGGGTCGGAGGCGGGCGGGGGAGCAGGCTTATCTGGTGGCTTCACGGCGGGCTTAGCCGGAGGTTTGGCAGCGGGCTTTTTTTCTGCTGCGCAGAGGCCACTGCATAGCCACGCCAGAGAGATCAAAGCCAAGGCCACCGCCCGCCACGACGGTATTCCTAGCTGGGATCTCTTGCGCAAGATAGGTCGGTTAGTGGAGCGAAGCAGCATTTGCAGGAAGGGCCGATACTGCACGATCCCAGAGGGGATGCAAGCGTGAGGAATACACTCCAAATGAAAAGCCGCCCCTGCGATTTTAAGCTAAGCGCACGTTAGGCAGGGAGGTTCGAGAGATGGTGGCTTGGCACGGATTCGAACCGTGGACACGAGGCTCTTCAGGCCACTGCTCTACCAACTGAGCTACCAAGCCATTTCTCGACCCACCGTTAGCACGGCGGGGTGGCTCTACTACGGGCTATTTTTGGAATGACAACCAAAAAGTGTCTAGGGGGGGAATTTCCCCATGATCCCCAGCTGCGGACAGCACTCCGAAGTTGCATTTCCTGACATTTGCGGCAGCATGGCGCATGACTGATTCCGACCAAGACCACGAAGTAACCACCGCTGAACTAGCCATTCCCCAGCCCACCACCACTTCTGAGCCAGAGGCCCTCTTAACCTTTGAAGAAGCCCGCGTGCTGGGCTGTATGTTGGAGAAAGAAGTCACCACCCCAGACTACTATCCGCTGACGCTAAATAGCCTGAACACGGCCTGTAATCAGCGTTCCAACCGCTCCCCCATCGTGGAATGGGACGAGCGCACGGTGGATGCCGCCATCACCTCGTTACGCCGCAAGCGCCTCGCAGTGATGAAAAACATCTCTGGGGCGCGGGTGCCGAAATATTATCACACGTTAGGCGAGGTGCTGGATCAACTGACCACCGCTGGCCGCGCCATCCTCTGTGAACTCATGATCCGGGGCCGGCAGACCATGGGCGAGCTGCGGGTGAATACGGAGCGCATGTATTCCTTTCCGGATCTTACCCGCCTGGAAGCAGCCGTGCAGGCGCTGGTGGATTATCCCACTGGCCCGCTAGTGGTGATCCTGCCACCCGGCCTAGGACGGAAGGTGAAAAGCTGTGCGCATCTCCTCTGCGGCCCGGTGGCCGCAGACGCCCCACCAGCGCCTAGCCCTCACAGCGTCATCGTCCCGCCGCCACCGGATTGGAAAAATGACATGGAACAAGAAATGGCCGCGCTGAAACAACGCGTGGCGGAGCTAGAAGC
>JAYVOP010000111.1:0-27016 GCA_043757865.1 Verrucomicrobiales bacterium | reverse complement strand
CCTTCTTCCACGGCTGCACGGGTGGCGTGCAGGGCGTCTTCTACGCGGGCTTTCTTTTCCTTCATTTCCGTTTCCGTAGCAGCACCCACGTGGATGACAGCTACGCCACCGGCTAGTTTGGCGAGGCGCTCTTGGAGCTTCTCGCGGTCGTAGTCGCTGGTGGTGTCGTCGATCTGACGGCGGATTTGGCCCACGCGGCCTTGGATGGCGTCTTTGGCTCCGCCGCCTTCTACGAGGATGGTGTTTTCCTTTTCAACGGTGATGCGCTTGGCTTTGCCGAGGTCGGCCAGCTCTACGTTTTCCAATTTGATGCCGAGGTCTTCCGTGATGACGCGGCCACCGGTGAGGATGGCGATGTCTTCGAGGATGGCTTTACGGCGGTCGCCAAAGCCTGGGGCTTTGACAGCGCAGACGTTGAGGGTGCCGCGGAGTTTGTTGACTACGAGGGTAGCGAGGGCTTCGCCATCGACGTCTTCAGCGATGATGAGGAGCGGGCGGCCTGCCTTGGCGACCTTTTCCAGCAACGGGAGCATGTCTTTCAAGCTGGACACTTTCTTTTCGTTGATGAGGATGAGGGCGTTTTCCAGGGAGACGGTCATGTCTTCCGCGTTGGTGACGAAGTAGGGGCTGAGGTAACCTTTGTCGAACTGCATGCCTTCGACGACGTCGAGGGTGGTTTCGAGGGTTTTGGCTTCTTCAACCGTGATGGTGCCGTCTTTGCCCACTTTGTCCATGGCGTCAGCGATGATGTTGCCGATGGTGGTGTCCCAGTTAGCGGAAACGGTGGCTACTTGGGCCACTTCTTTGGTGTCGTTGACGGGCTTGCTGATCTTTTTCAGTTCCTCGACGAGGCACGCGGTGGCCTTCATGATGCCGCGTTGGAGGCTGGTGGGATTGGCCCCAGCGGTTACGTTACGGAGGCCTTCTTTATAGATGGCTTCGGCTAGGACGGTAGCGGTGGTGGTGCCGTCGCCAGCGATGTCAGAGGTCTTGCTAGAAACTTCACGCACGAGCTGAGCGCCCATGTTCTCGAAGGGGCAGGAAAGTTCGATTTCCTTGGCCACGGTCACACCGTCTTTGGTGATGGTGGGGGAACCGAATTTCTTGTCGAGGATGACGTTGCGTCCAGCTGGCCCGAGGGTCGCTTTGACAGCTTTAGCGATTTTTTCTACGCCACGGAGGAGGGCCTGACGGGCGGATTCATCGAAGTTGAGTTGTTTAGCCATAAGTTAGATTTTAGTTTTCAGTGTTAAGATTTCAGTGATTTGGAAATCGGGGGGGATTATTTGGTGACGATGCCGAGGATGTCGGATTCAGAGATGATGAGGAGGTCAGCTCCGTCAACTTTGACTTCGGTGCCACCGTATTTGGAGATGAGGACGAGGTCGCCTTTTTTGACGTTGAATGGGATTTCTTTGCCGTCTTCGTCACGGCCACCAGTGCCGAGTTCGATGACTTCAGCCTCTTGTGGCTTTTCTTTGGCATTGTCTGGGATGAAGAGACCGCCGGCTGTTTTTTCTTCTGCTTCGACACGCTTCACGAGAACGCGAGCGCCTAGGGGTTTGATGGATTGGGCCATGTTATGTTTTGTTTTGGTTGTTTGGTTTGGGTTAATGAGAGAAAGTGTAAGTGTAAGTGGAAAGTGGAAGTGGAAGTAACTAGTGGAAAGTGTAAGTAGTCTGGTGGGGGTATCTTCTAGCCACTTTCACTTTGTGCTATTTTTCATCCACGACTTCGAAATCCGCATCTACGACCTTGCCCTTGGCCTGCTTAGGGCCCTTGTCCTCGGCTTCGTCTTGGGGCTCGGCGGCGGGGGCTCCGCCACCACTGGCCTGGGCTGCGGCGGCGGCTTGGCTGTAGATTTTTTCTAGCTCGTCGGTGGTGCGTTTCACCTCTGGCATGTCGTTGGCGGCTAGGGCGGATTTGATACTGTCGACCGCTGCCGTGATGGTAGATTTGGCTTCTTCGGGGACTTTGTCGCCCATTTCAGCGACGTCTTTTTCTACTTGGAAAATCATGCTTTCCGCTCGGTTCTTAGTCTCGGCAGCTTCCTTGCGGGCCAAGTCCTCTTCGGCGTGGGTTTCAGCATCGCGTTTGGCGCGTTCGATTTCTTCCGTGCTGAGGCCAGAGCTACCGGCAATGCTGATTTGCTGTTTCTTGCCGCTCTTTTTGTCCATGGCGGACACGTTGAGGATACCATTAGCGTCGAGGTCAAAGGTCACTTCGATCTGTGGCACGCCACGGGGTGATTTGTCGATGCCGTCCAGCTTGAAGGTGCCCAGTTGCTTATTGTCACGGGCCATCGGGCGCTCTCCTTGGACGACGACGACTTCCACGCCGGGCTGATTGTCAGAGGCGGTGGAGAAAATTTCCGTCTTCTTATGCGGGATCGTTGTATTCCGAGGAATCATGGCGGTGGCCACTCCGCCCATGGTTTCGATGGCGAGGCTAAGCGGGGTCACATCCAGCAGGAGAAGATCCCGGTCCTTGTAATCACCCGCCAAGATGCCGCCTTGGATGCTGGCTCCGATGGCTACGACCTCATCTGGATTAACCCCTTTGTGCGGCTCTTTGCCAGCGAGCTTACGGGCTGTTTCGATAACCCTGGGCATCCGGGTCATGCCGCCGACTAGCACGAGTTCGTCGATGTCGGCTAAGGCTACTTTGCTGTCTGCTAAACATTTCTTTACCGGAGCCACGGTGCGCTCGAACAAATCATCACAGATCTTTTCTAGATCGCTGCGGCTGAGGGTGCGTTGAATGTGCTTAGGACCAAATTGATCCATCGTGATAAATGGCAAACTGATGTCATAGGTTAAACTGGAACTGAGCGTGATTTTCGCTTTCTCTGCCTCTTCCTTGATCCGCTGCATGGCGTCTGGCTGCTTGGTTAGATCGATCTGGGTGTCTTTCTTGAACTCATCGGCAATCCACTGGATGATGCGGTTATCCCAGTCATCGCCACCCAGGTGGGTATCACCATTGGTGGCTTTCACTTCAAATACACCGTCGCCAATTTCTAACACAGAAATATCAAACGTGCCGCCACCGAGGTCATAAACGGCAATCTTTTCCTCGCTCTTTTTATCCAGGCCATAAGCCAAGGAAGCGGCGGTGGGCTCATTGATAATGCGCTTTACATTCAGGCCAGCGATCTCACCAGCGGCCTTGGTTGCATTCCGCTGGGCGTCGTTAAAATACGCTGGCACCGTGATCACAGCATCCGTGATGGTCTCACCGATCTTGGCTTCGGCATCGGCCTTGAGCTTTGCGAGCACCATGGCCCCAATTTCCTGTGGGCTGTAAATTTTCTTTTCCCCACCGACTTCCACGGCAATGTGGGCATCGCCATTAGCTGCGGCTACAATTTCATAAGGGACGGCTTTATCCGCGGCGGTGAGTTCGCTGAATTTCCGACCGATCAGGCGCTTAGCAGAGTAAACAGTATTGCGCGGATTCGTGGTGGCTTGGCGCTTGGCAGCTTGGCCCACGAGGCGTTCGCCCGACTTAGAAAAGGCCACGATGGACGGCGTGGTCCGTGCGCCTTCCGAGTTTTCTAGAACAGTTGGCTCCCCGCCGTCCATAATGGCCATGCAGGAGTTGGTGGTGCCGAGATCAATGCCGAGAATTTTGCCCATAATGTTATGTAGGTGTGAGGTTGGTTTGTTGATTTAGATTTTCGCCAATTCTTTGCAGGAGCCGTGCCTGCGGGGCGATGTTTCCATCGAGGCCTTGATAAATAAAGGATTGCGTGTTTCCTAGCCGAATCACCGAAATGCTATCCAGCTCGCCAAATCCCCATTTCGCGCCATTCTGACGCGCACTTGCAGCCAAGTTGTCGCGGGGGGACGAAATGGCTGTTTTTCATCCTCTCATCCGGCCTAATATTCGGCTCGGATAGGATTACAAGATGAACAAGATGGCATTAGCGTTACCCCATGGGGGATGAGCGGAAAACTTTTTCCAACGAAATGCAAAATATTATTGACTCCCACCCACCCTTCGCTTTCGGTGGGCCGCCTATAACTAATTTTAACACTAAAAGGAAACGCGGAACCGACCGGAGTTTGCGATCAGTTATTTCAATGAGATCAGCGGTTTTTTCCGTCGCTCGTGGCCGGGAATTTCCCGTCACGCTATGGCCGCCCGCGGGCGGATGGCAGCCTGAGCGAGGCGTTGATCGACCGCCGCATTAACCCCCATGGGCTCATCCTCGCCATTTCCAAGCAGATCACACCGCGCATCAGTGGCTATGTCTATGGCGGGGTGAGCTATGAGCTTGCTAACTAAGAACTGGAAGGGCGCGTAGGCGCTGGGATTGAGGCTTACCTAGCGCCAGACATGACGCTGAACGTAGGCCTGGATTACACGGCAATGTGGGCAACCGAGGGAATGATGTCCTGACTGGTTCCGTGTCAGTGAGTATGTAGTTCTAACGTGGCCTGAGCGCCTTGGCTCCTAAGCCGCGCAGGTGGCCCGCCGGGGTTGTAGTTGCAATTCAGCGCGTGCCTCTTATGGAGGGAATTCTCATTTTTCCCTAAATTTATTCCCTGTTATGTCCGCTCATCCTTTCCTTGCTTCCCATTTCCAAGTGCGTTGGTCCACGCTCACCCCAGAGCACGTGGTGCCGGACCTGGAACTGGCCTTGCAGCGGGCGCAGGATCATTTGGATGTCGTCTGCATCACGGACCGGGGGCGCATGAAATTTGCCAGTGTGCTGCTGGCGTTTGAGGAAGCCACCGCAGAACTGAACGCCGCCTGGGCACTGGTGGGGCATCTGGATGCGGTCTGTAACTCCCCGGAATTCCGCACCGCTTATAATCAAATTTTACCTAAGGTCACGGAATTCTATGCGCGTATTCCATTGAATGAATCTTTATGGGATCTCTTTAAAACTTATGCGCAGACGCCGGATGCGCTAGCCCTAACAGGAGTGCAAAAGCGGTTCCTAGAAGAAACGCTGGCGGACTTCCGCGCCAGTGGGGCGGACCTCCCAGCGGATAAAAAGGTCCGGCTGGAGGGGATCGAAGCGGAGTTGGCCACGCTAACGCAAAAGTATTCTGAGAACGTCTTAGACTCCACCAACGAATGGGAACTACTCATCAAGGATGCGGCTAGACTAGCCGGATTACCAGATTCCCTCCTAGCCGCCGCGCTGGGGGATGCACGGGCCAAGGGCCACGGCTCGGCAGAGGCTCCGGTGTGGCGTTTCACGCTAAAGGCTCCCAGCATGTTTCCCTTGATGGAGCATCTGCTGGATGATGGAATCCGCCGGGAAGTCTGGGAAGCCAGCACCAGCATTGGCCGTCGGGAGCCGTGGGATAACACGCAGCTAGTGAAGGACATCCTGCGCCTGCGCCATGAGAAGGCCACACTGCTAGGGAAACGGGACTTTGCGGATCTCGTGCTGGAGCGGCGGATGGCGCGCGAGGGGGCCTCGGCTACGAAATTTATCGAGGACTTCCACGGGCGCATTCAGACGGCGTTTCAGCGGCAGTGCCGGGAGTTACAAGAGTATAAAGCGGAGTCCGTGCAGCGGGCGGCGGAGCCTCTGGAGCCGTGGGAAACGGCGTTCTGGGCGGAGAAACGGCGGAAGGCGTTGTTCGATTTTGATGAGGAGGAACTGCGCCCCTATTTCGCGATCGATCAGGTGTTAGGCGGCATGTTCCGGCTCTGCGAGCAGATCTTCGGGCTCAAGATCCAAGAGTGTCCCGCAGTCTTCCGCGAGCCTGGGAGCGAGGCTGCCGCTGCTGAGGGCGCGGCGGAAGTGTGGCATCCTGAGGTGAAATTTTACGAACTCTACGATGACCAAGGCACGCATCTGGGCAGCTTCTACGCGGACTGGCATCCCCGGGATGCCAAGCGGGGAGGGGCTTGGATGAACTATCTGAAGACGGGCAGCCCTCCGTTAGGCGAGCAACCGCGCACGCCGCATCTGGGGCTAATCTGTGGGAATATGTCCCCCCCCACAGAGGGCCAGCCGGCATTGCTAACGCATGGTGAGGTGGAGACGGTCTTCCATGAATTCGGCCATCTGCTCCATCACTTGCTAGGCAATGTGGAGATCAAATCGCTCAATGGGGTTAACGTGGCGTGGGACTTCGTGGAGTTGCCGAGCCAGATCATGGAGAATTTCTGCTGGAGTCGGGAGAGCCTAGATTTTTTTGCACGGCACCATGAGACGGGCGAACCGATCCCGCAGCGGCTTTTTAAAAAGATGGTGGCCGCCCGGAATTATAATTCGGCTATCGTGACCATGCGGCAGTTAGGATTTGCGAAGATGGATCTGGCTCTGCACATTGATTGTGCTCCCCAAGGGATTGGGGATTTAGATGAAACGGTGGATGGAATTTTAAAGGTCTATCAGATGCCGCTGAAGACACACACGCCTACCATGGCGCGACGTTTCACGCATCTCTTCAGCAGTCCGGTGGGCTATGCGGCGGCCTACTACAGCTATAAATGGGCGGAGGTGTTGGACGCAGATTGCTTTACCCGCTTTGAGCGGGAGGGGCTGTTAAATCCTCAGGTGGGCCAAGAATTCCGCGCGAAGATCCTCAGTAAGGGAAACTCCGAAGCCCCGGAAAAACTTTTCGCAGACTTCATGGGCCGCAGCCCAGAGATCGGCTCCTTGCTAGTGCGCAGCGGCCTGAATTAGGCTGCATTTACCAATGCACCATGAGCAGCACCGCTGGCGGGAGGCCTAGACAAAGGGTTAGGGCCAAGCGGAGCTGGGCTCCTGAGAGCCAGCGCAGGACGCAACTGACGAGCAACATGGCCCCGGTGCAGAGGGCGAGGACGAGGCACATGCGGGAATCTGTGAGGTTCGATGACTCCCGCAGCAACTGCCGGGAAGCCGCATAAACCAAGGCGAGGAGCGCACAGAGGCTGAGGGGAATTAGGTAGCTGAGCAGATGCCGCTCCGGCCCCTCCGGTAAGGTGGCGGAATATTTCATCCAACGGTTCACGCCCACCAGCACCGCTAGCAATAACGTCTGATCCCCCGCGAAGAGCTGGGGCACCTCCCCACCCCAGATGCCCGGGGCCAGCGCCACGCCTGCGGCAAAAATGTAGCCTGCGAGGGCTTCCTGAGCTAACTGCAACTGGGGCCGCTCTAGCTGCGGCTGAGCCAGCGCAAACCACGCTCCCACCGCACAGCCCATGGCCAACCAAAACCGCCCGAATAGTCCTGCTAGGCTCTGTTCCTCGAAGCCCAGGCTCATCCAGATCCCGGCGGCCAAGAAGGCACACAGACAAATGGTCAGCGGCTGAGCCCCGCGGCGGCTATTGGCCACGGGCCAGGAGCCCAGATAGACGAGCACGCCCACGATTAACGGAACTCCGGCCAATAAAATATACCGGCTCTGCCGCACCTGCCCGGCATAGCCCGCCACCGCCACCGCCACGATCAACGCCACCCATAATAGCCGTTGGGAGCCCCCCGCAGCGCGTGGTCGCAGAATGCGCGTGAGCAGGCCGATGGCCCAGGTTACACTGGCAAGGCCGATGGCATCCCAGAGCCAGAATGCTCGGAAATGGGCGGAGTGCCAACTGAGGTTCGGATGGTCTAATTTAGAAATAAACGCCATCCAAATGACGGCTAGGAGCGGCGTCATCAGAGCGAGATCTGGCAGGGCTGGGCACGCCCGCAGCGGCGGAGAAACGGAAGCCTCAGAGGCAGGGTAAATCATGGCCCATCCCATCCACGCGGCCTTGCGGGAAGCAAGGCCGGAATCTGCGGACCGCGCATTTCTTCCGGCCGAGCCCCTTAGCCGCAGGGAGAAAATATAATTCGCGTTCCCCGCCAGCCACCTTTACAGGTCCGCCCCCTTATCCCCAGCTTCTACCTTCGTCATTTCCGATCCCCCCATTCATGCCCAGTATCTCTTTTCAATCTCTCGCCCGCAAAAACGAAATCGGGTGCAATAGTTACGTCCTCGAAATCGACCGCACCCGCATCGTGTTAGATGCCGGGATGCACCCGAAAGTGGAGGGCGCGGAGGCGATCCCAGACTATGGCTTGGTCCAAGGCCGGGCCGTTGATGCCGCCATCATTACCCATGCGCACTTGGATCACAGTGGCTCCCTACCGCTCTTCCAACGGGAACATCCCGAGGCGGAAATCATCATGACGGAGCCCACGGGCGCACTGGTGGAAGCCATGCTGCATAACAGCGTGAATGTGATGCAATCCAAACGGGAGGAGCTGAACATGAAGCAATATCCGCTCTTTGTGCATCGGGAAATTGACCGACTAGAGCGCCACTGGTCCTTCCGTCGCGTGGGGGCCACGTTCTCGTTAGGCCCGGATCATGTTTATGCCCGCTTCTATGATGCCGGGCATATTCTAGGCTCCGTGGGCGTGTTGTTCGAGCACGAGGGTCAGCGAATTTTCTACACCGGAGATGTGAACTTTGAAGATCAAACGATGTTGCTAGGAGCAGACTTTCCCCAGGACCACGTGGACGTGTTAATCATGGAAACGACGCGGGGTGCGGTGCCTCGCAGGGCGGACTACACGCGGGCTGGGGAGATCCAAAAATTAGCCGCCGCCATGACGGAAACCTTGAATCAAGGCGGCTCCGTGCTGATCCCGGTGTTCGCGTTAGGCAAGACGCAGGAGCTGCTGCTGATCCTCCATGAGATGGGGAAAAAGGGCCTGCTACCGCCTCACGCGCCCGTGCAGATCGGCGGACTAGCGGCCAAGATGACCACCATTACGGATAAATTTGCCGACCAAGTGCGGCGGCAACATCATGGCGTAAAGTTGCTAGAAATGAAAGCCCTCGTGGCCTCCAATCCGAAGAAGGGCCACCACAAAACCACCTACGCCCCAGGCCGCATCTATGCTCTGAGCAGCGGCATGATGACGGAGAACACCACCTCCAACGACTTCGCGTTCCAGTTCATTGATAACCCCAAGAACGCGCTGTTGATGGTCGGCTATGCGGACCCGGCTAGTCCCGCTGGAGCGCTGCTCAAGGCGCAGCAAGGGGATGCCGTTTCCTTGAACCAAAGCCTAGCCCCGCTCACACTGCGTTGCCGCGTGGAGCACTATGATTTCAGCGGCCATGCGCACCGGGATGCTTTACTAGCTTATGCCTTGAAAGTGCGGCCGAAGAAGATCCTCCTGGTCCATGGCGATGCCGCAGCCCTCGCCTGGTTCAAAGCAGAACTCACGGAGAAACTGCCTGGCACGGAGATCCTCATTCCGGTGCCTGGAGCGGTGCTGAAACTGAGCTAGGCCGCTGCTGATTTTAGGACTTATTTGCCAGCGGCGGTTCCAGCTTGCTGTTCGTCCACGGCGTCTTGCCGCCAAATGGCGGGCGTGGTGGCGTAATCCGCTAGCTGGAGGGAGAGCCGCGCCCCGGCCGCACTAGCAAGGTGAGGAAAGACATACACCTCCACACAGCCCACGTTCTGGGGCCCCACCACGAGGTCTGGGCGGGTGTCATCATCGCGATCATTGGCATCAGCTAGGGAGTCCGCTTCGCCTGTGTAGAGGCCATCGCCCTCGGCATCGACGGCCAATAATTCCCCCGTCTCCTCGTTGTAGATTTCCACGCGGGCGGCAGGGCCTTGGATCTGGGTGAGGAGGTTTTCGATCTGGAGTTTCTGGCCTCGCCCGCGGTAGTAGATTTCGTGATAGAACGGCGTGGGCCACGGACCGCGCAGGGCGGTATTGGCATTGATGATCTGGGAGACCGGGCTGGCCCCGATGCGGCTGGTGAACTCCCCCTCCGCCACTTGGCTGCCGTGGGCATCCGTCCAATCTAGCTGGAGATGGTCCTCCACGTTCTGGGCGCTGGTGATGAAATGGTATTCGACAAAGATCTTCAGCGTCTCTCCGGGCAACAAGCGCAGCGGATGCTGAGCGGCACCGGGCTTCAGGCTGGGGCGCACTTTGATGGTGAGTTCTGCACCCCGGCGGGTCCATTCGTCCACCGCGCCAGAAGCCGCCGTGAGCGTCAGCAGGCCATCCATGGCGGTGGTCTGGTGATTCGCTAACGTGAAACGCGTGCGACCTTTTTCCCGCTCACCATTACTCACCTGGACGGTGGCCGTGGTCGGTTGCAGGCGGCGTTCCGCAGTGGCTTGGCGGAGATAAGCCGGTAGCACCGCTAGCACGGAAAGGGTGCGGGGATGATTTTGGAAAGCAGTGATTTTCCGTTGGTCCTCTGCGCTTAGCTCGGCGGCCCGGGCTTGCCCTAGCAAGGTGAGCTGCGCAGAGCATTCCTGGAGATGCGCGGCGTGCTGGAGATGGCTGTAAGTCCGTGCAGCCATCAGCCAGAGATCCACCGCCCGGCTGACTTGTTGGTGGTCCAGCGCATACGCCCCGGCCCGCTCCCAGGCGCGGGCTGCCAGCGGGCTAGCACCTTGCTCCATGGCCAGCCACCCTTGCACCTCCCACACGTAACTGAGCGGGTCCGTGAGCTGGGCGGCCTCACAGCGGGCCAGCACTTCATCTAGCAGCTTTTGCGGAGCGAGCTGGAGGGAGAAAATTTCCTGCTCCTGTTGTCCCTTGACCCAATTTTCCACCACCCCCGCTTGGGCTCGCGCCCAAGCCATGGGCACCTCTGCCTCCGCACTAGCTGCCAGCACACTCAGATACTCTGCAGCCGCGTGTCGCTCCCCACGGGTGGAGGTGCGGATGGTATCCAGAATGTGCTGCTCTAGCACCGCGCTGGAATCCTGCGCCCAGGCCGCACTCCAACATCCCAGCAGGAGCAGGTGGCACAGGAAAGCATGAAGGGGACGAAGCATAAGGAGAACAAGTGCAGAGCGTAGCGGCCTCCCCAGATTCCGGCTAGCGAAAGTTTCCCCTTTCCGCGTCTGGGGAGGACTTGCGCATGGACAGCGCCTTTCCCAGACCTCCGCGCCTAGCCACTGCGAGTGGCATGCTGCTGGAGCCATGGGTGGTGAAGAGATGGCTCATGGAACGAGCCACTCCTTGGAATGGCAGAAATTCTCCGAGGCTAGAGGTGACTGGATATTTCTTGCGCAAAGCCGGGGGTTTTTCCGCCAACAATTTAGATTGAGTTGCCTCTCAATCCTGTTCTAATCCCCGCCAGTTAGTGAACCCCCGTTTTTACCTTCCCCATGAAAATCTCGTCCCGTTGGCCTCTCTTAGCGATGCTTGGTTATACCGTGCTCTGTCCTTGGTCTAGCCAAGCGTCAGTGGTCATTAATGAATTCATGCATCGGCCCCCGGGCACGCCGGAGCCGACGAATCTGGAGTTCATCGAACTCTATAACCCGGACGATACGGAGCAGGATCTGAGTAACGTGAAGTTTGATAAGGGGGTGGACTTTACCTTCGCGTTTGATTCGACTCTCCCGGCCCATGGGTATGTGGTGGTGGTGGCGAATGTGGCGACATTTAAAGCAGCGCATCCCACAGTGCCAGAGGGGATCATCTATGGCCCATGGACCGGAACACTCTCGAATACCGGGCAGTCCATCCGGGTCGTGGATGAGGTGGGCACGACGTTAGCATCCGTGAAATATGGCAGTGAGGGAGATTGGGCGAATCGCGTGCGGGGAGCTTTGGATAATGGGCAGCAGGGGTGGGAGTGGTCGAATCCGGCGGAGGGGACGGGGAAATCTTGGGAACTGCGGAATTTGCAGTTAGATCATTCTGAGGGTCAAAACTGGACGGCTAGTGGTCCCGTGGGCGGCACGCCAGGGCTGGTAAATTCTGTGGTGGAAGTAAATAGCGCTCCGCTGATTCTGGACGTGCGCCATTTCCCTGCCATCCCTAAGCCCACGGAGGTGGTGACCATCGAAGCACGGCTAGAGGATGTGCCCACGGATGCGGTGACGGGCACGGTGCGGTGGCGGATTAGCAATAGTAGTCCGGGGGCCTTTGCCACGGCTCCGTTAGTGCAGCAAGGCGTGTCGAGCACGTTCCGCGCGGTGCTGCCTGCGCAGCCGAATCTAACGGTAATCGAATTCTACATCAGCAGCACGGATGGCACGGCTAGCCGGACGTGGCCTGCACCTAACAACCTGGGGCAGACCACGAACTGCCTCTACCAAGTGGACAATGAAGTCCTAGCCGCAGGCACGCCGACTTACCGGGTGGTGATGAGCGTGCCGGAGCAAACGCAGTTCAGCGGCATGACCACCCACACGGACGCGGGGATGAATTGCACATTTATTGGCGATGACGGCAGCGGCCCTAGCATCCGTTACCAAGCCCATCTGCGCTACCGGGGGGCTAGCTCTCGGGACTTCGTGCCTGCACCTAACCGCGTAGATATGCCTGCGGATCGGCCTTACAACGGCTCTACGAAGTTGAATCTCAATAGCAAGTTCACCTACCTGCAATTCCTCGGCATGAAGCTGATGTATGCCTCTGGGGTGCGCGCCCCGGACACCAAGCAGATCCTTTATCGGCGGAATGGAGTGAACCCGATCACGAATCTGAGTGCCGTGGAAAACTACGGCCACTTTGCCCATCTGGAGCCGCTGGGGAGTGAGTTCATCAACCACCATTACCCGAATGACAGTAGCGGTAACCTCTACAAGAAGGTGCGCCCTGACAATGACTGGGCTTACCGGGCGGGCTCGGTAGCCACGTATCTGGCGGATGGTTGGATCAAGGAAAGTAACACGGCGGCGTATGACTGGACGCAGTTAGACAATTTCCTGAAAGTGATGACGCAGGCGCAAGGCCAAGCGAACTATCTAGCCCAAGTGCAAGCGGTGGCGGACCTGGATCAGTGGGCGCGCTGGTTTGCGGTGGAAACGATCCTAGCTAATGGGGAAACGAACGCGAGCAATGGCGTGGACGATGACTACAGCCTGTATTTCAGCGGGATCGATGGGCGGGTGAGTTTCGTACCGCATGACTTCGATACCATCCTGGGCCAGGGGGACAGCAGCCGGATCGTGGACCCGAATCGCACACTCTTTGATATGACGGAGGAGTCGGATTCGCTGGCTCCGTTAGGGGCGTTGTTTGGCACCACGACCGGGGGTGGGAACGCGACATTCCGGGCGCAGTATTTCACGGCTCTGCGGGACTTATGTCTGACCAGTTTTTCTCAAGCGCATTTCGATGCCTTGCTAGATAACAACCTGCCGGGATGGGTGCCAACCTCTAAGATCGGTGAGCTGAAATCGTTTATGAATAGCCGCCGGGTCTTCATCCTGGGGCAATGCGCCACCGCGTTAGGCACACCCACGCCCACGGCTCCGCAGGCGACCTATACCAGCAGCCTAACGTCACCTGTGAAGGCGGTGCAGATCTCTGAAGTGCTGGCGAAGAACGTCAGTGCTTATGCCACGGGCGGGGTTTATTACGATTACTTGGAACTGCACAACACCACAGGCGGGGATCTCAATCTGGACGGCATGAAGCTGGTGAATACGACCACGCCACTGCTGAGTCTGGTGTTTCCCGTGGACACCATTCTGCCAGCGGATGGCTATCTGACGATCCCGGCGGGCACTTTGGCTGCGGGGCTGCATCTGGGCTTCACCTTGGATCAAGACGGGGGCACCGTAAGGTTGCTAGCACCCGGCGGCACGGTGGTGCTAGACAGCATTACGTGGGGGCCACAGGTGGCGAATCTTTCCATCAGTCGGCTGGGGGCCACGCCCACGGTCTGGAGCCTCACAAACCCGACGCCCAATGCGGCCAATGGCGCGGCCCTAGCCCTAGCGGACCCGAATGGGTTGAAGTTTAACGAATGGCTAGCGTTGCCGAAAAACCGTGCGGATGAGGACTTCTTGGAAATCTACAATGCCGCTGCACAGCCTGCTCCGCTGGGGCAGATCCGCATCACGGATGACATCCTGAATGCGGCTAGTGCGCATCAGTTTCCGCCACTCAGCTACCTCGCAGCCCAGGGAATCTACGGTCTAGAGGCCAAGGGAAATTCTGCCACGCCGGAGAACTGGAGCGAGCTGCCGTTCCGCCTCACGGCGGACCAAGCATGGATCAGCCTAGCCGGATTAAATGGCGTGGTGATTGATCAATTTAACCTCCTCTGTCAGCAGCCGGATCTCTCCGTGGGCCGCTCGCCCGATGGCAGTGCCGCTTTGGCAAATTTTATCCTGCCCACGCCCGGCTTGCCGAATGCCACGGCGGCCAAGATCGCCAGCGATCCCGCCTATGCCAATGCCCTGGCATTGATGAATAATATCCGCGTCACGGAGGTGATGTATAACCCCGGCACGGCGGTCAATAGCCAGCAGGAGGAGTTCATCGAGATCCGCAACAACGGCAGCACGGCGGTGAATCTGCTGGGAGTGCGCTTTACCAAAGGACTGGTGTTTACTTTCCCTAACGTGAGTCTGGCGGCAGGGGCGTTCGGGCTGGTCATTAATAATCAGGCAGCGTTCGAGGCTCGATATGGGACGGGGTTGCCCGTGTTAGGGATCACGGCTAGCACGCTCTCGAATGCTGGGGAGCGCATCACGCTGAGCCTGCCACTGCCTTTCCGCACGGCCATCCAGACGTTTGTCTTCAATGATAAATGGTATCCTGAGACGGACGGGCTGGGACGCTCGCTAGTGGCGGTGGATTACACGGCTCCGTTGGCCAACTGGGACATCAAGGACGGCTGGACGGCCAGCCCGCTGGCAGGCGGCACGCCGGGTTCCGCTGGGCCGCCGCAGATCACCAGCGCATTGACGGCGGGCGGCACGCAGGGGGTTTCGTTTAGCTATCAGATCGCAGCAGCTAACCAGCCCACCACATTTAGCGCCACGGGATTACCCGCAGGCCTAACGGTAAATGCCGCCACGGGCTTGATCAGCGGAGCCCCCACGGCAGTGGGAGTCAGCACGGTGAGTATCACCGCGCAGAACACCGCAGGCAGTGATACCAAGACGCTGACCATCACCATCGTGCTGCCGCCCGCGCCTATCATTTCCAGTCCACTCACGGCCGGGGCCTCGTTGACCGCGCCCTTTACCTATCAGATTACGGCCACCAATGCTCCCACCACTTACAGCGTCGGGGCGCTGCCGAGTTGGCTGACCTATACGGCGGCCACGCATACGTTGAGCGGCACCGCCACGGCGGTGGGTAATTATACGATCTCCATGACGGTGACTAACTCTGGCGGCACGGATACGAAAAATCTCGTCATCACGGTGAGTTCAGATCCGTTCTCCGCAGCCTTGGACGGGCTGGGGCTGTCGTATAGCACGGGCGGCACGTCGAACTGGTTTGTGCAGACGAGTGTCACCCATGATGGCGTGGATGCGATGCAAAGTGGGGCCATCGGCAATAGTCAGGAAAACTATCTGCAAACGACGGTCACAGGCCCGGACCGCCTTTCCTTTTATTGGAAAGTAGGCTCTGAGAGCGGGTATGATTATCTGAATTTCAACGTGGACGGTACCACCATCCAAAATATCAGCGGTACGGTGGACTGGACGCAGGTGATCTACAGCGTGCCTGCCGGGCCGCACACCATCCAATGGATCTACCGGAAAGATAGTTCGGTCACGGTCTCGCCAGATGCGGCCTATCTGGACCAAGTGAGCCTAGCCTCCCAAAGCACCGAACCGCTGGTGATTAGTGCTCTGAACGTCATCGCCTATGAGGCCACGCCCTTTTCCTACCAGATCGTGGCCACGCATTCTCCTACGAACTACGCGGCCTCTGGCCTGCCCAGCGGCCTGTTTATCAGTCCTACCACGGGCCAGATTTATGGCACGCCCGCAGCGACTAGTGGCAGCAGTTATAACGTGAACCTCACCATCACGGGGGCCACGGGAGTCAGCACCGCCGTGTTAGTCCTCAGCATCGTTTCCTCCCCGGACGCCATTGCCAATGCCGTGGAGACGCCCACCATCGTTTACCGCCGGGGCGGGGACCGCCAATGGAATGCACAGACCACCACCACCCATGATGGTGTGGATGCTGTCCGCAGCGGGGCCATCGGGCCTAGCCAACAGAGCTGGATGGAGCTAGATGTCACTGGACCAGACCGCATCACCTTCTGGTGGAAAGTATCTTCCTATCAATACGGCGGCTACCTCTACTACGGGTTGGATGGGAACTTGAGCACGAACATTGCCGGAGAGGTGGACTGGCAGCAAGTGGCCGTGGATGTCCCCGCCGGTCCGCACACCTTCCGGTGGACCTACTACCGCTATAGCAGCACCACCGTGAATGGCTCCAATGCGGGATATGTGGACCAAGTGGTGGTGGCCTCGAACAATGTCCAACCCACCATCCTCAGCCTCCTCAAGGCCTACGGGGCCGTGGGGACACCCTTTAATTATCAAATCACTGCCACCAGAAATCCCACCACCTTCGGCACCTCAGCGTTGCCCGTCGGGCTCACCCTAGATCCGGTCACGGGCATCATTTCCGGCACTCCCACGGTGGAGTTTAATGGCCCCATTACCGTGACGGCGGAGGGGGACACAGGGGTCGGTTCCGCGTCCATCACCTTCAGCATTTCCTCTAGCGATGCGGGATTGCTAGCCGCGCTGGACTTGCCAGCGGGCACGCCCATCACGCGCTCCGGCACTGGCTACTGGCGCGCGCAGACCACCACCACACACGATGGCGTGGATGCGGCGGAGACCCCCCATTTCCTCAACAATGGGGACTACGCGGACATGACCATCACACTGCCGGGGCCAGATCGGCTCAGTTTCTGGTGGCGCACCTCCGGGTCGGACAATGAGCTGGATCTCTACGTTAATAATTCCTATCAAACTTATTTGTATGGCGAGAACTCCAGTTGGGCCCGGATCTATCTGGATCTTCCTAATGCTACGAATACGGTGCGCTGGCAATATTATAAATATAGCACCATCGTCTCTGGATCGAATGCTGGGTGGGTGGATGAACTCACCCTCGCCTCCCGGGTGCCGATGATTACCAGTGCCTTGAACGTCAACGCCATTGCGGGTTTTCCGTTCCGTTATCAAGTCACGGCTAGTCAGAATCCCACCGCCTTTAGTGCTAGTCTGCCGGCGGGCCTAACCATCAGTGCGACCGGCCTGATCACGGGCACCTTCGCTACCCGTGGCACCTACACCATCACCCCCAGCGCCACCACTCCCCTCGGCAATGCCTCCAATACCATCACCATCAACGTGGGGGCGAATCCCGCTTCCCTAGCCGTGGGCGCAGACACCCAAGGCCTCATCTGGAGCCAAGGCTCCAGCGCCTCCTACAACTACAACGGTTGGTATAGCCAGACCGCCGTGACCCATGATGGCATTGATGCGCTGCAGGCCGGGGCCACGCCCCACTATGGTTATAGTTACACTTATCTGACCCTGGACGGCCCAGGCGTGCTCACCTTCTGGTGGAAACAAACCTCTACGAGCGGGAATGACTCTCTATATTTCGATGATGGGAACAACTCGCAGTCCGTGAGTGGTGAAGTAGCCTGGACACAGCGGACAACCACCTTCACGAGCAATGGATCTCGCACCGTGGAGTGGCGGTGGGAACATAACTACGAGGGCGGTGGCGGCAGCGCGGCCCCCAACGCGGCAGCCTACCTAGATCAAGTCGTCTGGACGCCCACGGACTCGGATAATGATGGCCTGCCGGACACCTGGGAGCGCGCTAATTTCCCCGATCTCAGCGCCACCGCCACTGCTGATCCCGATGGCGATGGCCAGTCCAATGCCAAGGAAGCCGCCGCCGGCACGGACCCTAACAGCAGCGCCTCCGTGTTCAAAGTAGCGGCGGCGGAACTCACTGCCGACCAGTCCGTTCACCTCATTTGGAACTCCGTCACGGGCCACACCTACGCCTTGCAGTCCTCTCCAGACCTCAACAGCTGGACCACCTATCCTAACCGCATCTACGCCACGGGTCCAGTCACCGAGGCCACCGTCCAACCCCAGGGTGCTACCACCAGCGCAGTGAACTACATTCTGGAAAACTCACCCGTAAACTGGACCATTCCCAGTGTCACCTCCACCCTCTGGCGCGGCGGAGATGAGATTGCCTTCCAAGCTGCAGGCGGCCTCACAGGCTGGCTCACGGGCGTGCAGGGCGTGGGCTACGAGCGGGATAACGCGCCCTCTGGGAGCAATACCCCCTACACCTCATTTATAGGTGTGGGCTCGAACACAGAGAGCCGCATGTATGGCATCCGCAACACCGCCTACATCCGCATCCCCTTCACAGTCACGGACCCTAACCGGGTGCGCACCCTCAGCCTCTCCATGCGTTATGATGACGGTATGTCTGCCGCCATCAATGGCTCCTTCGTGGCGGCGGATAACTACCCCACGGGCACCCTCAGCTACAACAGTTCCGCCCAGACCTCCCGCACGGACAGTGTGGCGGCCACGTATCGCACCTTCGACATCAGCACCGCCACCAACTATCTCCGCCCCGGCATGAATATCCTGGCCATCCAAGGCCTGAACTCCAGTTCCAGCTTCACCAGCTCAGACTTCATTATTCAAGCCAAACTCAGCGGCACGGAAACCAACCTCGCCCCCGCGAACTCCAGTGGAAAACTCTACTGGCGCGTCATCACCCAGTAGCCTAACCAACGTAGTAAAAGGCAATATTTTGCACTACCTCCGGGTGCAGGCTTTGATGCACCGGGCAGGTGTGGGCGGTGGACTCTAACAGCTCACGGTCAGGATGATCGGCAGGCAGCGGCATTTCAATGGCCACGTCCAGGGCTGCAATGCGACGAGGGGGCTTGGCAGTCATGGTCTTGGTGACCGCCACTTTCATCCCGCGCAGATCAATGGCTTTCCGCTGCGCCACGATGCCCATGACCGTGGCCATGCAGGAGCCTAACGCAGTGGCCACCAGGTCTGTGGGGGAGAACGCCTCGCCCCGCCCGTGATTGTCCACGGGGGCATCCGTAAAGAGTTGCGCCCCAGATGGGCCATGGGTTGCCGTGGTCCGCAGACCACCGTCGTAAGTTAGGGAAATATGCACCATAAGGCCGCCAGCCTAGGATGCGGCGGCTCATTCGACAAGCGCTAGAATGGGCTGCCGCAGCCCACTCGATCATTAGGATCATCCTAAAACTAAGTAAGTTAGCAGGAATGTGGTTCAGCCCGCTGGGCTAAACCCCAACACATGGCACGGCGTGGAAGCACGCGAGGTATGGGGAGGCGGTGCATTGGACGTTCCTCCGCCATGAGCGGGATGGAAAGCTGGCGGAGCATGAGGATGTGATCCGCCTAACAGGCCCCATGGCGATAAGGGAGGCGGTTTATGCCTGGATGGCTGGGAATATGCGGGTGGAGGCATTGCCAGACACGCAGGGTAATGAGATCTGCTGCTAGGACCCTTCATCTTAGTAATAACCACAAACCGCTGAACTATTGCAGCGGGATCAATGCCTCGCCCAAGAGATGTAGCCACGCTAAAGACAGCTCCGCCTGGGCTGGGCCTTGGTGGGGACTAGGTAGCAGGCATTGAACTTCGCTGTGGCGACTCCAGTGAGAGGCCTGGGAGGGGGGCTTCGGGAGCAATGAGGGCGTTTTTCTTCATCTTGAGAGGTAATTTATAAAGGTGAATTTTGTGTCTGCAACCTTACAAGGGGCACTCCGCTACGACGTGCGGGTGATTTCGACTCTGTGGATGGTGGCGCATTCATCGCTGCGCCTTGCCAAGGCGCGCACCATGCAGCGCGGCGCACCCCTCTGCGCTCCCATTAAAAGCCCGCCTTTTCCGTTGACCCTGCTAGCTCACGCGGCAGGCTGCGCCTTCGCTCCCATCCTGCTGGGTTCCCATTTCCCAGCATGAAATCTGCCCGCAATCTCTATTTAAAACCCCTCGTCATGGGTTGGTTAGTCCTCACTGTGATCAGCTTGGCCGCGCGGGTGTGGACGTTTCAGCGGATGTCTAAATCTGTGGACATTGTTTTAGTGGCCTCGCTAGCTAACGTGACTACGCAGAAGCTGTTACTCACACTGCAAGACGCGGAAACAGGGCAACGCGGCTACCTCCTAACAGGTGAAGAAGCGTATCTGGAACCATTCCGTCGTGCACTAGTGCAATTGCCGATCTGCTTCCGGGAAATTTCTGAACAGCTCCAAAATAATGCTCTGATCTCCCAGGACTTGCTAGACATCCGGGCCGGTGCAGAACTGAAAATGGCGGAGCTTCAGCGCAGCATTGATGTGCGGCGGCATGATGGATTCGAGGCGGCTCTACTCATGGTGAAATCGGGCGAGGGGAAACAAATCATGGACCACATTCAGTCGCTGGCGGACAGTCTGAAGGCGTTGCATCTGGCCGCAGCAGGGGCCGCGGGAGTGTTACACAGTGGCGCGCTGCGGTGGTCAGAGTGGACCGCTAACATCTCAGCGGTGTTCGGTCTGGGGATGGCTTATTTTGCACTGAAACTCATCCGCATGAGAGGCGTGCAGGAGTTGCGGGAGGATAAGCTGATCGGGGAGAAGGAACACGCGGAGAACTTGGATCGGGAGAAAAGCACGTTTCTCGCTAACATGAGTCACGAGATCCGCACGCCCATGAATGCCATCTTGGGATTCAGTGAATTGCTGGCCCCAGACATGATTTCCGACCGCCACAAGAGCTACGTGGCCGCCATCAACACGGCGGGCACATCGCTGTTAGGGTTAATCAACGACATCTTGGATATTTCCAAAGTAGAGGCGGGAATGGTGACGTTGCATCCCGAGCCGTTAAGTATGCAGGAGGTATCAGCATTTCTGCACACGGTCTTCGCTGAGCAGGCTGCGCGACGAGGCTTGCACTTAGAGATCAATGTGGATGCCACGTTGCCTCGCGCCTTGATGCTGGACCGCTTGCGCTTGCGTCAAGTGCTGATCAATCTGGTAGGCAATGCCTTGAAATTCACCAAGGTGGGCAGCGTGACGGTGCATATTCATGCGGAGGGTGGATTAATTGAGGGGAAGATGATTCATTTGGTAATCGAGGTCATCGACACGGGCGTGGGCATTCCGCCGGAGCGTCAGCAGGAGGTGTTCAAGCCCTTTGTGCAAGGCGTAGACAGCGACTCTGCGGCTGGTGGCACAGGCCTGGGACTCAGCATCGTGCAGCGGCTCACCAAGCTGATGGGTGGCAGCGTGGAGTTACTTAGCTCTGAGCGCGGGTCCACGTTTCGCGTGCATTTACCAGCGGTAAATATTTCGAGCCGCCTGCCCACCCCAGAGGCCGCGCGCGATATGCGATCGGTGGATTTCAATGAATTCATCACGCAGCAAATCCTGATCGTGGATGACAATGCGGTGAATCGTCAACTGCTAGCCGGAATGTTCGAGGGCACGCATCATCAAATTCGCTTTGCGGTGAATGGGGCGGAGGCGCTGACAGCGATTGCCAACCTGCGGCCTGACTTAGTGCTCATGGACATTCGGATGCCCGTGATGGACGGTCCGGAGGCGCTGGGGCGGCTGCGGAAGATGCCGGGACATGAGTTGATCCCCGTCATCGCGGTGACGGCTTCTAGCCTAGCTGAACAAGAGCTAGACTTGCGGAATCAGTTTAATGGCTATTTGCGAAAACCCTTTTCCCAGGCGGAACTCTATCATGAAATGGCGAAATTCGTCCTACTATGTCGGCCTATTGATGCCGTGCCCACCGCCGTTGCGGTGCAGGAACCTGCGCAACTAGCAGAAACATTGCAGAATTTGGAACGTGAGGTGTGGCCGCAACTTCGTGATAGTCCCGCGCTGATGGAGACGCAGCAGTTCGCGACTAAACTTACGGAACTAGCGACCACGCACCGTTCCGAGCGATTGGCTGCGTATGCCAGTGCTCTGCTCAAGGCCGCACAGACCTTCAGTTTTTCGGAAATTGAAATCAGCCTCGCGGCATTTCCCGAGATTGTTTCCTCACATCAAATGGAGCGCGGAATTGAACTCCACCTTACCACCCAAGCCACAATGCCCTAAGTCCATGCAGCGGAGTGCCACTCCGCGCGCCATCACGCCATGAAAGCCAACCAAAACACCTGCCACCACATTCCCGAAACAGGCCTGATTCTCGTGGTCGATGACCAGGAAACCAACCTTCAACTCGTGGCCAATGTGCTCACTGCTGCCGGCCATGAAATGATCCCTGCCAGTAGCGGGAAACAAGCGCTACAGCGGCTCGAGGCCCGCGTGCCAGACCTCATCCTGCTAGACCTCCTGATGCCAGAAATGGACGGCCTAGAAGTCTGCCGACGTATCCAAGCGAATCCCTCCTGGGCTCAGACCCCCATCATCTTCGTCTCCGCAGCGGATGATAAAGACTTGATCGTGCGCGCCCTCGATGGCGGTGGCGTGGACTATGTGACCAAGCCTTTTAACAAAGCTGAGTTGCTGGCACGCGTGAGCACCCACCTCGCCCTCAAAGGCGCGCGGGAACGCGCGGAGCGGCTCGCCCAGGATAAAGATGAGTTGCTAGGAATTCTCGCGCACGATATGAATAACCATCTCGCAGGCATCCATCTCAGCGCATCGCTGTTAGCCGGCAGTAAAGCCCTGGAGCCAGAGGAGAAACTGAAAACGCTCTCCAAGAACATCCAAAACTCCGCGCAATCGTTGATCAAATATGTCGCAGAATTCCTCGCGAATGCCACTGCGGATCACGGCTTCTGCGTGGCCATGCTGCCGGTAGATCTGAGTCTAGCCGCTACCACCGCTGTCGAATCCTTCGAAGTGCAAGCGCAGCAAAAAGGCATCGCACTCACCTGCACCATCCCCACGGAACCAGTGATGACCCACGCGGATCTCTCCTGCATAGAGCAAGTGCTCGACAACATTTTATCCAATGCTCTGAAGTTCTCGCCCGCAGCTACCACCATCCACGTACAGGTGACTATGAATGACACCCACGCCACCTGCACCGTGTTAGATCAAGGCCCCGGCTTCACGCCCGAAGACCTCACCAAGCTGTTCCAACGCTATGGCCGCCTCACCGCCCGCCCCACCGCAGGCGAGCCCTCCACGGGCCTGGGACTCTCCATCGTCAAAAAAATGCTCGATGCCATGCAAGGCCGAATCCATTGTGAAACCGTGCCGGGCGGTGGTGCCAAACTGACGATCACCCTGCCCAGAAGTGAGCACCTTTAAGGAGCGCAAAGTTGATGGGATCGTTTAAAGCTTCCCGGCACCCACTGACCGAGAGCACTCTCCCAATCAGCAATTCGTCATTCATTCGCCTCACTCCTCCGGCGGCACAATCTCTGCGGGATCCTTCCCCGCCTTCAGTTCCGCCTGGATCCCCCGGATGCGCAGCACCCAGATCCCCATCGCTGGCCTGCGTCTGCTGCACCAAGGCCGCCTGCTGCTCTGCTAAGGAATGTTTTTTTAGGATCTCGGAACGTAATCTGCGAGCTTTGGCAGGTCGGCATCTTCCAGTCGATAGACGTGCCGTTAGGCAACAGCGCAGCGCGGACTTGGTTAGAGGTGTTTGTGTGCATGATCCTCTACTAATCTGAACCCACGAACCGTGAAATCATCAAAGTTTTACCCTGCCAGAAAAATGAGTAATGAGGCAAGATGGTCATTAGTAAATACATCGGAGTATACTCCCCATTTTTATCTGGAAAGAACGCACCCATGGACTCACGGTATTCCTCAAAACCACGCGGAACCTTGAGTTCTTCAATCTCCTCTTCATCTGCTACTAAAAACCGAATCCTGGGGGCGTTCGGTTGTTGAAATTTCTCTTCCATGATGTCAGCCAAGGCTAATGGGGAAATTGAATTGATTTGAATCATCGGCAACTTTTGGCGCCAAAATTGATCTCTCATTTTCCTCCCTTCTTCAGTTATGCGTCGATCAATTTTCTCGGCTTCCTCCATAAATACGGCCCGCTCGTTGAAGGCTTTGGCATGCTTTGTCGTTACCTTTGGTGGTGACGGAATAACTGCTGATTTAAGCATGTCAGGTCTGTAACATGAGTTTTCTCCCAACGCCATGAATGCGCACAACAGCATCAGAATCCTGCGGTCTGGGTTCATTTTTTCTCCTTTGGTTGAGGTGCTTTGGCAAGTTCTGGTGCTGGATAGTTACCCAACTGTGACCCTCTAGGTAACTTATAATAACGATCATTATCGTTGTAGCTATGTTGCATATTTCGAATGATGTTTTGTTCCTGCGGTCCCAGTTTTTTAAACTGTTCCCCGTAAATCATATCTGCATTCAAGGCTGATTTTACATTAGAGAGCACTTGCTGCCTTTCTGCGGGGTCTTCAATTTTAGAAAGCGTGGCCTCAGTTCCCACGATGTTACGAATTCTTTGCGCCCTTAACTCTATTGAAACGCCTGGCTGTGGCGTCCCTTTGTTATCTATAACTTGTGTATCTCGGTCGTCGGACACCATCGCCACAATTTCCTTGGCTGATTTAACGGCCGCCTCTTGCTTTGGAGTCAGAGGGCCGCTTGCTTTCTGGGTAGCGAGTTGTTCTACTGCGTGGCCAGCTTCGTGAACCACCGTCTCGACGGTAGTTGATGTGGTTAAATTCACCACAGGACCAGCGACCCCTTTCGATGTTGAGGCTCGTGATGCAGACGTAGGGTCCATCCTCCAGGCAACCCGTTGCTGTGAATCAGTCATCGCGGAGTCCATTTTTTTCCCAAAAGCAGTGGAAGCCATTACCTTCCGTCCCTGGGTATAATTGGCATAGATTTTACTAGCGTCTTTATTGCTATCCAGCGGCTTTTCTAATGGGGATTCCTCTAACCCATGCGCATCAAACGCCCCCCACGGATTCTGCCTCACATAAGTATATAAATTCGGCCCGTCCACAAACCCAGCCGGATCGCGCGTAATAAACGAGCCGGTCTCTAGGCAGCGGTAGCGGTGGCCTTCGTTCAGCAGGCCAGTGCCGTCTTCTTCCTTGGTGTTAGCGCGGTGGGGATCGGGGTTGGTGCCTTTTTCTTGGGGGCGGGTGCCGAAGGCGAGGTAAGCGGCCATCCACGTTACGTCGGCAGTAGGATCGGCAGTGCTTTTGGCGATGACGTCTCCCCGGGCATTATAGTGGTCTAGGCTGGCGAGGCGCACGGACTGGCCGTCCACGTGGACTTTGCGGATGCAGCAGGAATACCGATTGCCCCCAAGCGTCGCAATAGGGCTGACGCGGGATGCATTCGATTTAGTGGGGACGATGATGGTGCGCTCAGTGATCAAGGGGCTTGCGGTATGAGCGGGGATGCTTTTAGTCCAAATATATGTCGCCTGTCTATTGGTGCCCTCCACTGTATAGTTGGGATTTTGTCGTAATCTTCCCAAGATAGCTTTTGAACCCGATCCAGGCCCGGAGGGTGAACCTGGAGGAGGGGGGGAACCGCTATTATTTGAATCAGATGGAGGCGGCATAAAATTAGGCAGGGATCAAGGGTGGAGCGGAGCGATCAAGGAATAATGGAGTTGCTAGCGGCATATTTAGTTTCGCCACTCCTGACCAGAAAAATCGTGGGGCCGGGGGAATATTTCCCGTGGAGCGCGGCAAAAAAAAAGTTGAGCTGCACCATCCCCACGGAACTGGTGATGCCCCACGCGGATCTCTCCTGCGTGGAGCAAGTGCTCGACAACATTTTATCCAACGCCCTGAAGTTCTCGCCCGCAGCTACCACCATCCATCGTCAAAAAAATGCTCAATGCCATGCAAGGCCGAATCCATGGTGAAACCGTGCCGGGCAGTGGTGCCAAATTGACGATCACCCTGCCCAGAAGCGCGCACCTTTAATGGAGCACGAAGTTGATGGGATGGTTTAAAGCTTCTCGGCACCTGCGGAACGGGAGCACTATCCCCAACCCGCATTTGGTCATTCATTCGCCTCACTCCTCCGGCGGCACAATCTCTGCGGGGGCGCTAACTCCAGCCTGCGCCTCTCAGGAGTGAGGGCGCTCCGGCCACCCTCTTAGCACGCTAGCGAGCCCTCAACTCCCGCTGGGCGCTCCGGCAGGCAGGCTGTCCTCTCTGCGGTTCAGACTTGCGTCCGCGTTGCGCAGGCTGGCGGAAGCGCCCCGTTGGCTTGCCCGCGCGTCATGCCGCCCTCGGTTTGCCAAGGGCCAGCCTGCGGACGCTCCGTGCAGGCTGGAGTTGGCCAGGGACAGACTTGAACTACGGAAACACCAGTCGGCGGCGGAGTCCGCAGACTTGAATTGGCCAACCGCAGCCCTGAATTTCCTCAATTCAAGCCTGCGAATGCTCACCGCCGCCCTGCACGGAGCCGCCACACTTGGACCCTCAGCAACTCCAGCCTGCATTTGCCAAGCGCAGGCCTGCATTCCCCAAGTTCAGGTCTGCAGTGAGCGCTTTCAAGTCACCTTCCCGCGCTGTTAGGCGGGTCGAATTTCACTGTAACTCATTGATAACCAACGACTTACGTCAGTCCCCCAGCAGCGCTTCCCATGTGTAACCGAGCACCGCCTTGAGTTTGCCCAGCACCGCCACTCCCGGATTCCCCGTGAATAAATGAGATTCTCCTTCCCCGCGAGTGCCCACTCATGGTAATTCTCTGCAGCTTCCTTTTATACTCCTGCATTTCATCCCTGTCCCGCCTCTCGATTATGTGTTCCCTATCGTTTATTAAGATCCTTGCTGTGAGAAATTTCCCTTCCGCAGTCGTCGGTCTGGTAGCAGCCAGCGTGCTGCTAGGTGCCCAGCCAGCCCTGGCGGATGAATCTACGGAGACGTTCTTCGGGCTGGATCTGAACAAGAATCACCTCAGTGACTTTTTTGAACAAAAGTATCCCACTGCCACCGATCCTAACGCGGATACCGATGGCGATGGCCAGACGAACCTCCAGGAAATGGCCGCTGGCACGGACCCCACCGCGCCCAATAGCCGCTTGGATTTCAGCTCCTTTTCCTCCACCACCAATGCCGTCACGGCCACTTACCCCACCGTGCGCGGGAAGCGCTATCAGATGCAGATGTCCACCGCGCTCAGCAGTGGCTGGCTCAATGAGGGGAACCCCGTAGTGGCCAATGGCAACCCCATCACCGACGTCTGCCCCACCTCTGGAACCCGCGTCTTTATCCGCCTCCAAGTGCAAGACACGGACAGCGATAATGATGGCGTGAGCGACTGGGAAGAATACCTCGCTGGCACCGATCCT
>JAYVOP010000110.1:0-1985 GCA_043757865.1 Verrucomicrobiales bacterium | reverse complement strand
ATTGGCTATAAAATGCTTTGATGTTGAGTTCGCTCATTCAGTCTAGATAGCAAGAAATTCGTCGGAGTTCACTCCCCACTGATTCCCGTTGTGCCGTTTTTTGGTTCACGTGAAAAGGAATTTTCCACAGAGTGCTTGACGCTACCCCCCCCCCCCCGCCCCAAAGTAAAGCATAATCTTCTAACTCTGTGAATAAATCAAAAATCTCCCTTGGCACCAAAGTTGCCAGCCCGCTACGTTTCATCATGCTAGGAGGGTTCTTGGGGGCGGGGAAGACGACGACGGTATTGCGGGTGGCGCAGTATTTCCAGAGGCTGGGGAAGCGGGTGGGATTGATCACCAATGACCAAGCGGCGGGGTTGGTGGATACGGCGTTGCTGGAGGAACTGGATCTGCCCGTGCGGGAGATTGCGGGTGGGTGTTTCTGCTGTAAGAGCGAGGGACTGGTGGAGGCGCTGGAACGTCACACGCGGGAGTCGCAGCCGGAGGTGTTTATAGCCGAGCCAGTGGGGAGTTGCACGGACCTGATAGCCACGGTGAGTTTACCGCTGGAGAAGATTTACCAGCAGGGGTATGTGATGGCTCCGTATGCGGTGCTGGTGGACCCATACCGGGCCATGCAATCCCTGGGGGTGGAGGGAAAGCCGTTGTTCTCTGCGGATGTGAACTACATTTACAGAAAGCAGTTAGAGGAGGCGGAGATCATCTGCATTAACAAGGTGGATGTGCTGGTACCGGAGCGGCTGTCGAGGCTACGGGCGGCGTTAGCATTGGAGTATCCTGAGGCTAGGATTATAAAGATGTCCAGCAGGCATGGAGATGGGATGGAGCCGTTATTTGAAGCGTTGGCCAGCACGGTGGGCAAGATTACCAAGGTGATGGATGTGGACTACGCCCGCTATGGGGTGGGCGAGGCGCTGCTAGGATGGGTGAATCTGAAGGTAGAAGTGAGAAGGAAGAATCAAGAAAGCCAGAGCGCGGATTTGAAATCCGCAGGATCACGCAGAGGAGGAAAGGCTATGGTGGCTGGTCCGGTGGGGCGGACTGCAAGTCCGCGCTCCTTTTGTTCGGAAAACTTTCTCCTGGGCCTCGTGTGTGAGATTCAGAAGGGGCTGAAACGTCGGAAGATGGAGATTGCGCATTTGAAGGTGAGTCTGGCTCAAGGGAGCGCGGAGTTGCACTCCGCTTCATCTCGCCAGCAGGTAGATGTCTGCATGGATGGGGCTCAGCCAATGAAGCGAGTGCAACTCCGCGCTCCTTGGCGGCGGTGCAACTAGTGCATAGCGCGGGGGTGCCGGAGGTGACACGGCGGATGGATGCTGCGTTTACTGATGGGGAAATGCTGATAAACCTGCGTGCAGAGGGCGATCCCGTGAAGCTGGCCGCCGCAGTGACGAAGGCGCTGGCTGACGCGGTGGTGCAGCAGCCGGGGATGACGGTGGAAATTTCCCAAATGCAACATTTCCGCCCCGGCCAACCAAAGCCGACGCACCGGGTAGGGGGCGTCAGATAGATGGGTGGTGAGACCATTTCCAGGTAACAACAGGTAAATTTCTATAGGTTGGGTAGGACGGCCATTTTGACCGCCGGGTTTGGCGTCCCGCCAAACCCATTGGATTCTAGCCGACTTCAGTGTGAGAGGTAGTTTGAACGCGCTCTGGTCAATTGGGCTAGAAGCCCTGTGTCCTTGGCGAGACGCCAAGAACGGCGGCCAAGATGGCCACCCTACCCAACATGTGATGAACTATCCGTGGGCAAGCGTTCACGGCTAACGGGCTGCAACCCGACTGGAAGCCCGTGCCACATTTTGGCGTGCATTCCGCCCATGAAACTGTAAATCATAACTTGCGCTAACGGCACCTCCGCGTCATGTCAGCCCGGTCCGCGCGGACTTGGAACTTGGTGAGAACCCAAGACAGTTGGCGCTGCTGTATCCGGTTACAATGTCCCACGATGCCAATCCGCATGAAAATGCGGGTGAAGGC
>JAYVOP010000109.1:0-7282 GCA_043757865.1 Verrucomicrobiales bacterium | reverse complement strand
CTGAGGATGACGCCGGGCTTGCCAGCTTGTGACCGCCGGACGCGCCGCGTGCGTGCATCGTAGGCAAAAGCATAGTGCCCAGCGGAGCGGGGGACTTCCGCAGAATCTGGCGCAGCGATGACGCTGCTAACCAGTCTATTTTCCCGATCATAAGCAAACTGATCCACGCCCGCAGCGGGCGGGGTGCTGACCGGGCCAGCAGCATTGACCCAACGCTGGATGCGGTTTCCATTGGCATCGTAGGCATATTGCACGGTGGTGCTATCCGGCATGAGGGCGGCCCGGACTCTGGTGTGCGTTGGATGTCGTTGTTTGAATCTCATGTGCCTGCTGATAGCGTTAATCGAAATTCCAGCGCGGATTGTCTGCGGAAATCTTGAGCTTGCGTAAGATCATAATTTCGAGGGCGCTGATAATGTCCCGGGCGACCAACCCTACTTGGTCATAACTATCACTAATATAAACCTGACCTTCTTCGTCCATCCATAGCGTGCCATCGCTCCAGTATTCTGTTCTGCCAATAATAACCAAACCACCTGGCACCATGTCCGGGACTGGCATTTGGTCTTCATGAAGAGAGTTCAGATATGATTCATAGGTCAACAGTGTCTTTCCGACGCCGGCACCAATCGCTAGATCGCCGAATTCCAATAAAAATTCACGGGCCTTTTGATGGATAGGGTAGGATAATGACGCGATGGTTTCTTCCGACTTCCTCCCTTCGTACCACCCACTTAGGATTAGAGCGGCTTTAAGTTCTTTTGATGCTTTCATGCACAGGGTCATTTTATTGATACCGGTGGGCATCCTTGATTCCTCGTTGGGAGAGAACTGGATCACAGGCAGGACAAGCTGGGACTGGTAGTCCGTGGGGAATTTCGCGAGTGCCTACATACCGTGTAGCGGCAGTGCCGCCGCGCATATCAATGCCAGCCGCATCCGCCTTCGTTAATGCATGTGCCTCACCACATCCCGGCCCCTTTCCTTGGGCATTGCCGTATTCATCGCCAACTGACTTACTAACGACGCGTTCTGTTCCTGCGCTTTTCGCAGCATTCGAGCTTCTGCCAGTTACTAATTGCCAGTCCTTTGAAACCATCGCGGTGCCTGTTCCTTTTGGGTTCTTGTTCAACGCTTCCGCAGATGCTTTGATGGCATCCACCTCTGCTTGCGCCCCTAATTTTGCGATGTTTCCCTGTGCCCCTGAGACGATTTTGTTACCTGCTACGCTTCCGATCTTCGCGCCTAATCCACCGCCCAGAAGTGTCCCAACACGCTTTTCTTGCTCCCCCGCAGGCAGGGCGTCGCCTTCTTGGGGCATCTCTGTCCAAGAAGCGGTTTCTGCTTTGCCTGTGATGGCGCTAGTGATGTAGGCCGCCGCTTTAGGGGTATTAGCCATTGCGGCCACGGTAGCTCCTACAGCCACAGTGTTAGCGGCCACTGCTATCCCAGCCGAGGTGACTGCCCCTGCCGCAGCACCTAAGGCGGCTGAGCCCGTTCCGGCAGCCACTGCCATCGCCACCAAAGCTGGGGCAGCGACGACTACGATAGCAATAGCCGCGACTGCGACTGCTGCCACGGCTGCAGCCTTGAGCATGGTCCCCCATTCCCATAGGCCATGGGCATCAAATCCGCTCCACGGATTCTGATGCACATAAGTATATAAATTCGGCCCATCCACAAACCCCGCCGGATCTCGCGTGATGAATGATCCGGTCTCCAGGCACCGATACCGGTGGCCTTCGTTCAGTAGGCCGGTGCCGTCTTCTTCCTTGGTGTTAGCGCGGTGGGGGTCGGGGTTGGTGCCTTTTTCTTGGGGGCGGGTGCCAAAGGCTAGGTAGGCGGCCATCCAGGTGACCTCGCTGGCTGCGTCCGCCGTGCTTTTGGCAATGACATCGCCCCGGGCATTGTAGTGGTCCAGGCTGGCTAAGCGCACGGACTGGCCGTCCACGGTGGTTTTGCGGATGCTGTATAAAATGCCGCCGATGCCGCCTCCGTAGTCGCTGCCGCGGATGTATTCTACGTCTGGGCCGGGCAGCGTGTCGGGGTCGGAGTCGCTGTGGCTGCTGCTGTCAGATGAGGAATCGCTGTGGCTGGCGAGGCTATTGCTGGCAGAACTTGAGTCTGAGGCAGAACTAGAGTCGGAGCTAGAGGAACTGCTCGACGGGGCGGGACGCCCCGTCTCCTTGGTGAAATACTCTTGCACGCTGAGGCCGCCTGCGAAGCTGAGGATGACGCTTGGCTTGCCCGCTTGTGACCGCCGGACGCGACGGGTGCGGGCATCGTAAGCAAAGGCATAGTGCCCAGTGGTGCGGGGGACTTCTGCGGAATCTGGCGCAGCGATGCGGCTTCTAACCAGTCTATTTTCCCGGTCATACTCAAATGAATCCACGCCCGCCGCTGGCGCTGCCGACACTGGATCTTCCACATTGATCCAACGCCTTATACGGTTCCCATGCACATCATACGCATACTGCACGGAGGTGCCATTGGGCATCAGCGCGACCCGCACTTGGTTGGATGCGCCGGGCACGCGGAAATCATTTCCATAGAGGTAAGTGGTGGTCCCCTGCTCTGGCACGGCGGGATTAGCCGCTAGGGTGCGCTGGATACGGTTGTGCGCCCGGTCATAAGCATAGGTGGTAAGGCGAGTGCTAGCGGTCACGACGTTGATGGATTCAGAGATGAGGCGATACACACCATCATAAGCATTCTCCACCATGCGCAAGGGCATTGCCATACCGTCCGTGTGGCCAGCAGGGTAGCTCTCGATGATCTTCCGAACGGAGCCCATCTGACTGAAATGGTAAGCCTGGGAGGTGATGGTGCTGCCCGTGGGCGTCAGGGTGGACAGGATGCTGGTGCGGGAACGGGCATCCCAAACGCGGGTCTCGGTGGTGCCACCGGGAAGGATCTTGCGGACGATGTGGCTGTCTTTGTCGTAGTGATAGGACGTGACGCGCATGGGGTCTGGGCCGCCGGGCAGGGTCTCCGTGCAAGTGTGCAGGCGGTTCAAAGCATCGTAGGTATTATCTAGACGGCGGCCACCCGCGTAGGTGGTGCGGGTGCGATTTCCAGCGGCATCATACTCGTGGGAATGGGTCTGGCCTGCGGACTTTTCCGACACGATGCGGTTCAGGAAATCATAGGTGTAGAAGGTATTCGCTAACTGGTCTGGGGCATTGGGCAAGACATTGGCCAGGATGTTGCCCGTGGCGTCATAGTTGATGACGTGGTTTTCTGCGGCGGCACCCAGATAGATCACTTCTATGAGCCGATGCCGGGTGTCATAGCGGAATTCCGTAGTGCGGAGTTCGGCATCCTGGTGGGCTTCTTTATCCATGAGTCCCCAGCGCTCGCGCTGCTCGGTGGCATAGGGCGTGCCGAAATCGAAGGTGGTGCGGATGAGGCGGTTGAGGCCATCATAGTCGAAGGAGGTGAGGTGCCCTTCCCCATCGGTGACGGAGGTGCGGTTGCCAGCTTTGTCGTAGGTGAAGGAATTCACGATGTCCGGTCCGGTGCCGGGTTGGGTGGTGGTAGTGATGAGGCGGTTAAAGGCATCGTATTCATTCACCGTTTCATGGCCCTCGGCATCGGTGACTTTGAGCACATTTCCGTTCCGGTCATAGTTGGTGTTGATTTCTCCTGCGGTCTCACCCAGGCCGTAGATGGTGGCCATGGGCAAGGTGGTCGTAATGACTCGGCGGGCTTCATCATAGTCCAACGAGGTGGTGTGGCCCCGCGCATCCTTGCGGGCAGTGACATTTCCCACAGCATCGTAGGTCGTCTCCAGCCTAGCCCTAACGCTGGGCGCGGCAGGATCAGCGGCATCCACAGCAGCGGGCAGATGCTCTAACTTTCGGCGGTTGCGGTTATCATACTCATATTCCCAGCGCTGGCCCAGGGGATTGATGGTGGCCTTAAGATTTCCCGCAGTATCATACTCAGACTGCGTTAGGGGAGAGGTATTGAGATCGAACGCCCCCGTGCTAGGCGAGGGTGCATAGGTTTTGATCGCTCGCCCCGCAGCGTCATACTCATGGCTGGTCACGGCCCCACGTTCATTGGTGGAGGTCTTCTCCAAGCCTGCTGGGGTGTAGGTCTTGCTCACATGAACATTGGCCTCCACGAAGCGAGTTTTTAGGAGGCGGTTCTCCGCATCATAGGTATGCTCTACGACACGTCCGGTGGGGTCGGTGGTGGAAAGGAGATTTCCCACATCATCATAGGTGGAGCGGGTGGTGGCGTATTGGTTCTGGGAGATTTCGTGCTCTTCAATCTTCTTTCGATAAAGGACATCGTAGGTGAATTTGGCGGAGAACCCGCGTGGAGAGACGATGGTGGTAGGCTTCCAAGCGGAGGTATTGAAGATGAGACTGCCACAGTTTTTCGCTCTGTCGTATTCATAAGTGGTCTCGTCCGTGGCATTCTGGGTCATCTTCGTGGGACGTTGTAGGGGATCGTATTCCCAGGCGGTAATGTTTCCCTTTGGATCGGTGGTGGTAAGCCGAGAGCCGACTCCATTATAGGTGTGGCGGGTAACGATGTTGGCATTTGCGGTTCCGGCACCACCTGTGACGTAGCGGGTGGTGGAAATGACACGGTTCTCTCCGTCATATATCCAGCGGGTAGTGTGCCCCAACTCGTCCTGCTCCGTGATCTTGTTTCCACGGGCATCGTAGTCCAAGGTCCGGGTGGACTGGTCAGGATTGGTGACTTTGGTTAATCGGTTAGCGTCATCGTAGGTGAATTCCGTTACATTGCCATTGCCATCCCTCATCCTGGTCCGGTTCCCATTGGCATCATGCTGATACTCCACCACTTGGTCCCCATGGCGTTCTGTGGCAACATACCCGTAAATGTCTGGCGTATAAATGGTGACTAGATCCTCCGTGCCCGTGCCGCCTTGCACGGTGGAACGCGTGAGGAAGGCTTTGAAGGTCCAATCGAACTCGAACCGAGTGATGCGACTATAGCCGGGACCACTAACGGTTTCCTTTTTGCGGAGGCCTGTGCCATTCTCAATCTCATAAGTGGTCGTGCGGCCTTCCTCATCTTGGATATGCTGCATGACACGCCCGTCGGCTTGGTTGGGGTCAGAGGATTTGTAAGCAAAGAGCTTGGAGTGTCCTAAGGCATTCGTCTGCTTGGTGGGGTCGGGGAATTGGGATTTGAGGAAACTGCCCAGGCCACTGAGGCCTAGCAGGGCCAGCTGTGCCACGCTCCAGGAATCTCCATATTCCCACGAGGTCGTGTGGCCACAGAAATCAGTAGATGCGCTGATAGCCATGCCAGCAGACGGAATAAAGGTAGCGTGTTCCTTTGCCCCACCCGGATGCGTCACCTCCACCTGGGTCCACAGCACCAAAATCTCCTCGTGGGTCAATTTTTCTGGATCAGGAAAAAGGAGCTGTTTGATTTCGTCTGATGAGATCACGGCAGGCTCCGAATAAACCCAGGTACGGATGTGTCCTGTGGCATCAGTTACTTTTCGTCTCCGCACTAGATTTGGGTTTTCTTTGATCTCATCTAAGGGCTCTGGTTCAGTAGCTTCCAGGAATGATTTTACTTCTGTGCCATTGGGACCAGGCAAGGTAATAGAACTGATGACCCGACGATTCCCCGCTGAGCGATACCATGTGCTGGGCTTCAATTTGGGGTCATCTGAGAAGGCGGATTGTCTGGTGTCGAATTCGTGATTAAAACTATAGCCGATCCCCATGGTGTCCGTGATGCTCGCCAGATCAATATGCTTAAAGTAATGGTCCGTCTCCTCGGGTTTGTCGTTAGTAGCGCGTTTCTTAGGGGCTGTGTCTAGCTCCAGTGCCGCGCTATAAGTATATTTGGTCTCCATGCCCTCTGGGCGGATCACCCGCTTAAGCTGCCTGTCCTCGTATTCAAAACGGGTGCTGACGCCTCTGGGGTCTGTGACTTCTGTGGCCAGCCCACCGACCTGTGAAATAGCGATCCTGCGGGAACCATTGGCCACGATAGCGGCAGGAATCAGTGAGTCTGCGCCAGCACCGGGTACCTTCTCATAAACCAGCGTGTTGTGGAAACGGTCCGTGACCGAAGCAAGTCGAGCATACCGATAGATTTGCATATCCTTGGGTGCTTTCCCATCTGAGGCATCCACCTCATAATTCCTAACGATGCTAGTCTTCTCAAAGATCAATGTGGTGCCGAACTTCCGCCGGAATTCGTACACCCAGTGTTCAGAGGAGTTCAGCGGATCTTTAGGATCAAATGGGTACTGATCACTGTTAATGACACGCAAGGAAGTTAGGTAGGCATCCTGCTCTGTGCGGTTAAAAGGCATGGGCACAAAGTAGGGAATGAGCGTTTCCCCGGCCTTTCCAAAAACAGCTACGAATCGATGCGTTTCTCCGTGCTCGTCCACCACCTCGGTCCAATTTGGCTCCTTGGGCTTACGAGTTACTAAGAAGCTAAAGCGAATGTGCGGGCACAAGTTAGACCGCCAGCAAGCTCCGAAGGCACGGTCCGGCAGGTCATCGAATTGAAGTCCAGGGCGGTCGATCGACCAAATTTCTGAGGACAAATTCCGTTGCACCATCAAGTTCAGTTCATTGCCTGGCAGGGGGATGTAAACATCCGACTGAACATGATGGATGGTGCGGCTGAAGACATCCACGTAGGATTCCTCATGAAGCCCGTCTTTCTCCTCTTTGCCCTGCGGCTTCTCACTGGGAATGATCACGCCGTTGAAGCCCACCTTCGTGTGCAGCATCCCGCTGCGGTCAGAAATGTGTTTGGTCTTATATTTCTTTTCTGGATCCGAGTCTGACCCCCCGCCGTTTGAATCTGATGGCGGACAAATAGTGGAGCCATAATCAGATGAGCCAGAGCTGGAATGGTGCGAGCTGGAATGATGCGATGTCGATGGATGCAATGTGGAATCTCCATGGGACGAGTTACCACTCGCGTTTGGATCAGATGAAGGAGGCATAAGACTTGTGATAGTTAGAGTGAACCCATACTGCGAATGATAAACTGGCTGCAGCCCAACAACGCCCACAGGTTGGCCTCACTACGGCACGGAGCGGCCTGCGGGATAGGACACCGCAACCTAGTGAGAATCCAGGCGCGCAACAGTTGAGTATGCGCAGGCAACCGAAGGATACCGCCTGATCGACTTCCGAAAACGCTACCACCCAGCCTAGCCGATGCCTTGTGAGCTGGTGAGCTGGTGAGCTGGTGAGCTGGTGAGCTGGTGAGCTGGTGAGCTGGTGAGCTGGTGAGCTGGTGAGCTGGTGAGCTGGTG
>JAYVOP010000108.1:0-7284 GCA_043757865.1 Verrucomicrobiales bacterium | reverse complement strand
GTGACCCGTAAACTGGACCCTGCGGCGGCCAAGGAAGCGAAGATCGCCAAGGTGCATTGTGATGAAAAGAGCTTCCGCTTCCTCCTCAACGAGGACGCCATGGCCACCGAAAAAACCGCCGAGGGCATCCGCAAATTTGCCAGCGATATGGTGAAGCTAGAAAAGCAGATCACCGCCGCCTTAGGCTAGAGGTTAAAAACTGGGATGGGCCGCAGCACTATCCGTATGAAGAGGGTGCGGCCATACGCTCGTCCCTGCGGTTTAGAACCCTCACTCTGCGGTTCTTGGGAAAATTTCGAGGAATCACTTGACCACCTAGCTCATCCTCCTAGAATCCGCCTTCCCAATTCCTTTCCCTACCAACTTTTTCCTTAACTCAATAACTCCCATGGCACGAATTTGCATGATCACAGGCGCCCGCCCCTATCGCGGTCGGAACATCACTCACAGCGGTAAATCCAAGGCCTCAGGCGGCATCGGCTTGAACCACGTGAAAAAAACCAATCGTACCTTTTCCCCTAATCTGCGGGATAAGAAACTCTGGATCCCTGAGCTAGGAGCCCACGTGCGCATCCGCCTAACGGCTCGCGCGCTCAAAACCATCACCAAAAATGGTGCGTTCGCCACGCTGAAAAAAGCTGGTCTTCTGGATTAATTTCATCTAAATCTCATGCTCCGTAAATCGCGGGCACCAAAATCATCACCTCAACCCACACTTAAAATCATGTCCTACAGCGTTATTAGCAAAAAATCTGGCAAGACCTATTACCTCCACCTCAAGGCTCAAGAGCGCAAAGGTGGCGGCGTCACCAACCTCTACTACTTCGGTGGGGAAAAGAAAGAAGGAGCGATCAAAGACCTTCCGGCTGGTTATACCGTGATCGAAAACGAACGCACTGGCCTCCCGATGCTGAAGAAGAAGGTGTAGTCTCACGCCCCCCGTTCCTTCGTCCGCCCCCGTTCCCACGAAGGAACGGGGGCATTTTTTTCCCCTCCTCGCTCGTTTACTCACTTACTTTTCTAACTCCCCCCCATGTCCAAACACGTCGCCATTGCCGGAGCCACCGGAGCCGTTGGGATCGAAATGATCCGCTGCCTCGAAGAACGGAATTTTCCCGTCAGTCAACTCACCTTGTTAGCCTCCGCGCGCTCAGCTGGGAAAAAGTTGAAATTCCGAGGGCAGGAAATCGTCATTCAGGAACTCACGGAGCAGAGTTTTGCGGGCGTGGACATCGCGCTCTTCAGTGCTGGAGGGGATATTTCCCGGGCGTTTATTCCTGCGGCGGTTAAGGCTGGCGCGGTGGTGGTGGATAACTCCTCCGCCTATCGCCAAGACCCTAACGTGCCACTGGTGGTGCCTGAAATTAATGGCGCGGATGTCAAAGGCCACCAGGGCATCATCGCTAATCCTAACTGCAGCACCGCCATTTCCCTCATGGCGCTGTATCCGCTGCATCAAGCCTTCGGCGTGAAACGCGTCATCGCCTCCACCTACCAAGCGGTTAGTGGCACAGGTGCCCAAGCCATAGAAGAACTGGACCGCCAGACGCGGCAATGGGCCGCGGGGGAATTCATCACCAAGCAAGTTTACCCGCACCAGATCGCCTTCAATGTGCTACCGCATGTGGACTCCTTCCTGGACACGGGTTATACGAAGGAGGAAATGAAGATGGAGTGGGAAGGACAGAAGATCATGCATTTACCTAGCTTCAAAGCGTCTGTCACCTGCGTGCGGGTGTCCGTGTTCCGGGCTCATAGCATCGCCATCAGTGCCGAGTTCGAGCACCCAGTCACGCTGGCTGCCGCGCGCGCGGTGCTGGCCAAAGCGCCTGGACTGGACGTGGTGGATGATCCTAGCCAGAAACTTTACCCGCTCCCGCTCCATGTCGCTGGGCGGGATAACTGCCAAGTGGGACGCCTGCGGCTGGACTGCGCGTTGGATAATGGACTCGCGTTCTGGGTCGTGGGTGACCAGCTCTTAAAAGGCGCTGCGCTGAACGCAGTGCAGATTGCGGAGTTGCTCTAACTCAAGGAGTCGGGGCGGCTCGCCCTGACGTAATACCCATGCTCAAGGACTACATTTCCACCGCCCGCGCCACCGTGGATGCTGCGTTAGAGCAGTTCCTGCTGCCCTCCGCCACGCCGCCCATCACGCTCCATGCGGCCATGCGTCACAGCATGTTTGCCGGTGGCAAACGTCTGCGCCCCATCCTCACCCTAGCCGCTGCCGAGGCCTGCGGGGGCGATCCCGCCCACGCCCTAGCCGCCGCCTGTGCCGTGGAATGCATCCACACTTACTCCCTCATCCACGATGATCTGCCGTGCATGGACAACGATGATTTCCGCCGCGGGCATCCCACCTGTCACAAGGTCTATGGGGATGCCATCGCCCTGCTCGCAGGCGATGCCCTGCAGCCGCTCGCATTTGAATTATTGCTGAAATCCACGCCCACCGCGCCCTACCATCACGTGGATCTGGTGCGGGAACTGGCCCAAGCTGCCAGCAGCCGATGGCTGGTCGGCGGCCAAGTCATGGACCTAGAGGCCGAGGGCAAACAAGTCTCCTTCGACCACCTGAAGACCATTCACCAAGGTAAGACCATGGCCATGCTCACCGTTTGCCTCCGCCTCGGTGGCATGTGCGGAGGAGCCACGGAGGCCCAACTGGCGGCCCTAACTACTTTTGGCCAAACCTCCGGCCTCGCCTTCCAAATCATCGACGACATCCTGGATGTCACCAAGACCTCCGCCGAGTTAGGCAAGACCGCAGGTAAAGATCTCCTCGCGGAAAAGTCCACCTACCCCAGCATCCTCGGCCTCGAAGCCTCACGCGACGAAGCCCACCGCCTCACCAAGCAAGCGCACGACGCCCTGGAAATCTTCGGGGCACAAGGCGCACACCTGCGGGGGCTGGCAGACCATTTACTAGAGCGGCAGTATTGAGTTCCGACGGGATGAAATAACCCATCCCCTGGCTTTTCCTAGCCTATTGCGTGTTTGCTTCATAGGGGCCGACTTCGGAGGCAGATGTGGACCAACCCGCTGGGCTGGTCAGATTGGTCGATCATGCGCACTCACTGGTTCCGCCCAGCGGGCGTGGCCACAGGCTTGTGCTAGTCCAAGTCTGTTTTCAGACTGAAATCTCCGCTGGGAATGAGCGTGCTAGAGTCTGGGGAATACTGGAGGAGATAGCACCACGCGAGCCGTTGTTCGTTACTGCTAGTGGTCACGAGAATAATCGTTCGGCGGTATTCGGGGTCTGGATCATGGAGACCTTCGTAAGCGTCTAGCATCTCCCAGGCGGCTCCGGGATCAGCTAGTTCCCAAAGTTCTCCCTGCACCCAAGTGGCGGCGGCGGCGGCGTAAATCGCTCCGGGATAACGAAAGCTAGCATTTCCTAAGCAATAGAGTTGCCCTGAGAAACGCGCGGCTCCTAACCAACGGGCCTGGGCGTGGAGGGCCCGTGCGAAGATGTTAGTAAAACCGCTTCCTAACGTGCCATAGACGAACAAATGGCTGACGTTTTCAATGCTAGTAGAGGCGTTGGAGGAAGCCATAAATGGGCGAGGGAGCAGGGCCAGCGGCGGTTGATGAGAATGATAGTTCGCACTTCTTGGATTGTTTGCACGGATGAATTGTTCTCAATTTTATTCCTTCAACAAAAACTTCTCATTCGCGAGAGATGAGTCTCAAATCCGTTCAACGAGGACACGAAAAAAGCACTTAGGGCCTGCCGCAGATACAGAGACTTGGCTGACGGTGTAGCCACCGAAGTTGCTGAGCGTGGTGGTGGGCGCAGTGACCCATGTTTGCAGATCCGTGGTGCATTGGATGGTGAGTTTCACGCCGGTGGCGCTGTTGAGCTTGGTGAAGGAAGCACTCATTTTACGGCCACTGGCGAGGTTGGTGACGGTTACGTTTTGCAAGCCAGACTTGCTCGTGTTGGAGACGGGATTGGTGCCCATGGCGTATTCGATCAGGTTACAGACGCCGTCCTTGTCCGCATCCGCCGTGTCGCCTGCGATGGCGTCATTGTTCGCGTCCGCACCGAAGTATTGTTGTTTCCAAGCCAGAATGGCCGCTGCGGCTGGGCTCAGGGTCACGGCCTTCAGCGTGGCGCTGACGCCCGTGCCGCCGGAGAGATTGAGAAAGGTGCCACTGCAGGAGGTTTCCAGGCGGACGCATTTCACGAGGTAAACGCTGGTGTTAGGAGCGGCGGCCTCCGTGTAGCTAGTGCTGGCCACGAGGTCCACATTCCGCCGCACATAGGGTTGGCCAACGGCATCCGCACGGTAGATGTGGTAGCCCAGGACATTGGCACTGAAGTCCCAGCTCACGCTAGCAGTGCCACTGGTGATGGTGGCCTTCACGTTAGCCACGGAAGCCACGGGGAAGAGGCGCAGGGTAGGATCGCCTTGCAGGGCAAGGTGGACGCTCTTGCTGTTGTAGCCGATCTGGAGGTAGCTGTCCGTGCCTTGATTTTGCGCGCAGAGGACGCACTCTCCCACGGTGCGGCCCAGGGCCATGCCGTAGCAGTTGATGGTGGGGCGGCCGCTCCAGACGCTGGTGAGGGAAACGCCGTTGGCCGCGATGACCCCACGGAGGATGTTATCACTCGTGTTCCAATCTCCAAAATAGCTGCCGAAGCTTTGGTTGAATACGGTGTTCACTTCAGCGGCGGCTACATTGGCCGTGGTGCCCACCCCATCGATGCTGGAGTAGCTGCCGTAGCCCACCGCTGTGCCAAAGAGGCTGGGGGTGTTATTAGTAAGGAAATCTGCATCCACCACGTTGGCGCTGCCAAATGCAGAATACATCGCGCGGCGGCCCGCAGCGGCTAAGCCTTCGTTCAAGGAGGGGAGGTTATCGTCCACGAGGCCACGGCGTTCGACGCTGGTGAGGCCCGTGCGGAAATTATGATTTTTGTCTAGGTAACGGCAGAGTAGATCCGCCTCGGTGAGGGGCGCGAAGGAAGGCAAATCACTGAAATCAATGCGGCCCACCGTCAGTTCTAAGTTACTAGGAAAGGTGCTTTGATCGTATTTGCCATCGCCAGGGATGTTGAAATTAGCGCTGCTCACGGCGGTGGAACTGTTGACGCTAGCATCTGTCCAGAGAGCCGTGTCCATGTCGCCATAGAAGCCATCGCAAGGCCAGGCACCTTTGTGCTCCGAGTGGCCATCCGGATTGATGTTGCCGCTATAAGGAACTGGCACGTGGCCGACGAGGAGCAGGCTCTTCAACGTGCTGCCAGCCGCAGTGTAGCGGCTGGCGATGGAGGTCTTCACAGAGGCGACGCTGTCCGTAGGGTTCACCGTCATTTGATCCACCGTCCAGCCTTCACCCATCAGGTCAGTCGTGAGACGAGCCACCTTGGTGGAGGTGGCGGATTGGATGTTAGAGGCAATCACCAAGAGGATCGTGCCGCGGGATTCGATCATGGGAGCCTCAATGCCTGCGAGCACATCTCCGTAGGAGCTGGGCTCACCTGTGGTCACAGGATAGCCGATCATCTTGTATTCATAAGCCACGCCAGGAGCGACTGTGATGTCCGTGTAAGTCGTGGTGGTAGCGGTCAGCGCCACCGTTAGAGTCGTGGTCCCAGTGGCCTTACGTTGTAGGGAGTAGTTCTTAATGTCCGTGCGCAGAGGCCAAACCAACACCACCGAGGACGACGCTTTCACTGCCGTCGCTTGCAGGGCGATTGCCCGGCTGATTCCATAATTCTGGCCGTTGGCGATATTTGCCATAGAAAATAGGGCAATCGCGACAAGGCGGAAGATGAAGTTGATGTTGGTCATAAGTTGGGTCGGTTAATGATGGTCACTGTGGAAAATTTAGAGAAAGCAATATTTTCCGCAACCATCTTAATTCGCATACTACATGGATTCTAGTTTTATTTATGAAAATTATAATTCAATATTGAGAAAAGCGCCGTTTTTTGCAGTTTTTTCATCAAAATCAATATCACTTAACTTTTTTCTAATACAAATTAGGTGCTCTGACCTGAGCTTGATTATCATTTGTGATAAAGATAAGCCTTGGATTAAGCCATTTTTCCCCTCCCCACTTGCGCAACTCCGGGGGGCGTTTTAGGACTCCCGCCACGCACCCTATTTCCTCAACTCCCCCCTCATTTCCCCCTCGTTTCCCCTCCATGAATCTCGACTACCTCACCCGCATTGCTACGGAACTGAAAATCAAAGTCACCCAGGTGGGGGCGACTGCTGAGTTGATCGCAGAAGGGGGCACGGTGCCCTTCATTGCGCGGTATCGGAAGGAGGCCACGGGGATGTTAGATGAGGTGCAGATCACCACCATCCGAGATCGGCTCATCCAGTTTGCGGAAGTGGATGCGCGGCGGGAGGCGATCATCAAATCTCTGGAAGAACGCAAACTCATGACCGAGGCGCTGCGGGCCGCCATCGACAAGGCCACCACCCTGACGCAACTGGAAGACGCCTTCGCTCCGTTCCGTCCGAAACGTCGCACCCGGGCCACCATTGCCGTGGAAAAAGGGCTGACTCCGCTGGCGGATTGGATCTACGAAAATGCCGCTAATCCCACCGCCGATCCTAAGCTGGAGGCGGAACAATACGTCACTGCTGGCAGGGAAGACGTGACTGAGGAAACGCTGGTGAAGCACGCGGAAGACGCCCTCTCTGGCGCACGGGACATCCTGGCAGAACGTGCTAGCGACACCGCCGCCATCCGCACTGCGCTACGCCAAATTTATGAAAATGAGGCCACCATTTCTAGCAAGGTGATGATGGGCAAAGAAACGGACGCGGAGGCCGCTAAGTTCCGGGATTACTTTGAATGGTCTGAACCCTTCAAGGCCATTCCCAGCCATCGCTTGCTAGCGATCCGGCGGGGCGAGAAGGAGGGTTTCTTGATGATGCGCGTCAGCATAGCCGAGGACCGGGGCGTGGACGTGGTGAAGCGGCTCTACGTCACGGGAACGGGCAAATGCGCGGATCAACTAGCCCTAGCCGCAGCGGATAGTTGTAAGCGGCTGCTCTTCCCGAGCATGGAAACGGAAGCGCGTTTGAACTCCAAGAAGAAGGCCGACACCGAGGCCGTGCGGGTCTTTTCCGATAACATGAAAGACCTGATGATGGCTCCGGCGTTAGGTGAGAAACGCGTGCTGGCCATCGACCCGGGCTTCCGCACGGGTTGTAAGGTGGTGGTGCTAACCGCTCAAGGCGGGCTGGTGCATAACGATGTCATTTACCCCACCACGGGCCAGACGCAGATGGTGGAAGCCGCGCGCACGCTGATGGC
>JAYVOP010000107.1:0-2020 GCA_043757865.1 Verrucomicrobiales bacterium | reverse complement strand
CCGCGCACGGCCAGAGTGCCACTATTGGCTCCCGTCCGGTTGGCAGCCAGCGCCATTTCTTCCTCGGTTAGAAAGGCGTTGAAACTCTTCCCATCCGCTGGCTTCCCGCGCTCTGGTTGGTAACGGATGTCCCAATCCCCCTCCAGCAGATGATCTAGATTCCGCAGCGCCAGGGAATCACAATCCAGGAAGAGGATCTTGTCATACTGCTCCGGGTTTTCGATCAACTCCGCCACCCGGTATTTCCAGCACCACGCCTCCTCCGCCCCATCCTGCCCCGGCATCTGCGGCGTCTCCAGATACACCTCCTCCAGCCCCTTCCGCTCCACCATAAACAACGGAGCCGGACTATTCCGATACACCACCACATCCCCCGTAAAAAACGTCCGCACTAACGATGAGGCCAACATCTTTCCCAAAAACCGATACCCCTCACTCTCAGGAGCGTCGAAGGCGATGGTATAAACGAGGTTCTTTTTGGGTGGACGAGGCATGGGAGGGGTGGCGGATGGTGGGGAAGGAGATTTCAGATTCAAGATTTCAGATTCAAGGCTAGGCAGGTTCTACGCACCCTTGAATCTTGAATTCTTCCCTTCAGCGGATAAAACTTAAAATAAATCTTGACGTTAGGGAAGAAATTTACTAATCTGGAGACTTATGAAACCAAACCACCATAAACACCAGAGGGGGGGGGCTTGTCAAGACCTCCATAACTTTATTTTTCAAAATAACGTCCCGGAGCCAACGCTTTGGAATTCACAACTGGGAAGGAGGCAGTTTTTGGGCAAGGTGGGTAAGGCGGGTGTTGGGACGGCACTGGCCCTAAACAGTTTTAAACTGGAAGCTGTGGCCAGTGGTTCCGCGAGGCATTTATTGACCATTACAAGAACCTACAATGCTTCGGGAACTGCGTTCACGCAGGGTGGAGCCCAAGCGCTGGCTCAAAATGCCGCTGACCATTTAGATAATACAAGCTACTACTCAGATTCAAATGCCTACACAACGGACCCAACTTTCAGAGCGATAAATCCGCCAACCCAGTCTCCAAGTCCGTTCTCGCCAACAATTTCAGTTTGGCAATCTTTTGACGGAAGTTGGGGCTGGTCCGTCACAGGAACAGTATATTGGGCCTGTGGAACATTAACCTCTTAGCCAAAGAAATGATTACTTCAACCGACAAAGGTAAGAGAACCGTGCTTTGGCTGAGTGTAGCGTTACTTACCTTTGTTGGTTGGACTATATTCCTGCATACTAAAGGCCATAAGCTGTTCGACCGGGAACACCGCTACCCATCAAATAACGTGTCGGAAGCAAATGGATCAAGGTCCGACGAGGGATTCTCAGGAGTCACCTCCAAAATTCCATCAAAAACCGCTCAGTCATATCCGATCTTAGATTCGGATGCAAAGAACGGTAAATACCAACAACTTATGAAAATTGCGCATGGATCGGGACTAAGCCTAGTGAACTCGGAGACGTTGGAATTAAACGATGCACTTGTTGCTCTAGCAGAATTCGAGGAACCGGTGACGAGCCAACTCAAAGGAGTGTTAAAATCTTTCATCAACGAAGTCGAAACTGCGGAAATCAATGCGGCATACATTGAGGTAGATCCTCTCGGAAACGAGGAGATTAAGATTCCGCCGCTGGATCTATCGAAGTATAGGCGCGATTTTTTGCAGAAATTGAAAGGGATTATGGATTCCGATGTAGCAAAATTTGTGGTGGATCTCTCAGAATATGATAGCCATTTAAAAATGAGTGGAAGCGCTGCATCCCTCTACATTACCGATGGGATAGATGGGAAACCAAGACTCAAATTAGAGTCCTCTGTTATGAGTGCGAACGCTCAGCTTGGCTCTGAGTCATATGTTCAAGGTGGAGTCGTCTTCGCCTCTAAAAATACGATAAATGTAGAAACGTATGCCGAGAAGGGACCTGGGCCAAGATACGAAAAATTGTTTATGAATTCGGGGTCGTTTCCTAGAAAAGACCGAATCAACTTGAAGGCGGAATAAAC
>JAYVOP010000106.1:0-27505 GCA_043757865.1 Verrucomicrobiales bacterium | reverse complement strand
AACAGCGACGGCTCCTTCTCCTACGTGCCGAACCTCAACGCCAACGGTACGGACACTTTTACTTATCGCGCCAATGATGGAGCCTATTCCCAGCCCGCCACCGTCACGATCACCATTGCAGCGGTCAATGATGCGCCCGTCGCTACCAACGAGTCCTACGGTGGCGATCCCGGTGCGACCATGACCATTTCCGCTGCGGCAGGGGTGTTAGTAAATGATACGGATGTGGATGGCAATGCGCTCACCGCCGTCGTCGTCACGTTGCCCACCAGCGGCACCCTGACGCTCAATGCCAATGGTGGCTTCACTTACGTGCCCAATGTCACGGGGACATATACGTTTACCTATCGTGCTAGTGATGGAGCGCTCACCTCCAATCTGGCCACCGTCACCCTCGTTTTAAATGGAGCGCCCATCACGGTAGCGGAGAGCTATGCCGCCACGGAAGACACCGTGCTCACCGTGCCTGCGGCCACGGGCGTGCTGAACAATGACCACGATCCCGAGAGCCAACCGCTGACCGCAACCCTCGTGACCCAAGGCACCAAAGGCACCGTGGTCCTGGCCAGCAATGGCGGCTTCACCTACACGCCACTGGCCAATGCCAATGGCGCGGACACGTTTACCTACACCGCTAGCGATGGCACGCGCACTTCCGCCGTGACCACCGTGACCATCAACATCGCCCCGGTGAACGACGCGCCCGTGGCCGTGGCTAACAGCTATACCGTGCCGCAAAACGCGGCCTTTACCACCACGACCACGAATGGCGTGCTGGCCAATGATACCGATGCCGATGGCAATGCGCTCACCGCTACCATCGTCACTAGCGTGACCCACGGCACCCTGGCCTTTAACCTCAACGGCACTTTCACTTACACCCCCGTGCTGAACTACTCCGGCCCAGACACCTTTTCCTATCAGGCCAGCGATGGCACGCTCATATCCGCGCCCGTGCTCGTCACGCTGAACGTGGCCAATGCGGCGGACGACATTGTTTTCAATGAAGTCCTCGCTCGTCCCGGCACCGCCTATCCTGAAGCTACCGACCTAGAATGGGTGGAAATTTACAATCGCAGCACCAGCACCGTGGACCTCAGCGGCTGGACGATCTCCAGCGGCGTGAGCTTTACCTTCCCACCTGGCACTAGCCTAGCATCTCATGCTTATCTGGTCATCGCAGCCAATGCGGCGGCCTTCAACGCCGCGCATCCGACGGTTACGAACTACCTCGGCGGCTGGGTGGGCACGTTGTCCGATGGCACGGAGAAATTGACCCTGACAGATGCTTTACTTATCAACCACGACAGCTGCACGTACGCCACCCAAGGCGACTGGGGCGTGCGCTATAAAGAGTCCGAATTCAACGGCTGGGCCTGGGATCCCAAAACCAGCGGTGGGGACGCGGCCAATAGCCCCGCCATTCCCGGTGGTTACACCATGGAGTGCCGGAATCCTAATTTGAGCAACAACAACGGGCAAAACTGGCTGACCTCTGCCGTCGTCGGCGGCACGCCCGGCCTACCGAATGCGGCCCTCACCACGAATATCCCGCCCATCATTAAGAACGTGGCGCACTACCCCGCCGTGCCCACCTCTTCTGATCCGGTTACCATTTCCTGTGAACTGGATGATGAGACGCCCTTCAGCGCGCTGCGTGCCACGCTCTTCTGGCGGAATGCTACCACCACGTCTCCGCCTGCGTTTAGCACCGTGGTGATGTCCCAAGACGGCCAGGGGAAATGGTTCGCACCACTGGCTAAGCAAGCGAACAACGCCATCATCGAGTTCTACATCTCCGCCACCGACGGCACCCTCACCCGCACTTGGCCCGCGCCTGTATTAGATGTAACGCTCTCCACACTAAGCCAAACCGCCAACTGCCAATACCAAGTGAGTGATGAGGTGCCCTCGGCCAATGCAGACATGTATCGCATGATTATGACGGAGACGGAAAATCAAGCCTACGCGGCCAATGCCGCCGTGAACTCCTCGACCAACAAAGTGGACACCGTATTCAATCACACGTTAGTCATCACCCGGGGGAATGATTCTACGATCCGCTACCGCTGCGGCGTGCGCGTGCGGGGGAACAGCAGCCGCAGTTACACTTTCAAGCCGCTGCGCTGCACCATCCCGGATGATGATCCACTGGAAGGTCATACCACATTTAACCTCAACCCTAAGGCCTCTTTCCTGCAATACTTCGGCATGCGATGCTTCGAAGCTGGCGGTGTGCGCGCCACTAGCGCCATCCCCATCGAACTGCGGCGGAACGGCGTGGAATATACCACCAGCGGCGGCAGCACGCCAGACTATGGCCGCTGGGTGCGGCTGGAAGACCTCAGCGGAGACATGGTGTCCAAGCATTGGCCCGAAGCCTCGAACGGTGGATTGTATAAAAAAGGTCGCCCCGACCGCTACTGGAGAAACACGTTAGCGGCCCCCTCCAGCCCAGACGTTGGCTATGAGCAGACGGGCTCAGGAACGAATATTTCCCCAGGTTGGACGAAGCAAAACGCTTCAGGACTCAATGACTGGTCAGACATGCTCGGCTTCTTCCAAGTGATGCAGACGAACCTCGCCTCGCACTTCCCTGGCACCCTCGCCACGGATACTGCTCAGAGCACTGGCGGTGCCCTCTCCGGTAATGGAGTGTGGAATAATACCGCGTTTACCACGGCAGAAATCACCAATATCGAGACCGCCGCTGACCTTGATGAATGGGCACGTTGGATGGCCGTCATGAATCTGCTCCAGGACTACGAAACCAATATTTCCAATGGCCAGGACGATGACTACTCCATGTATTTCATGCCGCAGACTTGGCTCGGCGTGCCGCGCAAACGAATGCAACTAGTGACCCACGACATGGACACTATTTTCGGTTTAGGCGATACGCCAGTCGCCTATAACGCCACGAATCTTTTTGATGCCACGGAAAGCGGCAGCGTCTTCCGTCCGCTGCTTCCGCTCATGGGCACCTCCACGGTGGCAGGCAATGCGGATTTCTTGAATCGCTACCGCACCGCCATGCGGGAGTTGATCGGCGGCATCTTCAATGCGGATACCACGGCTAGCGCTTATCCTCCGTTCTATGCGTTCATTGATAACCACCTCACGGGCTGGGTGCCCACCGCCACCATCACAGCCATGAAAACCTTCATGACCCAACGGCAAACCTATCTCCTCAATGCCCCACCGCTAGCCAGCAACCTCGGCCTCATCAACGCCTCCGCCATTGCTCCCACTGCGGCCACTAGCATCTCTACCTTTACTGCCGCGCATGGAGCGCTCTGTATCCATGAAGTGCTGGCCAACAACGTCTCCGTCTATCCTAACGGCACCACTTTCCCAGACCTCATCGAACTCTGCAACACCGGGGCTACCGCCATCAGCCTCACTGGCAAGAGCATTTCCGATGATCCACTGCTCAAGACTAAATACGTCTTCCCTGCCGCCGCCAGCATCCCTGCGGGTAGTTTCCTAGTGCTCTTAGCGGATGCCGTCAGTGCGGCTCCCGGCACCCACCTAGGCTTCTCCCTAGATCAAGATGGGGATGCCGTTTATCTCTACGATACCGTGGCCGCTGGCCAGACGCAGTTGGACTCCATCGTCTTCGGACTCCAAGCCCCTAACCTCAGCATCGGGCGCACAGGCGCTGGCCTCACCACTTGGGCACTCTGCACGCCCACCGTGGGGGCAGCCAATACCGCCGTGGCCACTCTAGCCGCTCCGAGCACTTTGAAAATTAACGAATGGCTCGGCAATGCCGGCAGCCGTTTCCCAGACGACTTCATCGAACTTTACAATGCCAGCGCCAACCCCGTGGCGCTGGGCGGCATGATGCTCACGGATGATGCCATCAACTATCCCACCCATGGTCAGATCCCGCCGCTCAGCTTCATGGCGGGCAATAGCTTCGTGGCCTTCCTGGCCAAAGGGAAGAACGCTACACCCTCGAATGCACGCGAGCTGGCCTACACGTTGGATATCTCCGTGGGCACCATCGACTTGCTAGGAGCCAATGGCCGCGTGGCGGATCGGGTGGAACTCATCGCGCAGTTTCCTGATGGTTCCGTGGGTCGGACCGTCGATGGTGGAGCCAACTGGGATCGCCTCGCCACCTCCAGCCCCGGAGCCAGCAATGCGGCCCTGCCGACCAACATCCAAAATTTACTCAAATACCTGCGCATCACAGAACTCATGTATAGCCCCGGGGCTAGCAACCAGAGCGAATACATCGAACTCCGCAATGTCAGCGACCTCGCAGGCACGTCGGTTAGCCTGGATCTCACGGGCGTTTACTTTTCTAACGGCATCACTTACACCTTCCCCACCAGCACGTTGGCAGCGGGGGCGCACGTCGTGCTAGTAGCGGAGAGCGCGAAATTCACCGCGCAGTTCCCCGGCGTCACCATTGGCGGAATTTATACCGGGAAGCTCGATAACGCAGGCGAGCGTGTCACGCTCACCCTGCCCACCTACGGCATATCCATCCTCGATTTCAAATATAACAACACTTGGTATCCCACCACGGACGGCAGAGGCGCAGCCCTCTCCATTGTGGACCCGTTGGGCACGCCAGATAAATGGGATCTAGCCGTCGGCTGGGAGGCCACCGCGCCTAGCCCGGGAGCCACGCCCGCCTTCAGCGTCTATGCTGGCCCAGACCTTAGCACTCCACCTAACGTGCCGCTCTACCTGGATGGCAGCATCATCAAAGGCAGCTTTGCCGCCAATGCCATCACTAGCGGTTGGAGCTTCATTTCCGGCCCTAGCACGCCCACCTTTACCACCGCCAATTACCAAGATGCCAACGCCATCTTTACCACCTCCGGCGTCTATGTCCTGCAATTCAGCGCCAACAACGGCACCACCACCCTGACCGATACCGTCAACATCTACGTCACGGAAACCTACGCCACCTGGGCCGCCCGCGTCATCATCGGCGGCAACAACGCCAGCCAACAAGCCACCCTGCAAGACGCGGACCACGATGGCATCGTTAACCTCATCGAGTGGGCCACGGCCACCAATCCGCTCGTGGTGGACGAGCCGCTGTCCATCGTGCCCGGCACCTTGTCCGGCAATTTTATGATCCGATTCAACCGCAGCAAACTCATCCCCAGCGAGGTCCAGATCATCCCGCAATTCAGCGAAGATCTCACCACTTGGTTCGATTCCTCGACCAACAGTGTGCAGGTGCTCAAAGAAAGTGAGACCACCACGACTGAGACGTGGACGGCTACCAGTTTCCTTCCCGGCGTGCCGCGGGAGTTCGTGCGCCTAACAGTGGTCTTACCGTGAGGCTAGCCTAAAAGCAGCACTGCGCTAGCCATAAAGTAGTTCCTCCGGATAGACGGAACCGGAAGCCAAACACTGAATTGGATTCCCGTGGGCCTCGCCTTTTGGTGCGGATGAGATTGCAGAAAAAGCGATCCGTTTTCCGGGACCAGCCCAGCGGGCTGGCATCCTCTCTGGCTAAGAGTCGGCTCCCGTTTACAAGGGTTAAGGTTGACCGTGCGGATGGCCGTTCGGCGGGCTCGCTGGCCACTGGGGAAGGAACGGCGGCGGCGAGGGCGCAGGGGGGACGACCGCAGGCGCCTGCTGCTGCTGCGGTTGAGCTTGGAGCTGCTGGGCTTGAAAAGTAGCTAGTTGCTCAGCTTGCATTTGCGCAAACTGCATGGCCTGCTGCTGGTGCGTGGGTGCGAACGGCGGAGCTTGATGAGGCGCTGGAGGCGTGGACCACGGGGGCTGGGTCTGGGTAGGATCGGGGATGAATTGGGCCCCTTGTTGGGCTAGAAAAGTGAAGGGCGCAGGGAGGCTGGATGGAGCATCGGAATGGTTCGGCTGGAGGTCCGGCAGGGCGGCAAAAGGCGAGGGCGCAGGTGGCTGCGGGGCAGGCAGACCCTGGGACACTATGGAGAACGGGGATGGCAGCGGCGGGGCCATGAGCGGGGGAGGGAGGCTGGCGGCAGGCGCTGCCAAGGGGGGAAATGGGAGCACGTTAGGCGGAGCGCTGGGGAGAGGCGAGAAGGCGGGCTCTGGATGGCTAGACAGGGAGATGGGGGGTTCCGTGGCTAAGTTAGAGCGCCAGTCAGGCGGGGAAACGAGGGGTAGGGAGACTAGTTCTGGAGGTCGAGCATTCGCCTGTTGTTGTTGGGCAAACGCGCGGGCCAGGACCGCATTCATTTCCGCCGCCTGGGCAGGGGCGGGCGGAGGACTGGCGGCGGGCAGCTTAGGCGCGGACATGCCGGACATACTGGGCAGCATGATCGGAGACGCAGCGGGACGGGCAGGCTCCGCGTGGCTGGTGGCCACCGGGGCAGCGGGCGCGGACGTGGAAGTTTCTAGCACTTTCCTCAACTCTGTTAGCATCGAAGAGAACACTTCATCCAGGGAGGTGCGGGATTTCTCAATGAGCTTCGTGATCTGCGTGACCACTTGGGTGCTCGTAGGAGCTGGCGCAGCGAGAGGCCGCGCGCCTATGGGCAGGGAGGGAGACTGGGGAGCGATCTGGGGATGCGGGAGCATGGTCATGGCTGGGGCGTGGGATGGTGGATTCAAGGCAGGTGACTGGGGAGCAAAAGGAGGCTGTGGATCAAGACTAGGAGGCTCTTTAATGATGGAGAAAGGCGAGGGGATCGGCGGCGGCATCGGTGGCATCAGCGGTGCCGCCACGGCCCGTGGTTCGACGGGCATAGGAGGCGTAACCTGGAGAAACGGTTGAAAGGGCAGCGGGGTGGCCACCTCTGGGGTCGTGAACGGAGAAGTCTCCCCGTGGTGCGCCCACGGTGGCCGCTCTGGATGGGCCAAGGGGCGCACGGCGGGAGCGCTACTAGCTAGGCTAAACGGTGAGGGCATGGGTTGCGGAGCGACGGGAAGTGCTGGTGGATTCACGGGAATGGAGGAGTTAGGAAAGGAAGTCGGTGGAAGTGATGGCAGGTCCAATGGGTGCACCGATGGAGCAAAGACGGACGGCGGAGCGCTGATTTCGTCTGTTTCCTGAATTTGGCTGTGGCCGACGCGACGTCGGTTCCGGCAAAAGGTCTGGCAGTGCATGCAGTGGAATCCTTGTTTCGTCAGGATTTCCCAGGCGATCTGCCGACTGTAACTTATGCCCCAGAACTTTTGCGCATGAGGATGTTTGCGATGCCCATCCCCGCCCCCAAAGACGGCTCCCCCACAGATCTGACAGCGCAGATGGTTGGCCAGGAGGAAATGCAACAAAAACAGAATGACCACTCCGCACGCCGCACCTATGATCATGGGCGTGCTCAGCGTCCACCAAGGAGCCTGCCCAGCCTCTCCCGGATGCGCCGTCTGATACCAATAAAGGAGCGGAATCACCACGAAAAATGCCACCAATCCCACCCAGCTCAGAAAGGCCAGCAAGGCCGTCACTGATAGCTGTAAGTCGCGCGACCGAGGGGCGCGCCGCGAGGTTGGTGTCATAAATTAACTGCTGGTGAGTGTTCAAAATTTTCCGATGAAGGGTGAGTGTCGACAATTACTGTAAATTGAATTTATATAAAAACAAGGTTTATTATAATTTTAGTCAAAATTTCCAACTTTTGCTAAATGTTATTCACGAGAACGAGTCGCGGCTTCTGGAAATACTCGGCGGATCCTCAGACTTTGGATAAAATACAATCCATCGCCAAGGCTTCAGACACGCTGACCTGCCATGGAAGTGCATGAGCAGTAGCCCCAAATTCAGAGGCACCACCAATCCTTCGCCATTATTTTATAGGAGACAGCCGAGGACCAGAGCTAGCACCATCCTAATCCCTATTCCCCCAAGGCTCTGCTCTCTGCTTCCTCCCGTGCCCCCTGCATTTCCCCAACCTCCACCTGTGCACGCCCTACTTCACCCGATGCGTCGGCTGCGGCAGAGACCGCGGAAGGCATCCAGGAGAGGCGCTCCATTTACGACCGTTTGCGGAGGCGGCGGAGTATGAGGAGCAAGCCGGGGCGGGCCTCACCGACTCAATGATGGTGACATTCATGCGGCGCATTACCATGGGGTGACGGAAACTGATCCCACCCTGTTCTATGGTCCGCTACAGGAGGAATTGAGGGTGGACTATTTCAAGGACAAATCCGCCGCCCCACAACCCATGATAGCCGTCCACGGGCGGCGTGAGACATACTGCACCTAGCTCGGGAACGCATCATTTCCGATGATGCCTACTTGAAGACAATAACCTCCATCCAAGCAAGGCTGAGGCATCGGCTGCCAGTCCACATCTACAGCGACGGCACGCCGGAGCAGCTACCCGCCTTCAAAGAAACAGGTGCCAGCCTGCCGGCGGGGAAGATGTCTTCACCGCCTTCCATACGCTAGCAGTGGCGGAAATTCTCATCATTCCCAACAGCTGCTTCAGACACATAGCAGGACGCATCAAACGGAGCCGGGTGGCGAAGCCTAGGAGTGCTCCCGCAGGCTATCATGGGCTATTAAGACAATGTGAGCGGTGGCAAATCGTGGTCCCTTTAACAACTCAACTTCAGCCTATTGAACCGCGCCCGTCGCAGGGGTGTTAGGGGTTCTTGATGCAGAATAAATGGTGATCCCCACGCAGGAAAATGCGGCCCTGGCTGATGGCCGCGCTGGTGCGGTTATCCTCCCCCAGGTCATTGGTGGCCAGCACCTCCAGCGGCGGCGTGGCCCGTAGGACGTAGGATTTCCCGGCACTGGCAAAGTAAATTTTCCCGTCTGCCGTGGCCACCGGGCTGGCCCAGGTGGAGAGGCCGGGCAGGCGCTCGGAGATGAGCTTTTCCCCATCTTTTAACGCGAACGCCTTTACAATCTCTGGCCCGTGCGTGCGCCACACCGCCCCCCCCACAATGATGGGCGAGGACAGACCTTCTGGGATCTGCGGCACCGTCCACACGATCTGCGTCTTGGTCAGATCCCCCACCCCATTCACATTTAGATAAACGCCGGGTCCACCGCGGCCGCTGTCTGCGAAGACATGGCCATCCGCATACGCTGGCGAGGCCGCATCCCCCTGCGCCTCGCACCACCAGAGCGGCTGGCCAGTAGCCGGGTCCAGCCCCTGCACGGCCCGCGTGGCACTCACTAGCAACTGCGCCTTGCCCTCGATCTTCACCACCACCGGCGTGCTATGCGCAAAGCCCGTCTCTGGCCGCAGCGCCTCCCAGCGCTGCGCGCCCGTCTTGCAGTCAAAGGCCAGGAAACGGGAGGTCTTCCCCGTCTGATCCCCGTCCACGATTACCGTGTCCTCATACCGCACCGGGCTGGTCCCTAACGCCACATCAAACGCCCGATGTTCCAGCTCCTGACGCCACAATAAATTTCCCTGCATGTCCAGCGCCACGAGCACTGCCGAGCCAAAGAGCACATACAGCCTCTCCCCATCCGTGCAGGGCGTAGGCGCTCCATAGCCGCCGCGTAGATCCGTGAGCACCAGCGGCCCCGGCGGCACCTCCCGCTCCCATTGCCGCTTCCCATCCGCCACGCCATAACACTGCACCCAATGCGCTAGCGGGCTATTTTTCACGCCCATCACGAAGACCCGCTCACCCCACACCACGGGCGAGGAATATTGGCTATCTCCTGCGCGCAATTCCGCCCGCCACGCCACATTTTCCCCAGTCTTCGCATCCCACTTCAGTGGTAAATTTTTCTCCGCCGTATAGCCCAACCCCGTGGCACCACGGAACTGCGGCCAGTCCTCGGCCTGCACGTAGGTCGTGATGAACAAGAGGTATCCTAGCAAGTGGCAGCGCGTCATAGGGATCATGAAAGCGGATGCATCGCAGGCCCGCCCGCAAAAGCAAAAGCCAATCTCCGGGATACGGGTTTTCGCACGCAGCCGGAACCGCCCACTGCGGAGGCCTGAGCACCTCCAGATGGTTTCCGATGAGAAATAATCTGAAAATTATCTATCCCTTTGTTTCAATAAATTCATAATGCTCGCCCATGTTACCACACGTCCTCTCAGCTCCCTCACTCTAGCCTATGAAAATTGCCCTCTTCACTAACCTCAAGTTTAATGCATTGGGCTTACTAGTGGCCATGCTGCTGACCGCGCTGCCCCCGGCATGGGGCATGACCGCTAACCCGGAGCCTTTCCAGCAAGCGCAACCAGATGGTTCAGTGGTGACACTGAGGATGCGGGGCGACCAGTATTTCCACTGGCTCGAAGATGGCCAAGGCTACACGGTCCTGCGTGATTCCGCTGGCCAGTATGTCTATGCGCAGGCGGCGACGGATGGTTCGTTAGCATCCAGCGGACTGGCCGTGGGGCAGGGCACGCCAGCAGCGGCAGGCCTAACCAAAGGGTTACTGCCATCCCCAGCCATTCGCGAGCAACGCAGCTTGGCGATGGCCGCTGCGGCGGGACCGCAAGGCGCGCAGGTGGCAGCGGATGCACCCGTTAGGGTAGCCCCTGTGGGCGGGGTGAAGAATCTGGTGATCCTCTGCCGTTTCTCAGATCACACCGCCGTCCAGACGCGCACGCAGGCGGATTTCGATACCATTTTCAATACCGTGGGGGGCGATGCTACGCTGGCTCCCACGGGCAGTGTGCGGGACTACTACTCAGAGAATTCTTATGGCACGATGACGCTGCAAAGCACCGTAGTGGCGTGGGTCACGCTGCCACAAACGGAAGCCTACTATGCCAACGCTAACGATGGCCTAGGCAGCTATCCGCAGAATGCTCAGAAGATGGTGGAGGACGCCCTAAACTTAGCAGACCCGTTAGTCAATTTCACCCAATTCGACTTGGATAATGATGGCTTTGTGGATGCCATCGACATCATTCACTCTGGCTATGCAGCGGAGACCGGCGGCGGCGGGGGGAACTGGATCTGGTCCCATAAATGGGCGCTCCCTAGCAACTGGACGAGCGCTGAATCCAATGGCTCCGGCGTGCGTGTGAAAGTGCGGGATTACCACACGGAGCCCGCGCTCTGGGGCACGTCCGGCACGGAGATCCTGCGCATCGGCGTCGTGTGCCATGAGACCGGGCACTTCTTCGGGCTGCCGGATTTATATGATACAGATGGCACCAGCCAGGGCATTGGCTCGTATTGTTTGATGGCGAACTCCTGGGGGTTCGATAACTCCCAGCGCCACCCCCCGCACTTCTCCGCATGGTGTAAAATTCAGCTAGGCTGGGTGACGCCCACGGTGGTCAGCACGGGCACGTTTACTGCTCCCCGCGTAGCGATTACGCCCACCATTTTCAAGATCACCCAAGGCTATCCCACGGGCGAATACTTGCTCGTAGAAAACCGCCAACCGTATGGCTTCGAAAGTGACCTGCCGCAGGGCGGACTCTGCATCTGGCACATCGACGAAGCGAAATCCAGCAACACTGCTGAAGGCTATCCTGGCCAAGCCGGATGGCCGGGAAATAACAATCACTACAAGGTGGCACTCCTCCAGGCCGATGGCGCTTATGGCATGGAGCACAATGTCAACCGAGGAGATGCCGCTGACGTTTACCGGGGCGGTGGCGTGTCTGCCCTCACGCCCACCACGACACCGAATACGAATCGCTATCAAAACGGCGTGAGCACCGCCACGGGCAATAGCATCACCAACATCAGCGTGGCCAGTGCGTCTATGAGCTTCACGCTCAACCCGCCTCCCGCCACCGCTCCCGCCCTCACCAGCCCGCTCAATGCAGCGGCCAATGCCGGCTCCACCTTCGTTTACCAGATCACGGCTAGTAATACGCCAGATTCCTTCAGTGCCACCGGCCTTCCCTCCGGGTTGATCCTCAACAGCTTGACGGGGCTTATCACCGGCACGCCTGCTAGCAGCGGCACCTTTACGGTCACGTTAGGAGCCACCAACGCCGTCGGCACGGGCACGGCCAACTTACAGCTAGCCGTGGGCGTGGAAACGGCGGGGCGGCAGACGCCCATTGGCTGGCATCATCCGTGGAAATATTTCCAACCTATGGGCACCTTCCCCACCGCAGCGGGAAATTTTGCCACCACGTGGTTCGCGGCAGAGAGCACGTTTACCGCCACTTACACCGGGCCCGTTTTTGGTGCTAATCCAGCCGTGGTGGGAGATCCTGCGGTCCTCACGTCGTTCGATTCAGGTGTGGGCGCAGGGCCACTGGGCTATGGCGTCATCGATTACTTCACCACCGTGGGCGCAGAGTTCACAGAGTTTCGCACGCTGCTTTCCACGCCGAATTCTGGTAGCCGTAACGCGACTTATTTCCGCGCTAATTTCAATGTCCCCGGCAATGCGCTCATCAAGCCGATGCTGCGCTACCTCCTGGACGACGGAGCCTTTATCTACCTGGATGGCCAACTGGTCTGCACGGTAAATCTAGCCACCACCGCCACCGATACTTACACGCAACTAGCCGCTAACTCCACCGGCACGGAGGATCCCATCCTGTCGTTTGATCCTGCCCTTCCCGGCCCGGTCGTCGGCGGCAATGCCACGGTGGTGCGCCCCATCACGATGCTGAGTCCTGGGGTGCATACGCTGGCGCTCTCCGTGCACAACAATTCCCTAACTAGTTCTGATCTCAGTCTAGCATTGGAATTAACGGCGGAAAATGGCCCTGCCGTGGCCCACGCTGCGCTCTATGGCGGAGCCACCAGCACCACCGCGATTAGCAGCGGGGACACCACGCCCGCCACGCTGGATGGCACGGACTTCGGCTCGCGCAATGTCAGTGCGGGCGCGTTAGATAAATCGTTCCTCATTTATAATACTGGCAGTGCCACGCTGAATCTGGGGACCATCACCAGCAGCGGGGCGCAGTTTAGCATCCCGCCGGGCTATGCTAGCTCCGTCTTGCCGGGCGCTAGCACTACGCTCACCGTGCGTTTCACGCCGGTGGCGGGGTCGTATAACAGCGTCATCACCATTCCTAGCAATGATGCCGCCACGCCCTACACCTTTACGGTGGCCGCCGTGGGCGTAAACATCGTGGCTCGGCAAACGCTGGTGCCGTGGAATCACACCTGGAAATATTACCACCCCATGGGCGCGCTGCCTGCGGCACCAGGGAATTTCCTAACGACGTGGTTTGCCGCCGAGAGCACCTTTATTACGACTTACACGGGCCCGTCTTTTGGGGCCTCGCCAGCGGTGGTAGGGAATCCGCCAACGACGACCACCTTTGACAGCGGCAGCGGAGCCGGACCATTCGGCTATGATGTTATGGACTATTTCACTGCGGTGGGCGCAGAGTTTACCGCCTATGGGAAAGCGCTCACCGCTCCGCTCACGAACAATCGAAAGACCGCCTATTTCCGCACCACCTTTACCGTCCCCGTCGGAGGTCTCACCAAGCCGCAGCTCCGCTATCTGCTGGACGACGGCGGCTTTATCTATCTGGACGGCACACTCCTCTGCACCGTCAACATGGCCGCTGGAGCCACCGATGCCTATGCCACTCTAGCCGCTAATTCTACGCTCACGGAAGCCTCCCTGCGCACCGTGGATCTGCGCACCGCTGGGGCGGTGAGCGGGGGCAATGCCACGGTCAATACGGCCCTGACATTCCTCTCCGCAGGCACGCACACGTTGGCTGCTTCTGCTCACAACGCCACCGCCACCAGCACGGACCTCAGCGCAGCGCTGGAGCTAACGGCCGAGCCCGGCTGCGCGATCAACGCCGTCGTCGCCAATGTCGTTCGCGCGGACCATGGGAATAGCAATCCGCTGGACGATACCCTCTCCTTCACCATTATCGCCACTGGCACCAATAATGGCCCCACGTGGTCCACGCCCACAGGCTCCGTCACTAGCAGCTATGGAGTTCCGACCAATTTCACGGGCATCTCGGTGGGTAATCCGCCCGCCGCCGTCCCAGTCACGCTTACTGATGCGGGCGACAATACCTGCCAAGTCACCGCCATCGTGCCGCTGCCGCCTTATGTGGGCGTGAATCTGGCCACCGGGGGAAATATTTTCCTGGATGCCCGACTTACGGCTAGTGGCCTCACTTACGACGAGGTGCTGCCCGGCCTAACCGTCAATAATGGCAACGTCACCACCCAGACGCAACTCATCGACCTAGATACCGTCAACGGAGCCTTACTCCTGGAAATGGACCTCACCGCCCGAGAAACGAGCACCACGACCAACTTTGAAACCAACGACATCGTGCGGGCTGAACTCGTCCTCAATCCAGGGGCGAACCAGACGACGATCAACTTACTGGACGCCCTCGACCGCAATCACGATGGCTTCCTCAACGGCTACAGCGGCACCACCCCGGAGCCTTATAATTCCTTCCCTGGACGGGATGAATTCAATTTCGCGTTGTCGCCCGTGGCTAACACCCTCAACCACACGTTCCATTTGGAAGCCAACATTCCTGATGCCGTCACCACCGCCCGCGTGGTGCTGACGTTTATCAATGATTCCGCTAGCGAGTTCTACGATCTCGCCAATTTCAAACTCAGCGTGGCTGATCCTGACACGGATCAAGATGGCCTGGACGACGCCTGGGAGCGCATGTGGTTCGGCACCATCACGCTGCAAAATGGCAGTGGAGATCCTGATGCAGATGGTATCAGCAACGCCCAGGAAATGCTGGCGGGCACGCGCCCGAATGACCCCGCCTCCCACCTCAGCATGGATGCGGTCAGCACCGTGGGGAACGTGCAGACGCTGACCATCGCCACCGTGCCAGGGCGGAAATATCGCCTGGAAACCGCCGCCGCGTTGGCCGCCACAGACTGGACGCCTAACGGCCCCACCTTTACCGCCACCGCCGCTACGACCACCCGCGCCCTCACGCTGCCAGCCAATCGCAGCCGCACCTTCGTCCGCGCTAGCATCGTGGCTCCCTGATGGCTGATTCCGCGCTTGCCCAGCATCTATTTACCGCCACAGTGCGCGCCTTATGCTAGATATCCGCCAAATCCGCGAACAAACTGATGATGTAAAACGCCGCCTCCAACAACGGGGAGGCGAGGTCTGGAAATTGCTTGATGAAGTGCTGGCCTGTGATGAATCCCGCCGCAGTGCCGAGACCGAAAAGCAACGCCTCCAGAGCGAGCGGAACCGCGTTAGCAAAGACATCGGCCAAGCCAAGAAACAGGGCCAAGACACGGCCGCCATCGAGGCCGAGATGCGCCGCATCGGCAGCACCATTGATGAGCTGAACCAACTCTCCGCCGCTGCCGAGGCGCGGCAGGAGGAGCTGCTGCTCTCCATCCCTAACCTGCCCCACGCGGACTGCCCCGTGGGTGCGGATGCCGAGGCCAATCCCGAGGTGCGCGTCTGGGGCACCAAGCCCGCCCTAGCCGAGCCCAAAGACCACGTCACGTTAGGCCAAGCGCTGAATTTATTCGACTTCGCGCTGGGCACCAAGATCGCTGGCAGCGCCTTTCCGCTCTACCGTGGCGCAGGTGCTAAGCTGGAGCGCGCGTTGATTAATTTCCTGCTGGACCTCCACACCACCCAGCATGGCTATGAGGAAATTTTGCCGCCGTATCTCGTCAACCGAGACTCCCTGCTGGGCACTGGACAACTCCCGAAGTTTGCCGACCAACAGTATCATTGTGAAACGGACGATCTCTTCCTGGCCCCCACCGCCGAGGTGCCCGTGACGAACATGCATCGGGATGACCTCCTCAACGCGGAGGCGCTGCCCATCCGCTACACCGCTTACACCCCGTGCTTCCGCCGAGAGGCTGGAGCCGCTGGCGTGGGCACGCGCGGGTTGATTCGGATGCATCAGTTCGACAAAGTGGAACTCGTAAAAATAGTCCACCCAGACACTTCCATGGCCGAGCTAGAAACGCTGACTGCGGAGGCGGAAAAGGTGCTCCAGTTGCTCGGTCTGCACTACCGCGTCATTGAGTTATGCACCGGAGACATCGGCTTCGGGGCTTGTAAAACGTATGACATTGAGGTCTGGGCTCCTGGCCAAGGCGCTTATTTAGAGGTTAGCAGTTGCTCGAACTTTGGGGACTACCAAGCACGCCGCTTACGCTGCCGCTTTAAAGATCCTGAGACCAAGAAAAACCAGTTCGTGCATACCCTCAATGGCTCTGGCACCGCTCTGGCACGGCTCTACGTGGCCTTGCTAGAAACGTATCAACAGCCAGACGGCAGCATCGCCATCCCCCCCGTGCTCCAGCCCTATTTTGGCTCCCCAGAGATCCGCTAAACGGCCCGCTACGGGAGTGCCCTGGAGAGCCGCACCAGCGCTTCCTCTAACGTGGCGCGCGGACAACCGAAATTCAGCCGCACATGCCCCGGCCATGCGAAATCCGTGCCTGGGGAAAAGCCCAGCCCATGCGCCTCGAAGTGCTGCTGCGGAGCCTCCAGCCCCAGTGCGCGCACGTCTAACCACGCCAGATACGTGGCTTCCATCTGCGGCATCCGCACCTGCGGGGCGTGGGTTTGGAGGAAGCTATAGAGCAGGTCTCGGTTCTGCCGCAGATACTGCTGGAGGCGCGTGCGCCAAGGGCGTCCGTGGCGGTAGGCGGCCTCGGTGGCCGCTAGGCCTAGCGGGTTCACCTCGGCAATGAACGTCGTCTTAGCGGCCTGGAATTTCCGCCGCAGGGTGGCATCCGGGATGATGGCGAAGGAGGTGCTGAGGCCGGGAATATTATACGTTTTACTGGCCGCCATGAGCACGATGAGCCGCTCCTGAATCCCGCCCGGAAGGCTCAGGGCGGTGGTGTGCGGAGCGGTGTCTGGCTCCAGTAAAAGATCACAATGAATCTCATCCGAGACCAGCAACAAATCATGCCGAAGACAGAACTCCGCCACCTGCGTGACCTCCTCCCTCGTGAACACGCGGCCCACGGGATTGTGCGGATTGCACAGATAGAACAAGCGCGTGCGAGGCGTCACGGCGGCCTCCATGGCTGGGAAATCGAGACTGTATTGCAAGGGCGCAGCGGAAATTTCCCGCAGGGGAACCGTGATGAGTTCCCGCTGCGTGTGGCGATGCAGATTCAGAAATGGCGGATACGCTGGCGTGCAAACCATCAGGGCATCCCCCGGTTGACCCGCCAGTAAGGCCGCCTGCGTCTTGGCGGGCACCATGCCGGGCGTGTAGGTGATCCAGTTCGGCTCGGCGGCCACCGCGTGCTCGGCTAAGAGGTAATCACAGATGGCCTCGCTCACACTGGCGGGAGCCACGGTGTAGCCCAGGATGCCGTGATCCACCCGGGCGCGAATGCCATCCAGCACACACTCCGGCACCGCAAAATCCATGTCCGCCACCCACATCGGCAAGATGTCCCGGCCTGCATAGCGGTTCCATTTCAGGCTCCCGCTGCCCGTGCGGTCAATGACGCGATCAAATTCTGGATAGTCTAGCATCGTCGTTTGCTCAGTTAAGATTGGAGGTAGGCGCGCAGTAATTCTACGAAACGCTCGTTCTGCAGCATGGTCCCCACGCTGACGCGAATCCACTCCGGCAGCCCGTAGGCGCGCATGGCGCGGACGATCATGCCCTGGCGGAGAAATTTGGCAAAGAGGTCATCCCCATCGCCCACTTTCACGAGGACGAAGTTGGCATGACTCGGCACGTAGGTCAGGCCCAGCTCAGTGAAGGTGGCTTCTAGATAAGCCCGGCCCGCAAAGTTCACTTGGCGGGTGCGCTCCTGGTGCTCTTCATCCGCTAGGCCAGCCAGGGCGGCGGCCTGGGCCAGGGCGTTGGCGTTGAAGGGTTGGCGCGTTTTCTGGATGATGTCCGCCAGGGCTTGCGGGGCGATGCCGTAGCCGATGCGCAAGGCGGCTAGGCCTTGGATCTTGGAAAAGGTTCGCAGCACCACCACATTCCGCCCTTCCCGCACATACTTCAGCGTGTCTGGCGGGTCGGCCAGGAACTCGTAGTAGGCTTCATCAAAGACCACCACCACCTGCTCTGGAACCTTGTCCATAAAGCGATCCAGCGCCTCCTGCGTCACCAGCGTGCCCGTGGGATTATTCGGATTCGCAATGAAGACCTCCTTGGTGGCAGGCGTGATGGCGGCGGCCATGGCATCCAGGTCATGGGTAAAATTCGGGTCATCCACTTCCACCGTGGTGGCACCAAAGAGCGTGGCCATCAATTTATAAACCACGAACGCATGTTTGGCCGTCACCACTTCCGCACCGGGATGCAAGAACGCATGGCCAATGAATTCGATGATCTCGTTCGAGCCATTACCCAGGATAATATTGCCCAGGCTCAGCCCGAACTTTTCGGCAATGGCGGTGCGCAGTTTATAGCCGCCGCCATCTGGGTAGATGTGGGCCTCACTGAGCATGGCCTGGATGGCCGCTATCGCCTTGGGAGAAGGCCCCAAGGGGTTCTCGTTAGAGGCTAGTTTGATGATGTCTCGTGGGTTCAGCCCTAGCTCCCGGGCCACTTCCTCGATGGGTTTGCCGGGTTCATAGCTGACGAGATGGCGGAGTTGTTGATTCGCTTGGTTCCAAATATCTGACATAATGCCCCCTTCATAGCGCAGCCGTGCTGGCACGCAAGGGGCAGCGCCTGCCCTAGGCACGCACCGTGGATGGTCCGCAGGTTGGCCACGCGCCGCCTTTCGCTCAGGGCGATGGGAATTGCGGCTCGGCCCTCGCTGCGGAGTGCCAATCCGCGCTCCCTGGCAGAGGCGGGCAATTTAGAACATGTTAGAACATGTCCTCCCCATTTTGAGGGTTTAGGTGCTGGCAGGGGTGCGCTTGGAAAGCCCACCCGAGACCATTTTCAGCGCTTCATCCCTCCCCGGCCCCTCGCCAGCAGAACCCAGCGCTTGCCCCAGAAGACATCCCGTTGGCCGGGATCGTCAGGGAGGGCGCAGGAGTGGGAGGTGAGACTCACCTCAGGGATTAAATGGGCACTGCGCCCATACAGGGATACCGCCACACTTTATAATAAGTAATCCTCTAAAATATGAAGGGATATTTTTAAATATCGTTCGAGTTTGATCATTATACGATCGGATTTTAGCATTTTCAGTATGCAATAAATTAAAAGCCAGCTGTTATTTTAACAAAACCGCGCGGAAAAATTAATTTTATTGTCGAAAAATTATTTTATCCGATGGTTTTTCTTTTTAATCCGATAAGAAAATTTGTAATTCCATCCGGTTCTTAAAAGTTCCTATCGTTATTTTTATTATTCCGTTGGGATTTTTACAAAATCCCAACGGAATATTTTGAAATCTGAGGTGGACTCCGTCGTTCGGCCAGCATTGCGTGAAATTAAGCTATGGTGCGCACGGTTCTGGGAGTTGATGGGTTATCGTTAGGGCTGGGCTTTGTAAGGGCTGGCCGTTGTGGCTGGTTCTGGAGCGCAGCGGCGTAGCAGCAAGCGCAACCGGAGCGGAGGAACCAGCCACAACGGTGGAAAATGCCCCTTCGGTTTTTGACTTGCTGCTCATGCGGCTTGTCCTCCTCCTACTTGATTCGTCGCTTGGTGGGGACCTGGGGACAATACATCGAGATCTGCGTGCTATTCTCCAAGGCCGCATGGGGACGCCACACGTTGTAGTTGTGCAGCCACTTCCCGATGCCCGCTTCCAGCAACGTTACGTCGCGATACTTGTGCATGTAGAGGTTCTCGTATTTGAGGCTGCGCCACAGCCGCTCAATGAACACGTGGTCCATCCATTGGCCCCGGCCGTCCATGCCGATGCGCCCGCCCCAGCTCGCGAGCGTGCTGGTCCATTCCGCCTTGGTGAACTGGCAGCCTTGATCCCTATTGAAGATCTCGGGCCGCAGCTGGCGAAGGCTTTGGCTTTGTTTAACACGCTCAAGCACAACGTCACGTCCATCGTGTTGCTCCCGCTCCATCCTACGACTAAGCGTCTGTGCCAGTCCATCACGGCGCAACGGTAGGCGGACCGCGTGCCTTCGGGAGATAGGTGATGTCAGCGCACATACCTGATCGGCCTTGTTGATGCCAGACTAGAGCGCGCGAGGCTCAAGATTTTGCATTGCTAGTCGCAATGCCGCCGCGGGGAGATCCTACCAACCCGTTCCAGAGCGGGGCCGACAGCCTTGATCTCAACGGAGCGCTGGGCATCAGCGGTTAAGTTGAATTTGTTATATCCGAATTCAATCAACGGGCAATAATGCCATGGGGGATGATTACGGCGGTGAACCCATCCAGCATCCCGACGATCCTGCCCTCACTCCCTTAAGCTTCCGCGGGGCCTCGGGCTTTGAGTTGGACGCAGTAAGTGCCGTGCATTATTGATGCCTCCTAACCTACTCAATCACGATTTCTTCAAACCTACTTCGCTGAGAAAGTGAACAAGGTTGACTCTTGAAGCGGCTTCCCGGGACGGATCACGATTGAGGGGAAATTCGTATGATGGATCGCGTCGGGGAAATGTTGTGTTTCCAAACAAACTGCGGTATGGGCTAAATGGTTGGCAGTGTAGAGTTGCACGGCCGGCTGGGTCGTGCGCACTTCCAAAATGCGGCCGCTTTTTGGGTCGGTTAGTCGAGCCGCCAGCTTCATGCCGCTCTCGTTACCGAGGATGTAATTGTGATCATAACCACTCATCTTGGGCTTTAATTGGGCGATACGATCTCCGATGCGGGTGGGGTGGTTGAAGTCCATCAGCGTCCCTTTCAATGGTAAGATTGCGCCCGTGGGAATCTGGTTTTCGTTGGTCGGAGTGTAGCTTTCTGAGGGAATCCACAAAATATTATCCAAACAGCTACCGCTCCCCGATAAATTCCAATAAGCGTGATTTGTTAAATTAACGATCGTCGGTTTGTCGGTCTCGGCTACGTAATCAATTCGTAGCTCGTTCATGTCCGTTAGCGAGTAGGTTACGGAAGTTTTCAAGTTGCCAGGAAATCCTTCTTCACCGTCCCTGCTCAAATAAGTAAGTTTGACAGACGATTCATTATTAGTGAGAGCGGCTGTTACAACGGTCCACACCGATTGGGCGAAGCCTTTGCGACCGCCATGGATCGTGTTATTTTTCTCGTTTGCGACCAGCTTGTGGGTGTTGCCATCCAATTCAAATTGAGCACCGCTAATGCGATTAACCACACGACCCGTGATGGCGGCGGCTCCATTGAAGCCTCGTTGGAAGTGAGGCAGACTGTCCGTTGTCAGTAAAATGTTGGTGAATTTCCCATCTCGATCAGGGGCCTGCAATTCCTTGATGATAGCTCCATAAGAAATGATTTGAGCGCTCATCCCTTTGGCATTTCGGAGCGTGATCAGCTTCACTGCGGAACCATCTTCGGTGGTGCCAAAAACAGTTTGCGCGACACGTTGGAAAGCATCCGCTTGCACTGAGCCAAGGCAGGCCGGGGCAATCAAGGCGGTCAAGAGCGCGCGGTAGCATGGCATTTGCAGGGTATTGTTCATACGCATCACGAGATTATTAGTAGGCTCCTTTTACTTTAAGTTCAACCCCATAAACTTTCGTGCTGGCAGTGATGAAGAGCAGGTGACGGTCTTTACCAGCGAAGGTCACGTTGCCGGTCCATGGCTCGGGAATCGGGATGTTTTGCAGTTTTTTACCAGCTTTGTCGAACACGGTCACGCCCTTGCCGGTGAGATAAACATTCCCCGCAACATCAATCGTCATGCCATCCGAACCCAGCTCACAGAAGAAGGTTTTATTGGTCAGCGTGCCGTCTGCTGAAACATCATACGAATACGTTTTACTGGCACCAATATCTGCCACGTATAGCTTTTTGCCGTCCGGGGTGCCGATGATTCCGTTCGGTTGCCTCAGATCCGTGGCCACTGGGGTGGATTGCTTTGTTTTTATGTCGAAATAATAGACGTATTGACCTGGTTGTTGCATGGCCTTGTCCCGCTTCCAGTAATCACGAGCATAGAGGGGATCGGTAAAATAAAAATTGCCGTCTGGACGAATCCAAAGATCATTCGGCCCGTTCAACAATTTGCCCCCGAAATCACGCGCCAAAACCGTGATTTTCTTATCAGGCGCAATCGACCACAATTCGTTTTTCTCATCCGCGCAGGCGAGTAAATTGCCTAATTTGTCGAAATAAGTTCCATTACTGCGGCCCGCGGGTTTCAACCAATCAGAAAAAGATCTGGCGGCGGCGTCAAACTTAATAATGCGATCATTCGGCTGATCGGTGAAGAACACATTGCCATCAGGATCGACGGCGGGTCCTTCTGTAAAACGGTATCCCGCGCTTAAAACTTCGACCTTGGCGCCATCTGCAATGAGGTTCGTGTCGTCGGCGCGAGCAAATATGCCTAGGGAGAAAAGATTGGTAAATACGATGGGCAAGAATTTCATAGACCGCAGAATAACAATTCGCTGATGGGGCACAAGCTTTTATTGCAACGGACCCGCGTCCCGCAGCGCAGTGGAGTGGCTGCGGTTACTTGCCGTCGTTCGGTTCGTTTGGTGGCGGAGCAACTACTTGTAGCAGCACCACGGCACTGCTGCATCCCCAGGAATATCGGAGTTCCTCCGACGTGGACTGTGGCCAGCGGCACCAGGAAAGATGGTCTGACGCGCGACGGGCCGTCCAAGCAGCATCAGCGTTTTTCTGCAACCACGGTTGGAAAGTCGCTTGTTCCTTGCGATCTTTCATAAAGCGAGCAATCCAGCGCACGCCAATGCCATTGAATCCACCACCGTCGCCCTTCTCGTTGGCGGGTGGTAAATACCCGTCCCGACATAACTCTTTCATGGTGAAAGTAGCGGCCAGTTTTGCCTCGTCGTTATAACCGAGTAAATTTGCCGCCCCGACAAAGGTGCCCTGATTATATGTCAGCGCCATGCGATTGACGCGACCGCCGAGTTGAATGTTATCTGCCACGCGGCCGCTTGTGGGATCCCACAAGGCAGTGCGCTCCCAAAGGAAAAGTTCCTTGGCCTTGGTTAGATAGGAGGCTTCCCCGGTTGCCTTGCTGAGCAAGAACGCCGCGATAGCTCCGGGGCCATTAACGCAGGCATTTTTCGACCGATTGTCCGTCTTCCACCACAACCCGCCACCAAGGTCCGAGGAGATCGCACGCGCGTAGCAGAGATCAAAATTAGCCCGCGCGACTTGGCGAAACTCAACGTTTTCAGAGAGTAAATGCGCCCGAGTGCAGGCGATGACCATCCACATAATGTCATCGTTGAATGGATTGCGCTCCCAAGTTTTACCGTGATCCGCTAGAAAACCATGGAACAACTTCAGAAACAACTCCATGTGCTGAGCATTTTTTGTTCGTTCGTAAATATCCAACACCATTTCCATTTGCTCCGCGCACATCCAAAAATCTGACTTTCCGCCTTCAGTATTTTTTGCGAACCAACCGCAGCCATCTTTTTCCCGATAAAAGGCCTTGGTGTGGGCCTCAAATAAGGTGTCCGCATCCGCCGAGGTGAAAGATTCCGCCGGAAGCGTTGCGCAACACAATAACAGTCCAGCGAGGAATCGCCAAGCCCCTCGAATTTGCCATGGCCAGAGGAACGAACGGGATTGGTTTGATTTTGATTTCATAATGTTAAGATTTTGATTGGTTTCGGCGAATGCCTATGGAAGGCAAATGAACGCTTTCACGCATTCAGAGAGGCCTAAGCAGTAGAGCTAGCGGGCTAGCTCCCTACGAGAATTAAGCCTAAAGCCACTCCGGAGTAGGTAAATGCGGATTCGTGGCCGCCGATTGGATTACCAATTGACTCCTCCCCCCTTTTTCGCATCTTCGGCAGTCAATGAAGACCCTTATTCGAAGCTTCCCTATTTTCTTCCTGCTTTCGGCGTTGCTGCGCGGCGGGGAACTTCCTGTCGCTGTGCCAGCGTCTAACTTGGATGCTTATCGCAAGCAAGCGCTGACCCGTGAAGGCGATGCCGCACGCGGAAAATTGCTATTCAATACCCCGAAGCTGATCTGTGCGAATTGCCATTCGGTAGATGGTCGCGCCACCAAAGCTGGACCAGATCTCTTTGCCGCAGGCGATGCGTTTGGGCGTCGCGATCTCGTGGAGGCAGTCCTGTCTCCTTCTGCAACGATTGCTCCTGGGTATGGCACCATTTTTGTGGAAACAAAAGTAGGAGCTTCATATCAAGGGATTCTCAAGCAAACCTCCGATGCTGGGATCCAACTTATGGGCGCGGACGGTCAGCTGGTTTCCATCGCCAAGGAAGAAGTGAAGGCTCAAACTGGAATTCCCATATCCCTTATGCCAGAGGGGCTCCAAGCGAATATCTCCCCTCAAGAATTTACGGATCTAATTGAATACCTGACGACTTTGAAACAGCAGGAATCCACCCTAGTTAGTAACTCTGGGATGCCAAGTGATATTCCCACACTAGCGCAATCCGTGCAAGTTCGTCAGTTTTTCACGAGTGAATATAAAGTGCCGCGCTCCAAAGTGGAATCGGGACTCACATCGGTGCGTCAACTGCCCGGGGCCAGTAACGTCTTTTTGGTGTTACATCAAACTGGAATTATTTGGAAGGTAGAGCAAACAGCTGCAGGAGAACAAAAGTCGGTTTTTGCGGATCTTCCTAGTGAGGTATTTAGCGAGCGCGGGCCGAACGGTTTGCTTGATTTAACGTTCCATCCCAAGTTTCGCGAGAACCGGAAGTATTACCTTTTTTATCAAGTATTTGAAGCAGGCAAAGTCACTACCCACATTGTTGAAAAGCAGTTTGACGCGAACTTTAAAGCGGACTCCGGTCAACCACCGAGGTTAATTTTGAAAATCGTCAGCGTGGCTGAAGACCATAGTGGAGGCTGTCTGCAATTTGGAATGGACGGCTATCTTTACATTGTCATGGGTGACACGGGTCCGCATAATGATCCCAATGGACATGCGCAAAATTTGCAGTTGTTACAAGGAAAGATGATGCGCATCGACGTAGACCACGCCGACGCTGGCTTGGCTTATGCCATTCCTAAAGACAATCCTTTCTGTGGTCAGGCTAACGCAAGATCAGAAATTTGGGCTTACGGTCTGCGTAATCCCTGGCGTTTCTGTTTTGACCGCCTCACTGGGGATCTTTGGCTGGCTGATGTGGGACAGGATCGGGTGGAAGAAGTGAATCTGGTGCACGGCGGTGATAACTATGGCTGGAATGTTTATGAGGGTTTCGAGCCCTTCTCTAATCAGTTCCGAAAAGAGGGTCGAACATTCTCCCAGCCGGTCTTCGCCTATCGACGGAAATTCGGTAATTCGATCACGGGGGGCTATGTCTTTCGGGGCGACAAAACCTCCTCTTTTTACGGTGTGTATGTTTGTGGCGATTACAACTCCAAGCGCATGTTCGGAATCACGCTGGAAAATGGCGGGCTGAAACTGGTCCGTCAAATTGGCGTGGTGCCGCAGCGATTGGTTTCCTTCTGCGAGGATGAGGCGGGCAATCTTTACGCCGTCGGATTTGAAGGCAAGATTTACCAACTTGATTTTAGTGATGCCCGTTACAAGTAGCGATCCGCTTTGGGCACCTGTTATTTTAAGTTAGGCTTACTTTCGACTGGACTCGTGTCCGTCAAGGAGTTCGACGTGCATCCAGTGTAGGTCTCGGACTGGAGGAAGACCCTTGCCGAGGGCCTTCTAGGTCTCTTCGAGGCCGGAAAAGCGACCTTTTCCACGGCCAAAGATGAGCGCCATCTCCCACAACTCCACGCCAAGATCAGACAACTCGCGATGGAGGTGGATTTTCTGACAAAAAAGTCGCGACGGATCGCTCTGTAAAGGAGCGTAGCGAGCTGGCGGAAGTCAATCATCCTAGTCTGAATTTACGCAAGCAATGTGCCTTGCTCAGCGTCCCGATAGCCCCCATGGCTTATTAGACGTTGCCAGAGTCCGCTGAAGACTTGCAGGTTAAGCTTATTTTAGACGAGCTGTAACTCAAAGATCCCTGTCTGGACACGCGGTGGCTCGTGACCGTGTTAACGCGCGATCAGATTATGCTAGTGAATCGAAACGGTGGCCACGTCTGCGTCAGGAAATGGGCCGAGAGGCGAGCTGGTGCCAGCCTCGCCCCAGCATTCCAGATGATTGGCATCGTAAATCCCATTATATGTTAGTGCAGTTGAAAATTGATTCTCTTAATCAGGTTTAGTGAACTGACATCACCTACGTGCCGAAGCCCAGCGGCCATGCTTTTTTGTGTGCCGTGATGGATTATCTTTCGTGCCTCAGGCTCGGCGGATAGGCTTCGCTCATCCATGCGCTCTCGCGGCCAAGCAGTGGGCCACGCGCAACAAGGTGCTGGGCGGGGCTGCGCTTGTCTTACGGCTGCTTTAAGCGGTAGAAATTTTTCGCAATGACTGGTGTGGCCACGTTGACATCATAACGGTAATTCGCGCCCACGATACTGATGCCGATGGTGATCGTAGTCCACGGGCCTTGGAGCGTGGGGGAGGACTCTAGCACGACGGTGGCTTGGGTGGTCGGCCACTCTAGGCGGAGGACTGGGGTGCCGCTGACGTTGGTGGTTTTGGCCCCCGTTAGGATGAGCGGCGGCGGGGGAATGCTCAGGGCGCTGCGGGGGTCGGTGCCCGCTTGGAATTCGGCTAGATTGGTGGCTCCGTCGCCATCCGTGTCGACGTTAGGATCACTGATGGCAAAGTTCTTTTCCCAGGCGTCTGCGAGGCCGTTGTTGTTGGCATCCACTGAGCTGGAACCCAGCGGCAAGGCGGGTTCCGCAACGCGGATATAGGTGGCGGTGCGGATGGCACTGCGTCGGTTAGCAGAACCTTGGGAGTAAGCGTCGATGGTGGTAGTGAGAGTTCCCGACACCCGTGGCGGCAATGTGATGAGGCCGCTGCTTCCTAACACCGTCCAAGCACTAGCCGACGAGAGCCGATAGTAAACGCTGTCTCCGCTGAGGGTGGGAGCGATGCGTACGCTAAGCCCGTGGCCATCCGAAGGCGTGGTGAGTGGCGGTGTTTCTGGATAGGTGCCGCCGGGCGGGGAAAAGGTCACATCCCCACTCTCCCGGCCCACGCGGCTGCTCAGGGAAAAGACGGAAGCGTCTGCGCGATATTGATTCACCAGCAGATGAGTGGTGAGCGGTGGAACCGTAAAGGCCGTGCTGATCAAGTTCGTAAGTCCGACACTTGGCGTGCCTAACACGGAGCCAGCAACTTGGCCGGAGCTATTGAGAACTACTGGGCTGGCTGTCCACTCGCGCCAATTTAATTGCCCGGTGGGAGCGGCTGAGGGATTCACCAGCGGCTCGCCATTGAAGCAGATAATATTGCTGAGACTAGCGGCTAGCGGGGCGGCCAATGGCAGCGCGCCCGTGAAGGCTGCGGTGTGGCTCGTGCCGTTGAAATTATACCGCGTCCAGCTCGGCGTGGCGCCTCCCGTCAAAGCTAGCACGCCGCCGTTCTCTAGCGGCAGCAAGCGCGCGAGGCCCGTGCTGGGTAAATTTTGCCGGAGCACCGGGGCTGTGCTGCCATTGAAATCATACGTGGCCGCCGTTCCATCGCTGTGCAGCACGGCCAGCATTTTGATGGTGGCAGAAGTCACAGGAACCACCAACGCGATGGCCTTGGGCAGGGTGAAATTTTGCGCTGCTGCCAAGCTATAAACGCCAGCGGTATCAATGATTTTCCGATGCGTTAGGCCC
>JAYVOP010000105.1:0-27565 GCA_043757865.1 Verrucomicrobiales bacterium | reverse complement strand
GCCTACGTGGACCCTAGCCTGATCACGGTGGCGTCCAATCGCTTTGGCTCGCAGTGCATCATTGCCAGCATTGATGGCACGCGCCTAGCCGATGGCTCCTACGTTTGCATGAGTCATTCCGGCAGCCAGCGCCATGAGACCACGCCCGCTGCCTGGGCGCAGCGCATGGAAGAACTGGGCGCGGGAGAAATTTTACTCACCTCCGTGGAGCGGGATGGAACCATGCTAGGCTATGATTTGGAATTGATCCAGTCCGTGGCCAACGCCGTGCGCATCCCGGTCATTGCATCGGGTGGTGCAGGCAACTACGAGCACATGGCCGAGGCGATTCTGCAAGGCGGAGCCTCGGCGGCAGCGGCGGCTAGCATTTTCCACTATACCGAGCAAACCCCGCTGTGCGCCAAGGAGCACATGGCGCAACGCGGGATCCCCACGCGGATTCCGCTGCTTAAACGGTAGCAAGAAGCAGGGGCAGCTCGTCCCGACTTCTTGGCTCTGCGAGTTTTTATGCCAACCTAGACATGCAGTATTCCCTCAAAAACGTGCTCAGGCTAGCCAGTGGCTATAGCTTGGCCACGATAGCGGCTCCGTTGATGTCGCTCTTAATGACCCCGATCCTCACGCGGGTGCTGACGCGGGCGGACTACGGGATGGCAGATCTGTTGGTGACCGCTACGACGATGATCGCTGCGGTGGCGGGGTTGGGGATCGGGGAAACGCTGGGGAAATTTCAAAATCAAAAGGAGCATTGGGGGGCACATACCGTCTTCTCCAGCGGACTCTGGGCGGTGACCATCAGTGCGCTGATTTTTGGCTTGGGGCTATTTCTCGGAGCGGACTTTTTGGGGCCACTGATCACTGGGGTGGCGGATTCCGGTGGCCTACTGCGCCTGGCTAGTGTGGGGATTTTCTGCACTCCCATAGTCACTATGTGCAGCCTCCAAGCGCGGCTCCAAATGTCCATCTCCACGGTGAATCTCATTGGATTCACCATGATCTTGGGATCGGCCGTTTTAAATCTCATCTTCATCGTTAACTATCGACTCGGAGTGTATGGGATGGTGCTCACGACCGCAGTCACCAGTCTGCTCGTAACGAGTGTTGGTTTGTATCGACTGCGAGGAGAAATTAAATTTCCCGCCATCTCACGGCCCTGCGCTGGGGCGATGTTTCGGATGGGGATTCTCTTCATGCCGGGGCTGTTAGGATTTAGCATATTAAATACTGTCGATCGCCTGATCCTAGCGCATTATGTGACCAAGGATGATTTGGGACTCTATGCGATTGCCAATAAACTTTCTGCCATGGCAGGAACGCTCATGGCCTTGATAGAGAGTGCTTGGTGGCCTTTTGCGATGCGCTTTAGCGGAGACGCGGATGCACCAGTAAAGTTTGCCAAGGCGTTTGAACTTTTTGCGGTGGGAGGCTCCACTCTGGCGTTAGGGCTTGGTCTCTTTGCTCCCGAGGCACTGCAGATTCTGGCTGGACCAGCCTTCCAGCCGGCGGCCATTTATGTGATCGGTCTAGCGGCTTATTATGGCCCTTTAGTGATGTTAAGTAACCGCGCCTCGATGGGCCTTTATCTCCAGGGAAAGTCTGGTTTGATGAGTCTCTGCATGGGGGCGGCCGCCTTGGCCAATGTGTTACTGAATCTACTCTGGGCTCCGCGTTACGGCATCGCTGGAGCCGTGGCGGCCACCGTGGCTGCGGGCTTCGTGTGGATCACCGCGCTAGTCTTGGTGGGGCAAAGACATTACCTGATTCCCTATCGTTGGGGCCGCATCGCTGGTTTAGGTCTGGTGTTTTTTGCGCTCGTTGCGGGCCTCTCCACTTCAGAGATTTTGGAGCACCTGCACCTCTTACATCGCGTGGGGATTTTTTTAGCCTATGGATTATTGCTGGGGGGGCTGTATCGCGGGAAACTCTTGGCCCGACTCCGGCGTAAGGATTAACCTTAGATTTGTTGTGATGAAAAAAATTGCTGTCTTTCCCGTCTGCGCTGAATGGAGTCCACATTTGGCTACAGATTTGGAGATCATGGAACGCCACCTGGAGGAGGGGGATGAGGTGACGGCCTATCAGATCCCAGGACGGCTGCATAACCCAGAGTATAAAGTGTGCGCGCGCTTTCCGATACTGCGGAATTTCCGTTATGACCGCACGCTCAGTCACGCCCTAGCCCGCCTCCGTGGCCGTATCCAAGTGAGGCCGCTGGCTCCGCAACCGGTGGCCCGCGCTTGGCCCGCGCTACACGTGCTCAGTGATTTGATGGCGATCCGCCATGGGGGATTCGATGTGGGCATGGGCGTAGCTAGTTCGTTAGTTTCCTTTGATGGGAAGACGCTCTTTGATCCTGGCTCCCAACAGTCACTAGCCCATGATATGTGTGCGGCTAGCGGTGCGCTCTACGATGCGGCATTGGCGGCCATGCAAAAGGACCGACCCGATAAAGTGTATTTCTTTAATGGTCGGTTCTTCCACGCACGAGCGATCATGCGGGCCTGCGAGAAGCTCGGCATCCCCTTCGATGCCCATGAACGTGGCTGTGATCGCTATCATTATGCGCTCTTTCCAAATTGCTTGCCGCATGACCGGGAATGGTTCCAGCAGGACATCCGCAGAGCCTGGGAAAACCATGCTCCGGACCGGGTGGAGGTGGGCACGGCTTTCTTTGTCGATAGTGCCGGGAGCAAGGAATTGGCGTGGCATTCGTTTATCGGGCAGCAGCAGGATGATCTCCTGCCGGAAGGCTGGGATCCAGCGGCTGAGAACATCGTCTGCTTTAATTCCTCAGAGGATGAGTTCGTCTCCATTGGGCCCACATGGGCTCACGATTACTTTCCGAGCCAGGTCGAAACGCTGCGTGAACTAGCCGCCCGGCTCCAGAGCCTCCGACCGCAGGCCGTGATTTGGGTGCGGCTCCATCCTCGTCTAAAGTCCTTTCCAGAGCAGGCCGTGCCCTTTGAATCCCTTGCTGGCACAGGGATTCAAGTCATTCCTGCGGCCAGTCCAGTCAGTTCCTATGCGCTGTTGCGGCATTGCCACAAGGTCCTGGCCTTTGGCTCCACGATGGGTGTGGAGGCAGCTTTCTGGGGGAAACACTCCATCCTACTCTGGCCATCACTTTACGATCAGTTGGGTTCCGTGACAAAGGTGGACACCATGGAAGCGTTGGTGCAGGCAGTATTAGAGGGCCATCCGCTTCCTCCCGAGGGGGCCCTCATGTATGGTTACTACATGAAGACTTATGGGCTTCCCTATCGTTATTATGTCCCGGCGGATCTCGGAGAAGGCAAATATCGCGGGCTGCGCTTAGGGCCAGGGCCGCTGCTCGAAGGTCTGAGCCGTCTGGCGGCTCGGCTCAAATAGTGGCCTCCAGGCGATCATTTTATGAAATTTCTTATTCAGTCCCTCAGATGGATCCGAGGCAAACTTTCCGCTAGGCGGAGGCAAAGGTGGCTTAAAAAGCGCCCATGGTTCCATTGTCATCCTAGCTCCCATCCTCCTAAATCCGTGCAGGTGAGTTGGACTGGTCGCGGAGCTGAGTCCACCCAACCGCACATTACTTTCGGCAAAAATGTCTGGATCGGGAAGGATACGGAGTTTAGTTGCTATGAAGGTGATCGGATTTTGATCAACGGAGAGACTTCCATCAATTCAAATTGTAAGATCTACGGCACCGTTAGAATCGGGAGGTATTGTTCTTTGGCTCCCAACATTTTCATGTCTTCAGGAGCCCACTTCCCATACGAAGTGCCCGCCATGATTATCAAACGGCAGGATCAACAGGTCATGGCTCCTGCTGGAGCATACGATCGATTGTCTCGTCCGATCGTGATTGAAGAAGATGTTTGGATCGGCACTGGGGCGTTTATTCAAGCAGGAATCACGATTGGGCGAGGGGCCATTGTGGGGGCTAATTCAACCGTCTTAAAAGACATCGCACCCTATGAAGTTCATGCGGGCTCGCCTGCGCGGCGCGTCAAAAATCGGCTAGTTTTCTCCCCGCCGAAGGCGCTTCACTTTATGAGATCAGATGATTGGCCTTACTTTTACCGTGGCTTCGACCACTTCGAAATTGGCTCAAACCCCAAGGGGGCGCGGCTCATTGGGGATGCTGAGCTGTGGCTGAATGCAGAGCACCAAACGATCACGATTCGAGGATATTGTGAGGGCGGATGCGAGGTGTGCTTTCAGGTGAGTGATTCGAGCACTCGGCATCGGCTAAGCGAAGCCTTTGAAGTGAAGATTGAGGTTCCGGTTCCTGTGGGGGCCAGCATAATCAAGCTCTCCATGCGCGTTGCCTGCGGGGACTACGAAAGCATTGGGCTGTTTGTTACGGAGGTAGCATAAGTCCTTGGCGGATGAGGTTGCTGAGGTGGCCTAGTCTAATGATTTTATTTCCTCATATTGTTTCACCCTATAATTGCCCATGAACACTGACATCTCTATTCCAAATAACAGTCCCATCCAACGCAGCCCGCTCCGACGGCTGCTCCGCTTGGGGCGGCATGGCCTCCACTGGGTGGTGGGCTACCTAGCCTACCTCTTTACCAAGCGCACGACCCCCAGCGGCTACACTGGGATGCGGGTCGTCTTTACGATGACTAACGGTAAATTCACCTCTGCGTTAGCACGATTCATGGGCTTGTTCTGGCGACCTAAACCGATGCCGGAAGCGAGGGGGATTCTCGGCAACCTAACTCCTGATTCCGTGGGGAAAATCGTGGAGAAAATCACGGAGGAAGGGCTCTACATTTCGCCCATCCGACTGAGCCCTGAGGCGTGCGAAGCCTTACGAGATCACTGCCGGAAGGCGCAGTGCCACTTAGTCCCGGCCCCCAAGGATGGCCCGCCAGACCAGCCTTATGATCCCGCTCATCCCGTGGCCCCCAGATACGATGTGACGGAGGCCCATCTGCTGGAACTGCCGGAGGCCGTGAAGCTGCTGATCGATCAAAGCTTCTATGCCGTGACGCAGGCCTATCTCAAGGCTGCTCCCGTGAATGATATGATCTGGGCGTGGTGGACAGTGCCCTTTAACCAAGGGCAGGCCAGCTCGGCGGCGGCTCAATACTATCACTTCGATCTTGATCGGCATGCCTTCCTCAAGATGTTTATTTATCTAACAGACGTCACGACTGACAACGGTCCACATTGGTTTGTGAAACGCTCTCACAAGAATAAGCCCAAGGGCTTGCTGGTGGATGATCGGATCTCTGATGCGGCCATCCGCGAGCATTTTCCGAACGAGGACATTGTGGAAATCACTGGTCTGGCAGGCACGGTCTTTGTGGAGGACACGCGGGGCTACCACAAGGGATCGCCTGTAGTCACGGGAGAGCGCCTAGCCATGGAGGTGCAACTTTCGGATAGCTTATTTGGTGCGCCCTACACGAAGCACGATGTGCAGCAGGGCAATCCAGAATTGCAGGCCGCAGCGCGCGCGGATCGCCATGCGTATGCTCGTTTCAGCGTTTAACTAAGCCATGCGCGTCTCCGTCATCATCCCCGCGTATAACGCCGCCCGCACGCTGCCAGCCACCGTGCAATCCGTGCTAGCGCAGGGAGTGGACGATTGTGAGATCATCATCGTGGATGATGAGAGCCAGGACGAGACCGTGCTCGTAGCCACGCAGCTAGCAGCCGAGGCGCGCTGGCCGATCCGCGTCTATCAACAAGCAAATCGTGGCCAAGGCGCGGCTCGCAATCGTGGGGCCGCTGAGGCCACCGGGGAGTGGCTAGCATTTCTGGATGCCGATGATATTTGGCTGCCAGGATCACTGCTGGCACGGCTGACGGGGGCACAGATAAACGATGCCCAACTGGTCTATGGCTTGGTGGAAAAGATGAACGATGCCGGGGAAAGCCTGGGGTCATTGCCCGTGCGCCATTATCTGGCTGGGGCGCAGGAGGGGGGCACCTTAGCGCGGCGGATCTTTTTGGGAAATATCATCGGGACCTCAGGGGTAATGGTGCGGCGGGAATTGTTTGCCGCCTCAGGAGGATTTCCTGAGACCCAGGAACTTCGGGGCACCGAAGATTTCGACTTATGGATGCGGCTGACCCTGGGCGGCTGCCGCTGCTATGGCCTAACGCAGAGCGTCTTTACCTACCGAGACACAGTCGGCTCCACCTCCAAGGCGGAGGTCAGAATGACGTTAGGGGAAAAGCTCGTCCTGCATCGCACGGCCTCACTGGTGCCGCTGCCACCTGCGGTCATCCAGCGACGCCTCGCCATGGCCGATCTCGCCTGGGTCCACGCCACCTACCGCGAGCAAGGAGCCGCCGCCGCCCTGCAAGCCCTCGGCACCGTGAGTTGTGCGACGACTCAAATGTGGCGGACGCGATTATTTAAAGTTGCGTTAGGCTGTGGGAATGGCGTGCTAGAGCGCTACTGGCGCGGACTGCGATCCTACTACCTGCGCTGCCCAGATGATGTCCGGGCTTTGATGAAATAAGCGTCTGCCCAAGCCGCCCAAACCCGCCCGCGCGGGGATGACTCCCTCCGCAAAACCTTCCTCCTGCTCCTCGTTCAAGTCTAACACGTAGTTGGGCGATGTCTTTTACATGAAGATCCTCCATCTTTCGTCGTGGTATCCAGACCGCTTTAGGCCCGGCGTCGCGCCCTGGGTGCGGCAGCAGGCCCTGGCACTTTCCTCGTTGGCGCAAGTAGCAGTCTTGGCCCCACGCTCCCCACTGGAATGGTGGCGCGGGCGCGGGTTATTGGAACCACTTCCGCCGCTAGAAAATCTGCTAGAATATCGCCCGCAACGTCCTTGGTGGGCTGTAAAGAGATTTGCGGAGGCAGGCGTTACCCACGCTTGTTTACGGCTCGCAAATCGCATCGAGCGGGAGTTCGGGGTACCCGACGTAATTCATGCCCACAACGCGAATCCAGCAGGTTATACCGCCTTGTTACTTCAGCAGCGATGGCGAAGCAAAGTTGTCATCACGGAGCACACGGGGCCGTTTCCTGCGATCCTTACCCCACGCTACGGTCTGCGGATCATGTCCACCTTAGCCCAAGCCGATGCCGTAATCGGAGTGAGCCCGTTTCAGTGTGAACAGATGCGCGGTGCAGGTGTAGAGCGTGGGGACCTGTTGGCGGTAGGAAATATGTTTAGTGTGGTGCCACCAGAGGATTATCAGCCAGCAAAATGGCGTGGGGATACGGTGAATCTTTTTAGCGTAGGTTGGGGCGCCTTAAAAGGTTCGGAGGCCTTATTGGAAGCGGTTGCCATCGTCATCAAAGCTGGGCATCGTTTGCACGTTAGGGTTGCTGGAGCGCCTGCAGATCAGACCACCCTGGATCAAGTAGCGGCCAGAGGACTGACGAACCATGTAGAGTTACTCGGCCAGCTTACTTCTGCCCAAATGGCCGCAGAGTATGCGCGGTGCGATGGGTTAATCCATACGAGCACTTATGAGAGCTTCTCGTTGGCGGTGGCGGATGCCCTCGGCTTCGGTAAGCCCGTGGTTATTACACCCTGCGGCGGCCCGGAATGGTTTGTGAATGATGGCAATGGGGTGGTAGCGGATGGTTTTACTGGCCCCCAGATTGCGGAAGCACTATTAAAATGGTTAAATCGTTTGGCCGCATCCAACCCCCTCTTGATCGCGCGGGAGATCGGCGGAATGTTTTCACCTGCTGCGGTAGCTTGTCAGCTTCATAAGATTTACCACCAAGTGCTTGGTGAACCTTGATCCCACCTTATGGCATCGTCATGGCGACGCGGCCCTTACCTATCGAATCTCCATAATATTTTTCCCACTCTTAAACTAACATCATGCAAAAATTACGAATTGCCCAACTAGGCTGTGGTTACTGGGGGCCGAATCTCCTGCGGAACTTTCATCAACTGCCAAACGCGGAAGTGGTGGTGGTGGCGGAGGCTTCGGAGGAGCGACGGAAGTTTGTGGAGCGCGGCTTTCCTGGCGTGCGCACGGTCGCCACGGCGGCGGAGGTCTTTGCGGATGCCACAGTGGAGGCAGTGGTGATTGCCACGCCAGCGTTTACCCACTATCAGCTAGCGATGGAGGCCTTGCAGGCGGGGAAACATGTCTTTGTGGAAAAGCCCCTGGCCACTAGCGTGGTGGAGGCGCGGGAAATCTTGGAGTTAGGCAAGGCCCGGGGGCTCACGGTCATGGCGGGACATACGTTCTTGTTTAACCCAGCGGTGCGGAGGTTAAAGGAGCTAGTAGATTCTGGGGAGCTGGGAACCTTGTTCTATATTTACTCTCAGCGTTTGAACTTAGGTCAGTTGCGTTCGGATGTGAATGCATGGTGGAACTTGGCTCCGCACGATGTCAGCATCCTCGTGTATCTGCTGAACTCTGCGGGGGCTTGTGAGGTCACGGCTACAGGAATGGCTTATATCCAACCGGGCGTGCAAGATGTGGTCTTTGCCACTATGAAATGGGCCTCTGGGGCGGTGGGGCATGTGCATGTGAGCTGGCTCGATCCTGGGAAGGTGCGAAAGATCACGTTAGTGGGGAGCCGAAAAATGGTGGTCTATGATGACATGGCAGATAGCAAGATTACCATTTACGATAAGGGCTTTGATAAGATCCCGCGCCTGGGAGATGACATGACCTTTGACCAGACTGGCCGCCCAGATATGAAGATGCGCACGGGCGATATTCACCAGCCGTTCATCAGCGGGGAAGAGCCTCTGAAGGCCGAGGCCAAGCACTTCGTGCATTGCGTGCAAACAGGCGCGGCTCCTCTGACCGGGGGGGATCACGCCCTGCAAGTGGTGGCACTGCTGGAGGCGGGGGATCGCTCCTTGCAAGAAGGGAAAACGATCACTCACGGGGATGCTTAAATCTAGATCCTAATATTATTATGTTAAAAGATGTCGAGTTAGGTGCCGATGTGAAAATCGTCGAGCCAGTTAATTTATATGGCTGTAAAATTGGCGATCGCGCGTTCGTCGGGCCCTTCGTAGAGATTCAACGGGGAGCGGTGATCGGGGCGGACACGCGGGTGCAGTCGCACTGCTTTATCTGTGATCTGGTGACCATCGGAGAGCGCTGTTTCATCGGTCATGGGGTGATGTTTACGAATGATCTGTTCAGCCATGGTGGTCCAGCGCGCGGGGATCGCACGCAGTATCGCAGCACGGACATTGGGAACGATGTTTCCCTGGGTTCTAATGCCACCATCCTGCCCGTCACCATCACCGATGGCTGCGTGGTGGGGGCGGGCTCCGTGGTGACGAAAGACCTCACGGTCAAAGGAGTCTATGCGGGAAATCCAGCGCGGCTCATCCGTAAATTGCCTTGAGTTCAATCATGCCCTCGAATACAGCCTGCCAACTTGCCTATGAAAATTCCCCTCTTTGATCTTAAAGCCCAATACCTATCCTTAAAACCGGAGATCGATGCTGCTATGTCCGCAGTGATCGAGAAGACGGCCTTCATTCGTGGTCCCTTTGTAGAGGCCTTTGAGAAGGAATATGCGGCGGCGTTAGGAGTGAAACATTGCATCAGCGTGGCCAATGGGACGGATGCCATTTTCATTCTCTTGAAAATGCTCGGCGTGGGCCCCGGAGATGAAGTCATCACCACTGCTAACAGTTGGATCGCCACCTCGGAAGTCATCACGCAGTGTGGCGCGCGCCCGGTCTTTGTGGACGTGGAGGATGCTTACCACACCATTGATCCGGCCTTGATCGAGGCCAAGATCACGCCGCGCACCAAGGGGCTGCTGCCCGTGCATCTGCTGGGGCAGCCGGCTGCGATGACAGAAATTTTGGAGATCGCCAAGCGTCATGGGCTGTGGGTCATCGAGGATTGTGCGCAGTGCCATCTGGCCACGCATGAGGGGCGCATGACGGGGCTCATGGGCATTGCCGGGACGTTTAGTTTTTACCCTGGCAAGAACCTCGGAGCCTTTGGTGATGCGGGTTGCCTAGTGACGAATGATGATGCGCTAGCTGATAAATGTCGGTGCTATGCGCGGCATGGTTCGGATCCTGCGAACAAGCACGACCACCGCATGGAAGGCATCAATAGTCGGCTAGACGGCCTGCAAGCGGCCATCCTCAGTGCTAAGTTGCCCAGCCTAGTTTCCTGGTCTGCGCAGCGTCAGGCTAGGGCCGCGCGCTATGATGCGTTATTTGCGGACGTGCCGGAGATTCGCGTGCCGCAGATTCGCCCGGGGGCCACGCACGTCTATCATGTGTATAGCATTCGTGTGGCCCAGCGGGATGCGGTGCAGGCGCAGCTAGCGGAAAAGGGCATTGCCACCACGATCCATTATCCCACGCCGTTGCCTTTCCTGAAAGCCTACGAATACCTGGGCCACAGCCGGGCGGACTTCCCCGTGGCGGCCCGTCACCAGGAGGAAATGTTGTCCTTGCCTATCTATCCAGAACTCACGGATGCGCAGCAGGATTACGTGGCGCAGGAAGTGATAGCCGCCGTGCGTTCCGTGGCCTAAACTTGGCCTCCGCTTCATTTACGTTATGAAAACTTATCTCATCGTCACCCCCCACTTTGCCCCAGAGCTGGAATACCAGGAATGGGTGTTGTGTAAGGGATTAGCGCGGCTGGGATACCGCGTGCTCGTGCTCACGAAAGAGGGCGAGGCCTTGCTGCCCGAGTCCCAGCGGAAGTTAGCGGCGTTTCCCCAGATTGAAATCAAGCGGCTAAAATGCCTCAGTTGGCGCAGCACCGCGTGGCCCTTTCCCACGGATCTTTCCGCGTGGATTCAAGGCGCGGAGGGCTGTCTGCTCAGTGCGCCCATCCATGGCTTTTCCTATTACATTGGCCAACGCCTGCCAGCGGATCTGCCTAAGGCGATCATGTTTTCCGAGTTTCAAAACTGGGACCAGCCGTGGCTCGCGCGCACGGTGAAAGGCCGCTGGTATGGTTGGCTCTTTGCCAATGCGCAGCGGCTTTGTGCCACCACGCCATTCGGCATTGAGTTCATTAAAGAGAAAGGCGCGGCCATCTATCCTGACAAGTTGCATTGGACGCCATTGCCCTTCGATGAAGCCGATTTCTTCTGGCCCCCGCCCGCCACTTACACGCCGCCACCGGCTAGTGAAACGCGCTGGCTCATCAGCCCCACGCGCATGAATCGCCAGAAACCCATAGCCGAATGGTTGGAAACCGTGATCACTTTCCTCAAGCCGAATCCCCAGTGGAACTATCGCATGATCGGCCTCGTGGATGAGACGCTGAGGCCGGAGTTGGACTCTATCATCCAGCAGCATGGCCTTGTGGGCCGCGTGGAAATCTTGGGAATGATGAATGGTGCGGACTTGCTAGAACAATATTGGCAGGCGGATCTGGCGCTGTATTTCCGCCCTAGCATCGGTATCCAGCAAGCGCTGGCCACGGGCATCCCGGTCATCACGGAGACGCGCCCGTCGGTGACGGATCATCTGATTAAAGATGGCTTCAATGGCTACTACTACCATGGCCTAACTACTCTGGCGGAGTATCTGACGAAAGCTGCCAACACCGTTTTTCCGAGCCGCGAGGAGCAATCCGGTTTCGCGATGCAATGGAATAGCCGGAACTACGTGAAACGCGTCCTGGACGTGTAAAGCGGGGCATTTTCCGATCACAAAATCATGTGCGCTATCGCAGGGATCATCACGGCAGAGCCACAGCCGCAGGAGGCTTGGCTAGAGGCGGCGTGCCGCCAGATGCAGCACCGTGGCCCGGATGGCCAGGGCCGCAGCTACTGGCGCGGTGGAGCCTGGGAGGGTGACGGAGCCGCGCCTAGCCAAGTGGCATTGGGCCATCAACGCCTCGCCATTCTGGATCTCAGCGCGCGTGGACATCAACCGATGCAGGATGCTAGTGGGCGCTATGCCCTCACGTTTAATGGGGAGATCTATAACTACCTGGAACTGCGTCAGGAGCTAGCCGCCGCAGGCGTGAGCTTCCAGAGTGATTCGGATACAGAGGTGCTGCTGCAGTTGTTGATCCACCACGGCCCGGTTGCGTTAGCGCGCTGCCGGGGGATGTTTGCCCTGTGTCTTGTGGATCTGGAGAAAGGAGAGTTTCTTCTGGCGCGCGATCCTTTCGGCATCAAGCCACTTTACCTCACTAGCGCGCCCGGGCGTCTGGCCTTTGCTTCTGAGATCAAGGCGCTGCGCCCGCTGCCCTGGGTCACAGACGAGCTGCGGCCACAGAGCTTGTATAATTACCTGCGTTTCAGTGTTTCGGACGACAGCCGCACGGCCTTGGAGGCTAGCATCCGCCAGCTTCCGCCCGCGCATTATGCCGTGGGGCGGCTGTCCGCGCCAGAGGCGTTGACGCCGCATTGTTATTGGAAGCCACGCCTCGCATGGAATACGCAGATCTCTTTTGCAGATGCCGCAGCGGAAATGCGCGCTCTCTTTCTAGCGAGTGTGCGGCTGCATCTGCGTAGTGATGTAGCCATCGGGGCGGCGTTGTCTGGCGGGATTGATTCTTCCGCCATCGTCTGCGCCATGCGGCATCTGGAGCCCGACCTAGAGTTGCACACGTTCACCTACACGCCACGGGGAAAGGACTACTGTGAGGAGGCTTGGTCCAACATCGTTTCCCAGCACACCCGCAGCCATCAGCATTTGCTAGATTTCACCACCGAGGAGCTAGTAGCAGATCTGGATCGCCTGCTGGAAGTGCAGGAGGAGCCCTTTGGAAATACCAGCATTTATGCGCAGCATCGCGTCTTCCGGGAGGTGAGCCAGACGCCCGTCATCGTGATGCTCGATGGCCAAGGCGCAGATGAAACCCTAGCCGGATACTCCGTGTATCTAGGCGCGCATCTGGCCAGCCTCTTTCACCAAGGGCGCTGGAGCGATCTCTGGCAGCACTGGCGGCAGCGGCAAGATCCCGCAGGTTGGCGCATGGCTAGCCTGCACGTGCTGCCTGCGTGGCTGCAAGCCCTAGCACGACGCGCCACGGGCAAGGATCTCTTTCCAGCGTATTTAAATAAAGCATGGTTTCAGAAAGCAGGCGTGACCTCTGGCCGCCTGGAAGCTCCGCTGGATGCCACGGGCGTGGTGGGCATGCTTTATGACACGATCAATCGCAGCGGTCTGCCGCAGCTCCTGCACTTTGAAGATCGGAACAGCATGGCGTATTCCATCGAGAGCCGCGTGCCGTTTTTAGAAACGGACTTTGTGGAGTTCGCGCTGAGCCTGCCGGGGGATTACCACATCGGCCCAGATGGCACCAAGAAACATATCTTTCGCGAGGCCATGCGCGGCATCGTGCCAGCCGCCATCTTGGATCGGAAAGACAAAATCGGCTTCCAAGCCCCGGGCAATGAACTGATGTTGCAAGCAGCGCCTTGGATCCAAGCCACGATGGATAGCGGTATCGCCAAGTCCACTCCTTGGCTAGACCTAGCAGGATTGCAAAGCGTCTGGAAAGCGCTGGAACGTGGCGAACTCAGCAACCAGCAAGGCCAAGGCTTCTGGCGCGTCATCTGTTACCTCCGATGGATGGACCTGCGCGGAGGATAAAATTTATCTAGCACACCACCCGCGTCCTCTATCAAGGCCGGAAGTTCTTCACCCGTTAGGGCCGAGAGCTTTCGGCCTTTTTTATTTGCGGGGGAGGCACCTGCTGGCACTCTCCCAGATAGCTCTAAGCGGTGATTTTCGGTGGAATGATTGAGGATGCCAGCAGCATCGGATAGGGCTAGTACTGGCTCCGCTGATGGGGCTTTATGTGGCGGTGAAATTACCGCTGCTGATTTTCCTCACGCTCACGCTCAATGGTCTCATCAATGGACTGCTGACCCAGTGGGGTGGATGCGGCGGTGGCTAAGTTAGGGCGCTACTGTTGCTGCTGTTGACCTTGATGGGGGCTGCTCCTGGTGGGCTTTGCGCGCGTGTCTGGCTCTTTGCGCAGAGCAGTGCGGAGGTCGGCTCCATGGGCGGTCTGGGCCTGGTTTTTTGAGTGATTCCGTGGAGTTTCGGTCTGCGGCTACTGGCGTTGTGCCCGCGCGCGCCAAGCGACTTGAGGCGGTGGAGCGGCAGAGCCGCAGCAGAACTCCATTCGACAAATCCAGCACTCGACGCTAGGCAGGGCACTATGTCGTTCACGTCCGATCAAGCCTTTCAACTCATTCAACGAGCGCACCAGAATCAACATTTGGCCCACGCCTTTTTGATTACGGGGAATCATGGGGATGATCTGCGGTCCCTGGCCGCGCGCATTGCCGCGTTGGTAAATGGCTACCGCGCCAGCTCGCTGGACGATGTGAAAATGCAAGGCGGCATCGTCCTAGAGCCGGAATCCAAGCAGCGACGCATCAAGGTGGACGCCGTGCGGGAGTTAGAGAAACTCCTCCAGCTCACCTCCACTGCGACTTATAAAGTAGGCATCATTGTGGATGCGGATCGCATGACCGAGCAAGCGGCTAACGCCTTTCTGAAGACGTTAGAAGAGCCCCCGGCCCACTCCCTGCTGCTGCTGCTGACCCGGATGCCGGACCAACTGCTGGCCACCGTGCGCTCCCGTTGCGTGCGGGTGCCCTTGTTTCGTTCGGATGCGGAGGGGCTGGAACTCACGCCGGAGCAGACCGCGCTGCTGGAGGCGCTGAGCACCCACTTTGCAGGCAAGCTCACGGCCTCCCGGGCGGCTAATCTCCTGCGCAGTTTTTCGAGCATCCTCTCAGAAATTAAAGACCGCATCACCAAGGAAAATCATTCCCACTACCGTGAGGAAGTGGATAACTATGGCAAGACCACGGATGGCACGTGGCTCAAAGATCGGGAGGAATATTACGATGACCTAACCGAGAGCCAATACCAGGAAGAACGCAGCAGTCTGCTGACCCTCTTGATCGTGTGGTTCGGAGAAATCATGCGACGGCAGATGGGTTGCGCGGCCTATGATCTGCCCGGCTGTGAAGCCACCACGGCCCTGGTGGCCAAATCCATGCCCACCACGGAAACTCATCGTCGTCTGCGGGCGGTAGAAGAACTGCGGCAGAACCTCGCCACCAATGTGCGCGAGCCCCTGGCACTGGAAGTGGGCTTCCTCAAAGCCTTCGGTTAGGCCCTTGGCTAGTAAGATTCCGTCCGATTGACAATCGGGCTCCCGCTATCAGTCTGGGAATATGAAACGGACCATGGAAGGGATTTTCACGCCGCATGAATTAGGTAAGTTCTTTGGCGTGGATGATGAAGCATGGAAAGCTGCCTAGCGTCTAGTGGGAAGATGTCGCAGCGACTCTATTGCCCTTCTTATTTGATCGTTTATTACTTCATGGAGGTAGAAGGGAAGAGAGATGGGACCAATTTTATAAGGTATGTCCGGGCGGCGGAGGTGTAAAAGAAAGCTGCGGAAGTCTGGGAAGCGGCGTTTGCGGAGTATGTGAAAGACCCGCGCGTGGAGTTTAACAACGCCACCGGGAAATACCGCTATCCCGTGGATTCCCACCCCGCCTGAGCGGTCCCGTGACCAGGATTTCGATGCCTCGCGCAATGCGACTTATATGAAAAACTTGGAGGCGCTCTTAAATGGCAAGGATACCAAGACGATCACAGAGGAGATCCGCGCAGCGTATCGGAAGTTAGGGGTCCGGCTCTAGGTCGCGTCAACTTCGGGGTTGAGTGCGGGCTGAAACCGTCTAGGGGGTGCGCATGACTTTCCCTGAACTGCATCAACTCTATCACCAACCCTTTTTCGCCTTACTCCAACAAGGCCGCGCTGTGCATGAGGCCCACTGGCCTGCGCAGGAGGTGCAGCTCTGCACGCTGCTGAGCATCAAGACGGGCGGCTGTAGTGAGGACTGCTCTTACTGCGCCCAGAGTGCGCGCTATGATTCTGGACTGAAGGTAGAGAAACTAATGGAGAAATGCGACATCATGAAACGCGCGCAAGCCGCCCGGGATAATGGTTCCACGCGCTTTTGCATGGGTGCAGCGTGGCGCGGCGTGCGGGCCGGGACGGAGCGGTTTGATAAAGTGCTAGACATCGTGCGTGATGTTTCCCAGTTAGGCATGGAAGTCTGCGTCACGCTGGGAGAACTGGGGGCCACGGAGGCGGCTGCGCTGAAGGAAGCGGGCGTCACAGCGTATAATCATAATCTGGATACCTCCCCAGAGCATTACCCTAACATCGTTACTAGCCACACCTTTCAAGATCGACTCAATACGATCCGCCACGCCCAAGACGCGGGCCTGAGCGTCTGCAGCGGTGGCATTCTGGGGCTGGGGGAGACGATCGATGATCGTCTGCGGATGTTAGAAATATTGAGTCAATTCAATCCGCAGCCTGAGAGCGTACCCATCAATAGTCTAATGCCCATGCCGGGCACGCCGCTGGCGGATCAGACGCAGGTGCAGGTCTTCGATCTGGTGCGCATGATCGCCACCACTCGCATTGCCATCCCGAGCGCTAAGGTGCGCCTCTCCGCAGGTCGCAAGCGGCTCTCCAAGGAAGCCCAGGCGCTCTGTTTCTTTGCAGGTGCGAACTCCATTTTCTATGGAGATAAATTACTCACAGCCGCCAATCCGGACAGCCAAGAGGACCAAGCGTTGCTGCGCGAACTGGGGCTCGCGACGCAGGCTCCGAACCCTGCGCAGGCGGCACCCAGGACTTGTGGAGAGCGGGCGCTGGAGCCCGCCCGCGCTAGCTTATAGGGCATCCACCCCATGAGTGGAAGCGCCTAGCGCCCTGTAATTCGGGATCATTTCGACTACCATGCTAGACGGGGCGAGCCGCCCCAAATCCTTGAGAAAATCCAACCCCTACGAACCCATGAACCCCCGCCGCCAATTCATCGACACTACCGCCGCTACCATTGTTTCCTGCGCCAGCACGCGGGCAGTCGAAAGCTGACACCGAAGCCGATCCACTTGATGGCAGCGAACGCCAGGCTGCCTCCTATCGTCCAGGCTACAGCAAGACCCGAGTCAAGCGCATTTAAGGATACCACGCCGTTGGGCCGCAAATGCAGATGTCGTTACTGGCTTCTTAGAACTGCTAGCAGTTTCTCGAAAGCGATGCTGGCGATGGCGGTGGCCTTGTCTGACATGGCGTAAGGGAGAATGAGTTCGGTACCGTGGAGTAGCGAGCCGCAACTATAGACGACGTTCGGCACGTAGCCTTCGCGCTCGGAGCCTTCTGGAGCCAGGAGTGGTGTGCGGAGGCGGGCGAGCACTTTTGTGGGATCGGCTAAGTCTAGCAAGGCGGCCCCGATACAATATTTCCGCATGGGGCCGACGCCGTGGGTGATGACTAACCAGCCTGCGGGCGTTTCGATAGGGCTGCCGCAGTTGCCGATTTTCACGCTTTCCCAGGCTTCCGCTGGGCGGAGTAGGAGTTGCGGATCACTCCAGTAGTGGGGGTTATCGGAAAACATAATGAAGAGGTTTTCGTCGTCTTGGCGGGAGAGAATGGCGTAGCGGCCGTTGATGCGCCGAGGAAAGAGTGCCATCCCTTTGTTCTGCACGGCACTACCATTGAGCGTGAGCACGCGGAAATTGAGAAAGTCCTCGGTTTCGATTAATTGCGGCAGGATGGCTCGTCCGTTGTAGGCGGTGTAAGTGGCGTAATACATCACGCTGCCATCATCATCTACGAAACGCACGAAGCGCGCGTCTTCGATCCCGTTACTCTCATTAGACGACACGGGAAAAATGATGCGTTCACTGAGCGCTAGTTTGGCGGAGAAGCGCAGTTCATAATTGCTGTCCGCCAGCCACAAGATGAATTCTAACGTGCGTCGGACATCGTGTGTGCTGGGCACGGTCTCATTGCGGACGCGGGTCAGGCTAGCGATTAGTTCGCTGCGGGTAAACTGATCTGCCAGCGGACTCATCACGCTCGTGGAGCAGTCGTTATCCAGTCCCATTTCCTGCAGTTTGATGATGAAGCGTCGCTTCCGATAACTCGGATTGAGCACTACTTCTGGCACCGCAACGTAGCGGGAGACGGGCACTAACGTGATTTCTCCGCTCGGGGAAATGGTGCCATCACGGAATTCAATGGAGGAAATGTGGCCCTCACCCGTGGCCCGCAGGCTCATGATGAAACGCAGCCCACCCGCTGGGACGCCCGTCTGATCCGGATGCGGGACGATGCTGGGGTTAAACAAGGCAGCCGATTCCAGCGCATATTCGCCAGAGAACAACGCGCCAATCAGCAGTTTCCGCTCCCGGCTCAGCGGGCGCTGGGTAAAGAGGTGCTTTTCTACTCTAGCAAAGTGTTCTAGGAAAGGCACTTCCAGGTCATAATGGCGCGTGCTGAACTCTTCTTGCACCGCCGTCAACTCCGTCACGACCTCCTCCTCAGTCAGCGCCAAGGCGCGCCCCATGATGGTGGTGATGCGTGGAATCTCACTGGGAATAAAGGCGCGCACGATGACGCGGGCGCTCTCTGGGAGTAGGGCGATTTCATGCCGACGCATGCGGATTTGATTCATGTGGAAGTTGGTAGGGGCGGGTCGTGGAGGGGTTCGGCGGAGTTCATTTCCGCGAGGGATAGATGGAAGGCTAGAGTAGATTCCGCGCCTTGGTTTTCGTTGACGCGGCCTGGGTGCAGGCCATCGCAACAGCCGCCGTTGCTAGCGTCATAGAGCGGCAGGGCGAGATCATTACGGCCCAGAAACCACTCGAAGGCGCGCTTGGCTTCGCGGGTCCACGTGGGGTCGGCGGTGGCGCGGAAGGCTGCTAGGCAAGCGCTCACCATGGCCTGAGCCTCCACGGGCTGTTGGTCGAAATCTGCGCGCGCTCCGTCTTGTACGTAGAATCCATCACTGCCGATCGGGCGGAAGTGGCCAGCCTGCGTGCGCTGAATGGAGGCCAACCAGCGCAGGGAGGTCAGGCCAATCTCTAATGCCTCAGGATGTGTGGGACCATTTAGAATCAAGGCTTGGCAGAGCCTCGCATTGTCATAAGTGGCGCTGCCCTCAAACCACGGCCAGTCTTCAGAGGCGTGCTGTTGATACAGGTTCACTAACTTGCTAGTCAAGATGCCGCGTGTGATGAGCACTTCTTGATTGGTGGGGAAATATTGCAGATATTCGTGAATGCCTAGCAGGGTGAAGGCCCAGGTGCGAGGGGAGGAAAATGTCTCCGCACGTTGCAAACCAATTTCAAATAATTCTGCTGACAAATGTTTGCGGCCTTGATTCCGGGATCGTCCTGCTCCCGTGCCTAACGCCCACAAGGCTCGCCCATGGCTGTCTTCACTGCCCATGGGTTCCAACCATTGGCGGCTATGGCCCATGAAATTGCGGAAGCGGGCGGTGTCACGGTTCAGCGCGGCGGCCAGGAATGCGAGGTAGGTGGTGGCTAGGCCTTCCAGCGTTTTGTCGGCTGGTTTGACGCCCGCCTCATCCAGCCAATTCATGAGGATAAACGCGCGGGCATTGTCGTCCGTGCAGTAACCATGATGATAGTCGGGCACGTTATAGAGCGCGTGTTGGAAGATACCCGTGGCATCTGTCATGCGGCTTAGATGATCAAGGCGCAGCGGCGGCAGCGCATAAGGTCGGCTGCCCAGCGTCCACCCACCAAAGGCCGCCCGGGGATTGGCTTTACGGTCGGTGCGGGCATGTTCAAAGGTCTCTAAATAGCGCTGCGCCACGGCAGGCCAGATCATTTCTCGGCCCATCCGGTAAGACTCTTGGCGCACGCGCTCCATGCGCACGGGATCTGCTAGTAAACTGCACACGCCAGTGGCGATAGAGGCTGCATCACGGAACGGTACCAGCACGCCCCGGTCCTCTGCCAGCAGCTCTTGCGCGTGCCAGTAGGCTGTGGAAACGACGGCCTTTCCCGAGCCGAACACTTGGGCCAGCGTGCCGGAGGTGATCTGGGCTTCATTTAAATAAGGAGTTAGATAAACGTCCGTCGCACCAATGAACTCTGCTAAGTCTTCTGGTGAGACGAAGCGATTGTAAAAGATCACCTGCTCCGTGACCCCGCGTTGTTCTGCTAGCCGCTCAAGGCTGAGTCGGTATTTCTCGCCCTCATTGGCCAATAGATTGGGATGCGTAGCGCCTAGCACTAGATAAACTACATTGGGATGATGGAGGACAATTTCCGGCAAGGCTTCGATGACGTATTCAATGCCCTTGCCTGGTCCTAGCAGCCCGAAGGTGAGTAGCACCTCCCGGCCCTCCACGCCAAACTGAGCCTTGGAGAGCCCAGAGTCAGCGAAAGGGAGATTGGGGATGCCGTGCGGGATCACGTCGATTTTGGCAGCCGACACGCCATACGTTTCCTGCAAGATTTCCCGCCCTTTCTGGGCCATCACTACGAGCCGATCACTACGCTGCGCGAGTTCCAACATGACCTTCCGCTGGGAGGCGTTAGGATCGCGCAAGACGGTGTGCAGCGTGGTAACTACAGGCATGTGCACTTCTTTCAATAGTGCCAATAAATGGCTGCCTGCGGGCCCGCCGTAGATGCCGAACTCATGCTGCACGCAGAGAACTTGGGCGTTGTTGAAGTTTAAATAATCCGCTGCGCGTCGATACGAATCCAAATCTTTTTCCAGCAATTCAAACCTCACGCGCGGTGGATAACGGTAGCCCTCCACGCGATCATTCACTGCTCCTGTATAGCACAGTGCGTTTGGTGCTGCTGCGCTCACGGCCTCGCAGAGGTCATGCGTAAAAGTCGCGATTCCACACAGCCGGGGAAGGTAGTCACCCAGAAACGCAATGCGTTGGGCCGGAGCAGAGGCGCTCAAAATAGTCATCTCAATGAATGGTGCATCCAGGACGTGACTGGATATGAACCACAAAGCAAGGGGGAAGGCGCGCGGAGTGTCGCTCCGCGCTCTTTAGGGTGGGGTTTCACCCCATAGCAAGGACGATGGGTTTAGGGGCATGATCGGAGTTATATTATTGACACTAACTCATGGCCACCGCTTTCCAAGACTACTACACCACGCTGGGAATCGCGCGCACGGCCACTGCGGCGCAGATCAAGAAGGCGTTCCGAAAGTTGGCGCTGAAATATCACCCGGATGTGGCCAAGGATAAAGCTACGGCAGAGGAAAAGTTCCGCACGATCAATGAGGCCTATCAGGTTTTAAGTGATCCTGAGAAACGTCAGAAATATGATCGGCTAGGCGCGGGTTGGGATCAAGCTGAAGGCGCTACGGCCACGCCAAGGCCGCACGCAGGCCATGCAGAGCACGATGTCCACTTCGGCGGCACGGGCTACAGTGATTTCTTTGAGCAATATTTCAGTGGAGGTTCGCGCTATGGATTCCCCCCGGATGCTGCTGGCGCTGGTACTCCTAGGGGCAGTGTCTCCCAGCGGGGTCACGATATCGAGGGCGACATCCTGGTGACGTTAGAGGAGGCGATGCAGGGGACGTTGCGGGCTATTTCGATGCAGAGTCGGAACCGTTCTACGGGACAGGTGGAGACGCAGGAATTTTCCGTGAGGATACCGCCTGGAGCGGTCGATGGGCGGCGGCTTCGGGTGCCCGGCCATGGGGAAAGTGGGGTGGCTGCTGGTCCCGCTGGTGACCTCTATCTCCGCGTGCGTCATGCCGCACATCCACAATTTACGAGTAGCGGGTCAGACCTTATTTATGAAATGGACGTGGCTCCTTGGGAGGCCGTTTTAGGTGCAGAGATCAACGTGCAAACGCTGGACGGAATGATTAAAATGCGGGTTCCCGCTGGAGCCGAAAACGGGCAACAACTCCGGGTGAAGGCACGTGGTTTTCCCATTGGAAAGACTGGCACGCGAGGCGATTTTTATGTCGTTCTAATGGTGCAGATACCCACAACTTTAACCGAAGCAGAGGGCACGCTGTGGGAGCAACTACGCGCCATTTCCACCTTTACCCCTCGTGCCCCCATCCCATGAGTGCCGATTCACCAAGCTACGAGCCGACTCCAGATGCTAGCTATTCACTGGACGTGATCGCGAAGATCACTGGGGTGGAGACCCAGACGATCCTGCACTATCAAGGCCACGGCTTCATAGCCAACCCTGAACAGGGGCATTATGATGACTCTACGCTTCGCGTGCTGCGGCGCATTGACTATCTGCAGACCCATTATGAGATGAGTCTTTCCGGGATAAAGCTCCTGCTTACTCTGATGGAGGAGGTGGAGCGACTTCAGCGTGAACTACGAAGTCGCGCAGGTGGGGTTTCACCCTATAGTTGAAACATTGGAGGCGTTCCATGGTGAAGTTACATTTGTAACTCCAACTCAACCGCCGCAAGGTTCAACAATATGCTCTACGAACTCGAAAACCTCTACGGACTCACGCTCAGTGCCACTGATGCCGACATTGGTTATGTAAAAGATTTCTATTTTGATGATCAAACTTGGTGCCTCCGTTATGTGGTCGTGGATACGGGAAATTGGTTGTCAGAGCGCCAGGTCTTACTCGCTCCCAAGGCGTTCGACCATGGGCTGGGTAATGGCGATCAGACGACTAAGCATCTCCACGTGAATCTCACGAGACAACAAATCTCCGACAGTCCGCCCATTGAGACGCACCGCAGCATCACGCGGCAATATGAGGACTCCTACTACCGCTACTACGGGTGGCCTAACTACTGGGATGGCGGAATGTTGGGATCCGCTGGTTTCCCTGCGTTCACGCCCCTGCCGCTCCAGGATCACACTCATCATGGCCACAATCAGCGGGATGATCAGCATCTGCGCAGCACGGAGGCCGTGGCGGGCTATCGCGTGCACGGCACGGATGGCGAGGTGGGCAGGGTAAATGATTTCGTGCTGAATGGAAAGGATTTCACAATTCAGGAAATTATCGTGGAGACCGGATCGTGGCTAGAGGATAAAAGAGTGCGCATTCTAACCAAGCACATCGAACGCGTTAGCTATGAGGAATCCGCAGTCTATGTAAAGCTCAGCAAAGCGGATCTAGCAGGCACGGAGACGGAGGAAGTGGTGCATGCTGGCGGTAAATAACCGTCATTATGGTGCGCTACTTTTTCCTCTGGTTCGTGCTGCTGGTAATCGCCATTGGCAATGGAGCCTTCCGTCAAGCGGTCCTCATGAAGATCATGCCAGAATTGCGCGCGCATCAACTCTCCACGCTCCTCGGCGGAGTGTTGATGGGTGTGTTCATGTGGCTGGTGATCCATACTTGGCCGCCCGCTTCCCAATTGGGTGCTTTTCAGATTGGGCTGCTGTGGTTCTGCGTGACAATTATTTTTGAAACATTCATGGGCCTCGTGCTGCAGAGGCGCTCCAGGACAGAAGTGCTAGCAGACTACAATCTAATGAAGGGACGCGTGTGGATTCTTCTCCTAGGCTGGCTCTTGATCGCGCCGTCGCTATTCTATTTCCTGATGTAAGCACAGTAATCTAATGATCTCTGAACCCCTTAAAAATGTCCCGTTGCTATGGCTCCAAAGTTTGCGCTGTCCCCATGCTAGCGACCATAAATATACGCGTGGTCATGCCCTCATTTGGGGTGGCTATCCCATGACGGGGGCGGGCCGGCTAGCCGCGCGGGCAGCGGCTAGGATTGGTGCCGGGATCGTTACGGTGGCTGTGCCCGCAGAGGCACTGCCTATTTATGCAGCCGCGCTCACGAGCATCTTAGTGCATCCCATTGTGAGTTTTCCGGACTTAGTTAGTCTGCTGGAGAAAAGAACGTTCTCATCTCTTCTGATCGGCCCAGGGGCTGGGGTCACAGAAGATACGCGCCAGCGAACTTTGATGATGTTAGAAAAGGGCATCCCCATCGTGCTAGATGCAGATGCGCTGACATTATTTCAAAACGATCTGTCACCACTGATTCAAGCGATCACTGGCCCGTGCGTGCTCACACCGCATGAGGGGGAGTTTAAACGACTATTTGAATTTGATGGGGATCGACTTAGCCGCGCGCGTTCCGCCGCTAAGCTCACCGGGGCGATCGTGATTTTAAAAGGAAGTGAAACCGTGATCGCTGCGCCAGATGGGCGCGCGATCATTAACGACAACGCTCCTCCCACGTTGGCCACAGCGGGCTCTGGGGATGTGCTGTCAGGCATGATTGCAGGACTGCTAGCACAAACTATGGAGCCCTTCCTAGCGGCAGCCGCAGCGGTGTGGATGCACAGTGCCGCAGCTGTGAAGTTTGGCCCTGGGTTGATCGCTGAGGATCTGCCAGAGCTGATCCCAGCAGTGCTACGAGACTTAGAGCGGGGAGGGGCACTCCGCACTGGCTTTAGTGGATTAGGCTAAGCCACTGCGGGGTGCGTGGTGAAAGGGAGTGCACAACTCCGTGCTCCCGGCAGTTTATTTATTCAGCGCATCGATTTTGGCTTTTTCAGCGGTAGCGTCTGCTTCGGCTTTCCGTTTGTTGGCATCCAGTTGCGCTTGCTCGGCCACTTTGTCGGCTTGGATGTTTGCTTTGTCGATAGCGGCGTTGGCATCCGTCTGTTTGATGGCGGATTTAGCGGCGGCATCGACGGCGTCTTTTTGTTTGTCGATGGCATTTTTCGTAGCGTCTTTGTGGGCATCCACGGCAGCCTTCTTTTCGTCGCAGGAAACGAGGATGGCGGCAGAGAGCGTGAGGAAAAGCAGAGTGAGGTGTTTCATATTTATTTATGGGTTTGTTGAGTTTCGGTAATCGTCCATGAGGACATGAGATCCCTGATCCATCCTGAACCATCTCGCTATGGGGTGAAACCCTATGAGGCGGCTCAACGCCTGATCGAACATGGGCCGAACATTATCCTGTCTGAAAAGCACCATGGCTGGCTCTGGCGCTTGCTCGTGGTCATGCGGAATCCGCTCGTCGTGCTCCTCTCCGTTCTCGCACTCATTTCACTTTCCACCGGAGGCCCGCGGGCGGGGGCTTCAAGCCCACGGGGTGGCCGTAAAAGTGCTCACCGTGGGGATAATATTCTCATCACGCGAAAAGGGTGCCATAAAGTAGGCATTGCTGCCGGAGAAATTATACCCGGCAAGCAAGGTCGAAACGATGTCCGCTGAGGAGTTGGCAAGGTAAGTGAAACGAACTGGGACTTCGCACGATTTACCCCAGCGCACACGCAACGCATCATCCGCGCCATGTAGCAATCAGGGACACGGCGTGGGCTTGCTGGGACACACGGTATCAACGATTCCCCCGCGCTGCATGTGGCCGACGTTGAGATCTCCGTAGATTCTGCGGGGGATATTGCCAAGGCCGCTGCGTCCGTGCTCTTGCTGGAAAAGAACCTCGTCAGACACTGCGCCACTAAGGTCATGGCCCCACGACCATTAAAGCGATCAGCGATACGGACATCATGGACGCCCTGGTCACGTTCTTTACCCTTGCTTCCAGCCACCGCCCTAAGGGGGCGAATAGAGCACCACCAAAGTCAGCGCCCAGACCAGCGACGACAAAAATGGTGCGCCATCGGGAAGCAGAGATACCCGTCAAAAGCCGTGGCTAAAAGCAGCAGATCATCCGCCTAGGGAGCGCGGAGTTGCACTCCGCCCCACCGCGCACCCAGTCATTTCCCCTCAGCAAGGCATCTGGACGAGCGGGCTATCGCTACGTTCATCTTACACTAGATTCTGTTTCCACATCAATAGGGGCAGCAAAAGGCTCACCAAATGATCTGAGATATTTCTGCTGACAGTGCGCGCTACAGAAGCAGAAGATCTCCCCATCGCGTTCTAGATGGTGCTCTGAGGCTAGGGGGACGATCATCCCGCAGACGGGATCTTGGGTTCTGGGAGTGTGGATGCTCATAGTGGGGTGGTGGTTTAGGTTGAGAGAGTATCTTGCAGCCAACGACACCAGTGCGCGATGGGGTGTAAACCTACTCCGCGACAGGGAGCGCAGAGTTGCCCTCCGCCTCGCTGTGCATGCTGCAACTGCGCACGCTGCTAAGCATTAAGCCTGCGCTCCTAGCCATTGCCGCTCAGTGCTACTGCGCGCTTCATGCAGTGGGGTTTCACCCCATAGCCGTTTGACTAAAGATGCGCGAAGCATGGTGGACAAACATTCAATCCATCAACCTTATGCAAAACAAAATTCACAAAACCGACGCCGACATCAAATGTGATGTTCTTTCGGAACTGGAATATGAACCCAACGTAAAGTCCACGGACATCGGCGTGGTGGTGCATCATGGGAATGTCACCTTGAGTGGCTCCACGGGCACCTACAGTGCCAAGTGGGAAGCCGTTAATGCCGCTAAGCGGGTGGCAGGCGTGAACGCCATTGCCGATGACATTGAGGTGAAGCTCCTGCACAGCCACGTTCGCACGGACAGTGACATCGCCTTGGCCATCACGGATCAACTGCAACGTGCTTGGACGCAGCCTGCGGATAGCATCAAAGTGACCGTGCGGGACGGTTGGATTACCCTGGAAGGGGAACTAGAATGGTGGTATCAGAAATACGCGGCAGAGCAACTCTTGCGCCACCTCACCGGGGTCAAGGGCGTGCTGAATAACATTTCCATGAAACCTCGGCTGGCTCCTGCGGAAATCGAGACTGCCATCAATGAGGCCTTCAAACGCAGTGCCCTCCTGGACGCAGCTAAGATTGATGTAACCACCACGGGCACGACTGTCACCCTCACTGGCCAAGTGCGCAATCATGCGGAAAAAGACGATGCTGAACGCGCTGCATGGTCCGCCCCAGGCGTCTTCCAAGTGGATAATCAACTCTCCGTCAAATGGTCCCTGTTCGCCTAATTACTAACAATCATCTATTATGAATCCCCCCATCACCTTTACTGATTTGCCCTTCCCTGCTCCCATCACTTGGCGGCCTCAAGCGCCGGACACGCCCGACATTGAGCCTACCGACCCCCCCATTCCACCGCCCACGGCTAGGGATGAAGAGAGTCCAGATCATCTCATTGCCAAAATTCACGATGCCCATCAGCACTTGGCTGATGCCAAGGCCGGTCTCATTGATGAGGACGAAGATCATCCCCGCCGCCCCGCCTTTCTGGATGAGCGATAAATTGCCGCCGCTGGAGTTCACTCAACGCCCACAAGATTATGATCAATGCCTTTACAGCTTCGAACCTCCATCATCGCTTCGATGATGAAATCCATCAGGTTCGCCCTAAAGCACCTGCGGAAATAGAGGCCTTACTTCCCTCTACGCCCTACCAGGGAAAGATCGGCCGCATCACCCTCCGCAGCCACGAATTACCTGCGCCCAGTTGCCCGGTCTTCCGCTGCGAGGCCAGCGTGCGGACCATTATGGAGCGCGGAGTGGCACTCCGCTTCACCTAAGAGCCTGTCCGGTAAATAGCTGGAATAAGTAAAAAAGGGTGCTATGGGTCTTGGGATGGAAACCAAAACCTACCGACCACCAGGCTATGAGACCGACCTGAGCGATGCCCAATGGGAACTGCTCAAGTCACTCATCTACCCACCAGAGGCGAAGCGCGGACGCGGTGCCTGGCGCGAACCCAACTCCTCCCGAGCCTGCCTCGACGCCCTCCTCTACCTCCTCAAAACAGGTTGCCAGTGGTCGCTCCTGCCCAAGGACTTCGCGCCCAAAAGCACCGTGCATGACGCCTTCACGGACTGGACGCAGCGGGGCCTCTGGCCGCGCCTCAACGACGCCTTGCGCCCGCAAGCCCGCGCCCTGCTAAAAAAAACGCCGCGCCCAGCGCTGCCGTCATCGACAGCCAGAGC
>JAYVOP010000104.1:0-7442 GCA_043757865.1 Verrucomicrobiales bacterium | reverse complement strand
GCGGCAGGTCCAGCGCCACTTGGCCTTTGGTGCGGCGGAGAATGAACGGCCGCAGGCGCGCGGAGAGCCGCACTTGGGCGTCCGGGTCTTTGCGACGGCCAGCCCGTGACCCCGCTGAGTCGGCTCCTTGCAATCTCGAAATTTCGTCGCATCATCTCCACCATGTCTGCTGAAAAATTAACCCGTGAGATTTTTACCGCCACTGAATATCTTGAGGCGGAACGCTGTGCGTCCACAAAGAGTGAATATGTGAACGGCATTGTCTATGCCATGGCAGGAGCCTCAGTGAACCACAACCGTATCTCCGTGAATCTTTCCCGCCATCTCAGCGCCAAGCTGGCTTCGCGTCCCTGTGAGATTTTCAACTCTGACATGAAAGTGCGCATCGACAAAGCAAATGTCTACCGCTACCCAGACCTCTCCGGGCTCTGTGGGCCGATGATTTTTGAAGATGAATGTGAGGATGCTTACACCAATCCCTCAGTCATCGTGGAGGTGCTTTCCCCCAGCACCATGGCTTTGGATCGTGGAGAGAAATTCAATCTCTATCGGCTCCTAGAGACGTTAGTAGAATACGTTCTCGTGCGTCAAGACCGCGTGGAAGTGGAGGTCTTCAGCCGTGACTCCGGCAACCGCTGGACCTCCATCCTCTACACCGAGGCCGCTGACCAGCTAGCCCTACGCAGCCTGGGCGTCAGCATCACGCTAGCAGAGATTTATGAGAAGGTGGTGTTTCCGCCGACTCCGTCGGATGGTCTGGTTAGTTAGCGGCTCGTAGAGACTGACATTGGAGGCTATTCGCTAACCGCCATTCATTATCCGCTACTCCGAGCCGCCAAAAAAATTAGCCCGGCTTCCAACGGATCTACGCTTCGATCATGGAGAAAAACAATCCTGTGGGATCACAGAAGAACGTCCGCATGTAGAGCCCGAAGGTGAACTGGATTTTCCCTAGCGTATCCGTCCCACAGTGATGCGTCAACGCAGCCAGCGAGTAGTCCCGGTAGTCTGTGTCCAGATACATGGGGAACTGGATTTCCCCCGCCTCAGCAACAGCGCATTCCAACTCGCTTGGTCCCAGAACCGCGTGTCCCTATGCCGCTGCCCCTCATCGATCCGCCGCCATTCTGCCATCACCTCATGGAAATTTCAGGCTAAAAGTAAACTGCTTGCAAACCGATTGCCAACGTGGTGATCTCGGGTTACAACGGTTCATCGTTAAAACTCGCCATGAATTACGATCACCGCTTTTCCAATTTAGGTAAATCTCTACTCCGACCATCGTGCATCGCAGCGGTTCCGGTGGGGCTGTTTCGTGGCTTAGCCCGTTGGCTACTTGCGCAATGAACCTACGCTTCGCCTTTAGCACTGCAAGTTACGGTAGGCGCTTTCACCGCATTACAGATGTGCTTGATGAAGTGGCCGATGCCGGATTTCGGGGCATTGAATTTGCCCAGGCTCCCAACATGCTTGGGGTCACCTCCCACACCGAGCTTGAGAAACTCTGTTTGAAACGGGAACTGCAAATTTTAGGCTACAGTGGCGGCACGCTTCAGAGCAGGATGGATTTTTGCGGGAAGCGCTTTTCTGGCTATTTGAGCATTGATTTTCGGGATGAAGACGGCTGGGTCAGAGCCATGCACGAGGGCTTCCGCTTGGCGCTGCACCCACATACCCTGCACCAGATGGCACGGGTGGAGGATACCGCAAAATATTTGGCAAAATACTCGCAGCTGCAGCTCCTTCCCGATACTGGGCACATGGGCATCAATGGAGAAAAGCTAACGGATTTGCTCGGGAACAAGCTGCTCCCGAGATTAGCTGCCATCCATTTGAAAGACTGGGAGTCACATTACGGACGGCACTCCCACCGCTATGCACGGGGTTTTGTTCCGCTAGGTCAGGGTTGTCTAGCTCAAAACATCCGTGCCTTGCTGATTAAATTATCCCCCATTCCGAGGCCCCAGCCACTCTGGTGCGTTGCAGAAGTCGATACTCCGCGCACGACGGAACACGAGGCAGCCCTCGCCTGTGCAAGTTGGTTGCGGGAAGAGGGATATGCCATCGCCTCAGAGCGCACGAGCCACCCCACTCCCCGCCCCGCTTCCACTAAAGTAGACCTTCCTCCCTGTCCTTGGTCTGCGGTCGCAGAGGGGGAATTCACGAACCGGTTGCTCGGTGTTGCGAGCCGCGAGCCCCGTCGCTTTTATCAGGAAATAGCAGATGCTTTTGCGGATCTATTTCCGTGCCAGATGACGGAGGTCCGAGTGTTCTTACCACTCATGGAAACCCTGGAATTGGCTGGCTGGAGCGGATCGAAACCCAAGGACCCGTATGACTGGAATCACGCCAAAGGATATGAGCAGGTTCTCTCACCGATGGCGTTGCGTGGCCAACCAGTAAATGTGCTCGATTTGCCTATGCCAGACTTCGATTCGCCCTCGGAGAGAAGTGCAGCTGACGAAATCCTCTTTCCCGCACAAGAATGGCTTGATACTAAGCGCCATCATGAACTCATCGCCTTGCCCGTCAACAGTGCTTGGAATGCACAGGATCTCCGGTTTCTCGTCACCGTTTTGCCAGACCCTGAAGCCCCCGAGCGCATCATAGCAAACTCAGCCAAGCTACATTTAGAACGGCTAGGGACAATAATCGCCCGAGCAGCTGATTTAATGTTGGATGAACGCTGGATTTTGGCTGCTGGCGAAATGCTATTTGATCGAGATGTATTCAAAACCAGCCAAGAGTTTTACGTGCATCTGCGAAAGCATGTGACCCACATCTTGGACTGCGAAGGAGTGGCTGTGTTTGCGGTCAAAGAGCGGGGGCCAACTCTAGAGTTGGTTTCAACGACCGGCACGCATTGGCGAGACCCAGAAAAGCCTAAGACCCACCACTACAAACAAACGGAGGGGCATACAGGCGGTTGGGTCTGGAGCCGCAATGCCGTCTGGTATAACCGCTATGATCTAAGGGATCGGGAAACAAAACGCCCAGCCTCCTATGAAACAACCGCAAGCACAGATCGGGATGAATGCTTGATGATGCCCATTTCGCGCCATGCCGGATACGTGTTGGGGGTGATCCGTTGCACAAACCGCAGAAATCCGCTTGGGGTAACGATATCGCATATGTTCAGCGATGACGACATCGCGGCTTTGGATTCCTTGGTCCAGGCGGCCCTGCCTCAGTTAGAGCTTCTCCTCCAGCAGGAGCGGCATCTCCATGACCTCCGCCGTTTGTTGCACGAGTTCCACGTCCCCAATATCGCGATTCGCTCCTGCGTCCAGTTGATGCAGCACGAGTTTAAACACAAAGGAGGGGACGCCGCCAAATTCTTTAAAGAGGACTACTTGGATGACGTCTGGAGCTACACGGAGCTAATGGGTAGGCATTTGGCAAATGCTATGCTCTTTGAAGCGGACTATCGCCAAACCAAGCCAAAAATTGAGCAGCCGATTGCCTTCCGGAAAGAAGTAGTTCATCCTGCCGTGGCGGCGGTCCGCTTGATGTTGAAAGACAGGCAGTTGCCAAAAAACGCCATAAAGATCGATTTACCTGACAAACTTCAGAAATTGTGGATCGACCGAAACCAATGGCAGACTGTCATGTTTAATCTCTTAACGAACGCGATTAAGCATTCAGGCGAACCGCATAAGTTTCGAGTTGATGTGCGCGCTTCGATCATTGAGGGCCATCTACAGGTAAGTTTTTCGGATTGGGGACAAGGTATCAGCGAGGCCGATGCTCCTCACATCTTCGAGGAAGGTTTCCGGGGTTCGGAGACGAAGAGCATGAGCGTCACCGGACAAGGCCTTGGTCTAGCCATCGTCAGTGAAATCGTGAGTAACCATGATGGAAGCATCCAGTTGACTGGACTACACAATCCCACCATTTTCGAAATTATCCTTCCCGTCTCGCTGTTCAGCTCCAAACCCTCAATTTGCGGCCCGGCATAAGGCGCCGTTTCAGACATTTCTTATGAATCTTCCGACCAATACCTTGATCCCAAAAAAGAAGCGTATTCTTCATTTGGATGATGATTTAACCGTTACTTCCTACTATCGTGAGGTGCTCTCAAATGAGGCCTTTGGCTACGGAATGGATGTTGAAATCGTCACCTGTCCCCAGCTATTCATGGAGCGTATCATTGCTGATCGAAACTGGGATTTAATCGTCTTGGATGTGATGATGCCACACCCTGAGTGGCACTATTTTTCCCACGAACAATCGGATGAAGGCCTCTTGACAGGAGCGCTCCTTGTCGGGGAGGTTCGCAAAATCCTCCCAGCAGTTCCTATCATATTATTAACAAATCGACCCGAAAAAGATGTCGCGCCTTTGTTGACCGACCAGTCCATTCCAATGTTGCTGAAACACGATTTTCCACCCTTCGAATTTGCTGATCATGTAAAATCCCTGCTTGAGCCGATATGAACGAAATAACTCAGGACCAGACGCGTTGGAAGGAATATGAAAGGCTGACACGTGCTGGTGAAAAAATTGCTGCTCGAAACCTTTTCGCCGAACTTCAGGCTGAACTTGAGGAGCGGAGATTATTACGCGAATTCACTGAATCGCCCGACGAGGAAAGGCGAAGATATGCCTACAAAAGATTGACCGTTGATTTAAGCCTGACCCCAATCGACATCGTTGATAAAGCCCGTCTAAGGAAGGATGAAGGGCTGTCGGCCATAAGGCCCTATTTGAGGCAAGGGCCGGAAAACTATCACGGATTCTTGTGTGCGCGACTGGTGGCCATAGATGGTGCCTCAGAGCCGACGTGGTCCGCGGCAGAGGAGGCATGGAGAACCAGACCGCGGGCTGCACTTATGGTCGAGGCGTGGCTCCAATATGATGATCCGGCAGATGAGAATGACGCGAAGCCGCCACCCATGGGTTTAAGTTGCGGGGAGGTCTATGTGACGGGTGGGGTCGATAGGGCAGCGGCCAGATTCCGTCTGGGAGTGGACGGCTACCCGTTACGATTTACCCGCCAAGCACACGATATCTTGGTCCCTCGGGAGAGTGGAGCCAGTGAGGTAGTCACATTTCCCTTAGATGCCAAAGGCGTCTTAGCAGGTGGAAGGTCCGAAAGGCAATACGCGATTTGGATCGAGTGTCGGCAACGTGGCTCGCTGATTCAAAATGTCGGCATCAATCTGATTGTGGAACCAGCCGTTTCAAATCCGTCGAGTGGAGAGGCGATCCAGAAGAAGAAAACCACGACGAAGCGATCCCCATGAATTGGCAGCCCTCCGCCGGATACCGAGAAGGGCTTCCGCTTTTAATCACCATTGCCAAGGGCCCTCATCAGGGAAGTAAACTCCGCATGAGGCTCGGTGGCGAATCAGCCCAGGAGTTCCAACTAAACTGCCCAAAAGGAATCCCAGACCAAAGGAAGCAAGTCGCCAGGGCCTGTGATGAGTTGTCGAAGCCGGGAGTCGGCCTGACTAAAGAAGCCGTGCGCACTCGGCTTCGGCAATTTTTACTGAAGACTTGGCAAATCGGCCAAGGTCTTTTTGACCAAAACGAACGCCTGCGCCTGCGCCATTGGCTAGCGGAATATGAATCCGTCATTTGTTCCGTGGAGCTAGAGGCCCCACTGGAACGAATGATCCCGATGGATTTGATCCCATTGGCGCACTTGGCAAATGATCGGACCTCATATTGCAAAAACCTAGATCAGTTAAGCCTCATCGAAATGGCTGAAATGGTGTTTTCGGGGCGTTGGCCCGTATCGCGTCGTTGGCAGGGCATCCTCCAACCACGGGGCGCACTGCTTCCGAATGCCTGGCAGGATCAGATCATGCGCATCGCATTCATTGGCGATGAGACACCCCACAAAACACGCTCTATTGCCCAGGAAATGAGGCGGCATTTTCATCGCCTGGAAGATAGCGACAATCTGAGGATAGAAAAGCATTGGCCAGACCCGCAGCCGCTGGAGTTGGAGGTGTTTATGCAAAAGTTGGCAGGTCACTTGACGAACCCAACTCAAATGCCGCGTGGCTGCCAATATCCACACTCCCCTGCCAGTGCCACCCACTTCTTCTGTCACGGACAAGCCGCAAATGATGATAAAGCCGCTGGCCTCCAAATCGGCCACAAAGGGGCTACAAAAGCGCATTTCGTATCCACGAAAGTCCTGGAATCCGCGCTGCAAGCACAAGCCAGCAGCAATGCCGGACCGCAGACTGGAGCGCAGAACCGTTCATTGGTATTTTTGAACTCCTGTAGTGGAGCCGAGCAATCAGTCGATGATCACAGTTCCATGGTGAGCGTCTTTGCCAACAATGCCCATCCGGCCGTCATCGGGACCGAAACCTCGATCGACATTCCGACGGCGCATGACGTCTCCGCGGGATTTTATGAGTATCTCTGCCAAGGAGTCTCCGCACCAGAGGCACTTTTCCAAACGAAGCGAGCTCTCCTGGATGAATCCAAGGCCACAGAGCTTCGACCCTCCGCCCTCATCTACTGTTATTACGGTTTGCCGAACACTTGCCTGCCGAGGCGGAAACTGGTAATTGGTGCATTGGGTCGGAGATCCTAGACCTGCGCTTTGCCATGTCGCAGGCGAATCATTCTGAATTGACACCATCCAAGGTGTCAAAACAGCCAGTCCCGCGCGTACGACAGTCACGGCCATGATCCTGCCCACGAAAGAGCTAATCCCGTAGGACAACGCGAGGTGCCCGGTTACTAGCGATGGCAGTTGGGCACCTTTTGGGGGTAGGCGGTTCGATACTTGCTGAGAAAACAAAGCAACCATCCTGCATTTGGCTGGAACCAACACGCTGAATAAATTACGGGCGATGTTCGGGATGTAGATTGGATGGTTCTTCGGGGAGTCGGCCCCAGCGCTTTTAGACCTTGGGGGAATAAGCAATGAGGCCGCCCGGTGCGCTGATGCGGCTAAAGCCTAACCCCCACTGAGGGGTGCTTTTTCAGAGATGGCTTACTCGTTGGAGAAGAGGTATTTCACATCCTCCACGCCCAGGTTCTGGGCGAAGCCTTCCTCCCCTAGCACGCCAGTGAAGAGCAGTTGCTTTTGCTGTTGGAGGACGCGGATTTTTTCTTCGATGGTTTCCCTTACGAGCAAGCGATAGGCGATGACGGGGTTCGTCTGGCCGATCCGGTGGGTTCGGTCAATGGCTTGGTTCTCAGCGGCGGGATTCCACCACGGATCGTAGAGGATGACGTAGCTGGCGGCGGTGAGGTTCAAGCCGCTGCCGCCGGCTTTGAGGCTGAGGAGGAAGACGGTGGGCTCTTTGCTGGTCTGGAATTTCTCCACGATGGCCCCGCGGTCTTTGCTCTGCCCGGTGAGGATGACGTAGGGCCGGTTTTCAGATTCTAGGCGCTTCTGGATGATCTCTAGCATGGTGACAAATTGGCTGAAGACGAGCACCTTGTGACCTTCCTCCCGCAGTTGGTCTAGC
>JAYVOP010000103.1:0-7446 GCA_043757865.1 Verrucomicrobiales bacterium | reverse complement strand
GGACCATCAAACCGCGTCTGCTTTCCGTGCAAGGCGTGGCCGCCGCCAGCACCTTCGGCGGAGAAGTGGAGCAACTTCAAGTGCAAGTGCTGCCAGAGAAACTAGCCGCTTTTGACCTCACCCTCACGGACGTGCTAGAGTGCGCCAAAGCCACCACTGGCGTGCGCGGAGCGGGCTTCATCGACACCCCCGGCCAGCGCGTGGTGATTCAGACCAACGGCCAACTTTTCACGCCGGAAGAAGTGGGCAACGTCGTGGTGCGCAAAGGCGCGCCCGTGGTGCGACTGAAGGACGTGGCTCACGTGGTGCTAGGCGCAGAACCGAAGTTTGGCGACACGATCATCATGGGGAAACCTGGGGTGCTGATCACGCTCAAGAGCCAATATTTAGCCAATACCCTAACCGTGACGCACGGCCTGGAATCAGCCTTGAACGAGCTGCGCCCGATGCTCAAGGCCAAGGGCATCACGCTCTATGATCGCCTGCATCGGCCTGCGACCTTTATCGAAACCGCGCTCGGCCACGTGCAGGATTCGCTGCTCGTCGGCGGGGCGTTAGTGGGCATCGTGCTGCTGCTTTTCCTGATGGATCTGCGCATCGCCATGATCTCGTTTGTCTCCATTCCACTGTCGCTGTTGGCGGCGGTGCTCGTGCTCGACTGGCGCGGGGTTTCCTTGAATACCATGACGTTAGGCGGCTTTGCGGTGGCCATCGGCGTGGTGGTGGATGACGCTATCATTGATGTAGAAAACATCCTCCGTCGCTTGCGGGAAAATGCCACCCTCGCCACGCCACGCGCGCTGTGGCGGGTAGTGTTAGATGCTTCCATTGAAGTGCGCACGGCGGTCGTTTATGCCACGCTGATTGTAGCCGTCGTCTTCATGCCGGTGTTGACGATGAGCGGGCTCCAAGGCCGCTTCTTCGGGCCGCTGGGCGTGGCGTTTATCCTCAGCATCCTGGCATCGCTAGCCGTGGCGCTGACGGTTACGCCCGCCATGTCCTTGGTGTTTCTGGCCAAGACGAAACCACACGACGAGCCGTTCTGGGTGCGGTGGTTAAAGGGCGTGCATCGGGATTGGCTGCTGTTCTTCACACGGTCTCCGTGGCTCACGGTGGCGGGCGCGTTGGTGCTGTTAGTGGGGGCTTGTGCGTTGGTGCCTTATTTTGGCGGAGAGTTGCTACCGGAGTTTCGGGAAGGGCATTTTGTGGCCGCCGTGACCGGACGTCCCGGCACTTCCATTGAGGAATCGCTGCGCGTCGGCAAACAACTTTCCGAGGCCATGCTGGCCAACGAACACATCGCCACCGTGGAGCAACAAGTGGGCCGGGCGGAATCTGGAGAAGACACCTGGGGGCCGAATAAAAGTGAATTTCACATCGAACTCAAGCGTGGCACCACACCCGCAGAAGAGGTGGAAACGCAGGCGTTCCTGCGCTCCATGCTAGACGAATTTCCTGGCATTCAGAGTGAAGTCCTCACCTTTCTGGGAGACCGCATCAGCGAAAGCATTAGCGGAGAAACGGCTATGGTGGTGGTCAATGTTTTTGGAGATGACTTGGATCAACTGGACCTCGTGGCCAAAAAAATCTCTGCGGAACTGAGCGCCACCACGGGCAATGCCGACGTGCAAGTCAAAGCCCCGCCGGGTGCGCCAGTGTTAGCGGTGCATCTGCGCACGGATCGCCTAACGCAGTTTGGATTCCGTCCGCTGGACGTGCTAGAAGCCGTGGAAACCGCCTTCCAAGGGGCGGACGTGGCGCAGATGGTGCGGGGAAATCGCATTCACGAACTAGCCGTAATTCTCCACGATAGCGCCCGCCGCGACCCTGAAACGGTGGGTGATCTGATGCTGGTGAATGGCGATGGTGTGCGCATGACTCTCAAGCAGCTAGCTGATATTGAACTCACCAATGGCCGCCCCAGCATCATCCATGATGGAGCCCGCCGACGCCAAGCGGTGACGTGCAATGTGGACAAACGGGATGTTTCCAGCTTCGTCAAAGAAGCCCGCGCTAAGGTGGAGCAGAACGTCAAACTCCCTGGCGGCCTCTATGTGGAATGGAGCGGAGCTGCGGAGGAAGAGGCCAAGGCCGAACGGGAGTTGCTGCTGCATTCGGTGGTGGCGGCAGCGGGCGTGCTGTTGCTGCTCTGTCTCGTTTTCCATCGTGCTAGTCACGTGGCGCTGGTCTTAGCTAACGTGCCGTTTGCCCTGGTGGGAGGCGTGCTAGCGGTCTTTGCCCAAGGTGGGAATACCAGCATTGGATCGCTCGTCGGCTTCGTCACTTTATTCGGCATCAGCACGCGGAATAGCATCATGCTCATTTCTCACTACGAACATTTAGTGCAACACGAGGGCGCTACGTGGAGCCTAGAAACCGTCGCCCGCGGAGCCAGTGAGCGCCTCGTGCCCATTCTTATGACCGCGTTAGTCACCGCGTTAGGCGTGCTCCCGCTCGCGTTAGGCAGTGGCGAAGCAGGCCGCGAAATCGAAGGCCCTATGGCCATCGTCATCCTTGGTGGCTTGGTTAGTTCCACGCTGCTGAACCTCGTAGTCCTGCCCGCGCTAGCCTGGAAATTTGGCCGCTTCAGTCGCACGGAGGAACTGGCCCTGGAGTAGTTATTTTTTTGTGGAGTGGGGGCACCCGTCCCCATTCCATTTCCAGCCCGCCCCTCCCCGCTTGACGCAGAGGAAGGAGGTGGGACAAGATGCGCCCGAATTCTTCCCCTCTTGCTTATGTCCTCGCTGCTTTCCCCGTGCTTGTTGTTGTCAGTCCTCACTGGCTTGTCTCTGCCTGTGTCAACTCTGCGGGCCGAGGGGAAATTCACCCGGTTAGGATCAGCGGAGTGTGGCGTGCGGATGTGGAACCACATGGATACGAACCATCCGCTGAGCTACCTTTACCATAGTGGCATGACGTGCGGCGGGGTGGTGGTGGAGGATCTGAATGGGGATGGGCGGCCAGACTTAGTATTCGGCGGGGGCAAGGATGCCAGCAGGGTCTATGTGAATGTGGGCAAGGCAGGTGAAATCCAGTTTAAGGATGTGACGGAGTCGTGCGGCCTCAAGTCTGGAGGCACGCCGAAAGAATGGGTGGCGGGCGTAGCCGCAGGAGATGTAAATGGCGATGGGAAAACGGATCTCTATGTGTGCCGCTACATGCAGCCGAATCAGCTCTGGATCAATGCTACAGGTGCGGATGGGGTGGTGAAATTTTCCTTGGCGGCAGAGACGTGCGGGCTGGGCGCGGTGGATTGCTCGCATAGTGCGGCGTTTGCAGACTATGATGGGGACGGGGATCTGGATCTGTATTTGCTGACGAATCGGATCGAGGATCCGCATGGCACGCGGGATAGCAGTGATCTGAAAACGGTCACGGAGCCTGGGCCAGATGGCATCCCGGTAGTGCGCCAGGAGTTCGCAAAATACTACAGCATGTGGCGGTATGATTTCGACCGCTGGGGTAGCGAGGCCACGGGCACGCCGGATCATCTCTACCGGAATGATTCGAAGGATAGCGTGGTGAAGTTTACCGAGGTGACAAAGGAAGCGGGCATTGAGGGCCGGGGAGATGGGCTCAGCGTCACGTGGTGGGATTATAATCGGGATGGTTGGCCGGACATCTATGTAGGAAATGATTTCGTTAGTCCAGATAAGCTCTATTTAAATAATGGCGATGGCACGTTTACGAATGTGATCGAACAAGCCGCTCCCCATACGCCGTGGTTTAGCATGGGCAGTGACCAGGGGGATGTCAATAATGACCTCTGGCCGGATCTGCTAGTGGCGGACATGAGCGCCACCTCGCATTTTAAAAGTAAGACCACCATGGGGGCCATGGGCGGGCTAGATGCGCGGCGGGTCTATCACGGGCTGCCGCAACAGCAGATGCAGAACACACTGTTGATTGGCACGGGGATGGGGCATTTCAGTGAGGGGGCCCGGCTCTATGGCGTGTCCAGCACGGACTGGACGTGGGCGGTCAAGTTTGTGGATTTAGATAATGATGGTTGGCAAGATGTCTATTTTACCAATGGCATTAGTCGCCACATGAATGATAGCGATATAAAAATCTCGGCCGACGAATTGGTGGGGAAACACATGTTTGATTTTTGGAAAGATGGGGAAATGCGGAAGGAGAAGAATCGGTCATATCGGAATACCGGACATGCGAAGTTTGAAGAGACCAGCGAGGCCTGGGGGCTGGATCATGTGGGCGTGAGTTATGGCGCAGCTTATGCGGATCTGGATGCGGATGGGGACATGGATTTGGTGGTGGTAAATTTGGAGGAACCGAATGCGATCTGGCGGAATGAGTTGCCCGTGGGCCATTGGCTGGAGCTGGATCTGCGCGGCCCAGCGGGGAATCCGCATGGCATCGGTGCGGAGGTGGTGGTGAAGACGAAGGCGGGATCGCAGTTGCGCTATCTGAGCCCGCAGACGGGCTATCTTTCTTACAATGAGCCCATCGTGCATTTCGGGTTAGGCGCGGAAACGATGGTGGATGAGGTCACGATCAAATGGCCCGGCAAGACTCACCTAACGCAAGTGCTGAAGCGTGTGAAAGCAGACCAGCGGCTAAAGGTCACGCCTGCGGGCGAGTCCGGCGTGCCGACCCCGAAGCCCCAGCCGCTCTTTAAAGAAGTGGATACCCTAGCCGCGCTGAAGGTAGCGGACACGGGCTGGGAGGCGGATTTCCAAAGGCACACCTTGCTGCCGCATAGTTACAGTCAGTTAGGCCCGTGCCTAGCCTGGGGGGATGTGAATGGGGATGGTAAGGCGGATGTGTTCTTCGGCGGGAGTGCCGGGGAGAGCGCGCAGTTGCGCGTGGCCGATGGGAAGGGCGGCTTCATGGCTAGGTGGGAGGAGGCGCTGCGGGCAGATAAAGATTGTGAGGACAGCGGGGCGGTGTTCTTTGATGTGGATGGGGATGGGGATCTGGATTTGATCGTGGTTAGTGGGACCAATGAGTTTCTCCCGGACGCCCAGGAGCAACGCGCGCGGCTCTATTTAAATGATGGTAAAGGGACGTTTTCCAAGAGTGCCGCATTTCCTGACATCCGGGTCTTTGCGGGTTGTGTGTGCGTGGCGGACTATGATGGGGATGGGCTGATGGATGTGTTCATTGGCGCACGCTGTAAGGCTCAGGACTGGCCCCATGCGGATCAGAGCCGACTGCTGCGGAATATTTCTAGCCAAGGCGTGGTGAAGTTTCGCGATGTGACCACCGACGTGGCAGGGCTGGGGAATGTGGGCCTCGTGAGTGCGGGCACGTGGACGGATCTGGATGGCGATGGCACACCCGATCTGGCGCTGACGTGTGAGTGGGGGCCAGTGAAAATTTTCCTGAATGCAAAAGGCAAGCTGCATGAAGTGACCAAGGACGCGGGCACCGCAGACGTGACGGGTTGGTGGAACAGCATTGCTCCCGTGGACGTGAATGGCGATGGGAAAATAGACTTGGTGGTGGGCAATCTGGGGCTGAATAGCAAATATAAAATGCCCGACGCGCAGCATCCGATGCTGACTTACTACGGCGTCTTCGATGACAGTGGGAAGCCGAATGTGGTGGAGGTGAAGCGGGAGAAAAATGACCACGGAGAGACGCTCTATCCTGAGCGCGGGCGCAGTTGTTCCAGCACCGCCATGCCGTTTATTAAGACGAAGTTACCGACGTTTAAAGCGTTCGCTTCCGCTAAGTTAGACGAAGTTTATAGTGATGAAAAATTGCAGGCTGCCGAGCGTTTTGAAGCCACTGAATTCCGCAGCGGCGTGTGGCTGAATGCAGGCGGTGGGAAGTTCACGTGGAGGCCATTTGTGCGTGAGGCGCAGAATGGCATCGTCTTCGGCATCGCAGCGGGGGACTTCACGGGCGGTGGGAAAGTGGATCTGTTCCTAGCACAGAACTGGCTCCACGGACCGCAGATCGAGACGCCGCGCTATGATAGTGGCATCGGGATGCTGCTAAAAAATGACGGTCAGGGGAACTTCACCCCCGTGCCTCCGCTGGAAAGCGGGATCGCGCTGACTGGCTGCATGAAGGCCGTCGCGGTGCAGGATCTGAATGGTGATGGCAAGCTAGATCTAGTCATCACCCGGAACTCAGACACCACCATCGTGCTCCAACGCCAATAAATCTATTTCCATGAAACGCTATTTATTAATGCTTACTTTAGGCCTCAGCATCGGCCTCGCAGACGATCAAACAGACCTAGCCGCAGTGCAAAAGAAAGCCGCTACGGGCGACGCGCCTGCGCAGCTCCAACTGGCGGATCTGATCCTGAGTGGAGCGGTGCCGGATGCCAAGCCAGAGACGGCGTTGCCCTGGCTGGAAAAGGCCGCAGAGGCGGGCCACGCGCCTGCGCAGATGGCCTTTGCCCGGCTGCTGGGGCAAGGCGGCCCAGGGCTTAAGGCGGACCCAGAGCGCGCACAATTCCTCATCCAACAAGCTGCCGAATCCGGCTATGCCCCAGCGCAGGCGGCTTATGGTTCGGTGTTATTTGATAAAATAGACCTCAAGGGACGGGACATCAATTTTACTGAGCCAGTGCAATGGTATCGTAAAGCCGCTGCGCAAAATGACCCCGAAGGACTCTGCCGTCTCGGCATGATGCAAGCCACGGGCCAAGGGCTGCCAGCGGACGTGGAAGCGGCCTGGAAGCTCATTTCCAAAGCCGCTAGCATGGGCCACGTGCTGGCGCTAAATGAAGCTGCCGTCTGCCTGCAAAAAGGCCGTGGGGTGGCTAAAGATGCCATTGCCGCTAACGGCTATTTGCTGGCGGCTGCCGAGGCAGGGAACTTAGCTGCAATGGTCAATTTAGGCAGCGCTTTCGAGTCTGGCACCGGGGTGCCCGCCAGCATTGATCGCGCTGGCTCGTGGTATGCCCAAGCCGCCAAACAGAACTACGGCCCTGCGCAATTCCTCCTCGCCCGACTCTTTGCCGCTGGCAAAGGCGGGGAGAAAAATGAGATCTACGCCTACGTCAACTTCGCCCGCGCAGCCGCCAACGGCCTGAAAGAAGCCAGCAAACTAGCCGCTACCGCCAAGGCCAAACTCACTGCCGCCCAACTGACGGAAGCGACTGCAATGCTGGAAAAGAAATAGGTGCCGCCCACGGAACCGATCGCAGCCGCTGACGGTGGCAGGGAGGGCGGCTGGCTGCGTTCCCCCATGCTTTGGCTTGCGCTCGTCTTTATCGTGGAATATTGCCGCCGTGATTGAACAGATTTTCCTTCGGGCGGGTCACAATCCGCCACGCGGCACCCTGCTTATTTCCCCTCCATCTAACCCCTCCTCTACTCTCATGAAAGAACCTATCGCTGAATCGAAAATGCATGCCTTGGACTACTGGCAAGTGGTCCGTAATCGTTGGGGCACCATTTTGCTCACTTTCCTGCTCGTTTGTTTGGCGGCCCTCATCATCGTGAACTTGCTAGAAAAGAAGCA
>JAYVOP010000102.1:0-2048 GCA_043757865.1 Verrucomicrobiales bacterium | reverse complement strand
GATAGCCAAGCACCAAAGGCCCATCGGTGCGAGGAGTCACCAACACCGTATGCCTTTGAAGCTCATAGCCATATCTAATTTGGCGGCAGGCTTGGTCTAGGATCATTTCCAGGCTAGCACCATGCACGTGGATATTGATGGGGCCTTCGGGCATGCCCTTAGAGGACGCAGCAAAGCCCAACGCTCCAAGGGCATCAGACTCACTATTGCTCCTGAGGTAGGACAGAATCGTGATCAGGTCGGCATTCTCAAATTTCTGATCCGTCACGAAAGTTTCCCGCAGTATGGCTAAGAAATCGGGCGCGGCACCTCCATTGCTATCCATGGACACAAACGTTTGAGGTGCTTCCTCTCGGCGTAATTGATACAACTCCGCCAAGGCGGTGGCATACGCTTGCTTGGCCTCGGCGTAGGCCACTGACAGATCTTTTGGAGCCATGGTGGCTGCGGCTGGGGCCGCAGGTGCTGGCTGAGCTGTGATCTCACTCACGCCTTGATTCAGGAGTGCCAACCAAGCTAGGCGCTTTTCCTCAACTATCTTTTCCTGTTGAGCGACCATGGCTGGTGAATCCGTTTTTTCGTCAGGCTTGATTAGAAATGCCTCACAGACTTTCCCTTTCAACGTCTGCGCAGCCACCACGCTGCGTGGCCCCACCGTCTGCGGCCAGGCCAGCCACACGACCACCGCAGCAGCGGCGGCGGTTCCGGTCCAGAGCGGCCAGCGGGTGGGGCGCACGATGTTGGTGGGCGGTAAATTTTCTGTGATCGCTTGTTTCTGCGCTGCTGTGAGAGCGCCCGCATCTGGAGTTGCTAGGGCGCTGGAAAGCAGCTCGCAGAAGGCGCGGGTGTCCTCCGCAGTGGTGGCATCCGTGGGGGACGCGGCTAGCAGGGCGGTGAGTTCAGCGGCGGCTTCTGGAGAAAGTTCGTCCAGGGCTAAGGCGGTGAGATCAGATGGTGTGATGGGTTTCATAAGATGAATGAGAGTAAAAGAGTGGGAAAAAAGTGAGTTAGGCTTCAGCGGCTAAATAAGACCTGCGCAGGGCGGCTACGGCGGTGTGGAGCATCCAGCCCACGGTGCCAGTGGTGTGGCCGGTGGCGGCGGCTATTTCTTTATAGGAGAGACCGGCCTCGAACTTGAGTTTGATGACGGCTTGCTGGTCCGGCGGGAGGTGTCGCACTAACGTGCGCAGTTGCGTGGCGGTGTCCTTGGCTTCCAAGGCGGTGTCTGGGCCAGCGGCGGTCTCTGGCAAATTTTCTAACATGAGGGTGTCCATAGGAGCGATGCGTTTATTTTTACGCTGCCAGTCGATGATGCGATGCCGGCAGCAGGTGAAGAGCCATGGGGCGAGTGATTCTACGTCCCCATCCCGCGGCGGTTTTCCGGATTTGGTGAGGCGGAGAAAGGTGTCCTGCACGGCATCCCGCGCCTGTTCCCAGTCTCCACAGAGGTTGTGCGCAAAGCGAATGAGCGGGCGCTCAAAACGCGTTAGGGCCGTGAGGACCCAATGCGTAGCAAGGGCTGGAGTGGAATCTGGTAGTGGCAAGCTCGACATGATGATGGGCAGTTAGCAGGGAGAACGCAGCGGCGGAAAGTTTATTGGAAAATAATTTTCCTGAGGTGGTGCGAGGCTACTCAGGCGCGTTCCACTTGGCTGGTAACGAAGGCCATGGCGAGGAAGCCAGTGGCGGTGTGCGGATCATTTAAAGAGAAGCCGCCGCTGTCCACGCGGCCACTGGCATGGAGCACGGGCGGATCTTCACTAGCAAAATGAGCGGCGGCGGCGGGAATGCTGGCGTGGCCCGCCTGCTGGAGCGCGCGCTGGCTGTAGATGCGCAGCGCGACGGTGCGCCCAGGTGCGGCCACGCGCAGCAGTTCCAGCGCAGTGCGGCCCATGGTGTAGCGTGGATTGATTTCTACGATGGGCTTCAAGCGCACGCCGCCATCTGTCGCGCGATAGAAAAATGCATCGATGCCCAACGCGCCATGGAATGCGCTCTGCCCCAAGGATGCGGCTAAGATCTGCGGGATCTCCGTGGCGTAAAGTTGC
>JAYVOP010000101.1:0-27802 GCA_043757865.1 Verrucomicrobiales bacterium | reverse complement strand
CGGGCGGCCTTGCGACGGTCCTCGGACAGGAGCTGGAAGGCCGCGCCCCGTTGGTCTGCTTCCATTTCCTGGAGGAGATCCACTAGCGTATCGTCCGGCAACTCGCCTAGCACCACAGAGAGCCCAGCGGGGGGGAGTCCGGCTAGGATCTTAGCGGCATCTGCCAACGGCAGTTGGTGGATAAACTCCGCATACTCTTCCTCCGGCACGAGCGCTACGAGTTGCGTCCGTTGCTCCGCCGACACTTGCTCATAGACGCCAGCGAGATCTGCCGCGTGCAGTCCAGCCGCCTGGGCGCGGGCTTCCACCAACTTTTCATTTTGAAAAGCCTCCAGAAATAGATCTAAGGGAGTGGGTAACGCGAATTCTTCCATCGTGACTAGTAGTTAGGTAAAACGGTCCGCAATCAACCGCCAGATGGGCAAAGGTAAACTCCAACCTTGCTCATTCTGCATTCCCCTCCTATCTCCCGCGCCATGCTCACCCTCCGTAATATCACTAAGGCTTTTAACGCCCGCACGCTCCTGTCTTCCGCTGACCTAACGGTCAACTACAGCGAGCGCGTGGCCCTGGTGGGGCCGAATGGCGCGGGGAAGTCCACGCTCTTTTCCCTCATCTTGAAAACGGATACGCCGGATGCCGGGACCGTGACGCGTGATGAGTGGACGACCATCGGTTATCTCCCGCAAGAAGGCGAGGCCGTGGGTGAGGAGACCGCGCTAGACATTGCCTGTGGCCGCGGCCACGGCATGGCTGAACTAGAGGCCAGCCTGCGGGCGTTCGAGGCGGCGGGCAATGTGAACGAGCCAGAATATTTCGAGCTGCAAACGAAGTTCGACACCCTCCACAGCCCGGAGGCCGAGGCCAAGGCCAAGAAGATGCTGCGGGGCCTGGGCTATAAAGAAGAAGACTGGCTGCGCCCAGCCAAGGAACTGAGCGGCGGCTGGGTGATGCGCGCGCACTTGGGCCACTTGCTAGTGTTGGAGCCGGATTTGCTGTTGCTGGATGAGCCCACAAATCACTTGGATCTGATGTCGCTGTTGTGGTTCCGCCAGTATTTAAAGAACTATCCGGGGGCCATCCTGATGATTTCCCACGACCGTGATTTCATGGATGAAGTGGTGCAGACGGTCTATGAGATCGAGAACACCAAGCTCCTTTCCTACACGGGAAATTACACCAAATACCAGGAGTTAAAAGAAGCCGCCTACGAGCGCGCAGTCATCGCCTATCGCTCACAGCAAAAGGAGATCGAGGCGCTGGAAGAGTTCATTGATCGCTTCCGCAGCGTAGCCTCCAAGGCCTCGCAGGCGCAGAGTCGGCAGAAACAAGTAGATAAAATTGTCCGGTTAGAAAAGCCCGCTGCTCCGCGCAAAGTATTCCGTTTCAACTTCACGCAACCGCAGAAAAGCGGGCAGCGGCCCATGATCCTGGAAGGCATCCACCAAGCCTATGGCACTCGGAAAATCTACGCAGGATTAGACCTAGAAATCGAGCGCGGAGAACGCACCGTGCTGGTAGGTCCGAATGGCTCGGGCAAGTCCACGCTCATCAAGATCCTGGCAGGCGAGATCCCCTTCCAACAAGGCACGCGTAAGCTGGGGACGAACTTGAAGTTAGGCTATTTTTCCCAGCATCGTAGCAGCACCCTGGAGCCAGAGAATACCGTGTTAGAAGAAGTCATGCGCGCCTGCCCTACGCTGCGGGAGGACGATGGGCGCGCGATTTTGGGCAGTTTCTTGTTTCGGAAAGAGGATGTCTATAAACGCTGTAAGGTCTTATCCGGCGGGGAAAAGAGCCGTTTGAACTTGGTTAAATTTCTCGTCGATCCGCCGAATCTCCTGCTCATGGATGAGCCGACCACGCACCTGGACATCCACAGCATCGAGGGCCTCACGCAGTCGCTGCAACGGTATGACGGCACATTAGTCTTCATCAGCCACGACGTGCATTTCATCCGCTCCCTAGCCACCAAAGTGCTGCACATTAAAGACGGCCAAGTGACGCCTTATGCCGGCGGCTATGATTACTTCATGGAAAAGAGCGGCCAGGATGATGCCCGCGCAGCCACGGTGGCTTAGGTGGCCGCTCCTGCTAATCTAACTGCAAGGCCATGCACTTGAGGTAGCGGGCCTCGGGGATGGTGGCAGGGTGATCTGCGGCGTGGCCAGTGAGCCAGAGTTCTTGGTGTCGGCGGCCACATTGGTGGACGGCGCGGCGGACGGCGGCAAAGAATTCGGTGGAACTAACATGGGCGGAACAGGAGGCGGCTATGAGGATGCCCTGGCGGGTGAGGCGGAGCAGGGCGGCGGTGTTCAGCCGTTGATAAGCAGCGGCGGCGGGGAGGCGTTGCTCTTCACGTGGAGCCAGGGAGGGAGGATCGCAGATGATGAGATCGAACTTACGGGAGGGGCCAGTTTCCAGCCACTGGAAGGCATCTGCCAGGAGGGTCTCGTGTTGGCATTGGGCGATGCGGGGTTGGCGGCGGTTGAGGGCAAAGTTCCGTTGGGCACTTTCTAAGGCATGGTTGCTGATGTCTAGATCCACCACGCGCTGCGCCCCGCCCCGGGCCGCGTAGAGCGAGAAACCGCCGCTGAAGCTGAAGACGTTTAAGACTTGCCGCCCGTTGGCTAGGGACTCGACACGGGCGCGGTTTTCGCGTTGGTCAAGAAAGCAGCCAGTCTTTTGGCCGCGGAGGACATCGGCTTCAAACCGGAGGCCATTTTCGGAAAAGATTACCGGCTGTGGAGGGCTGCCTAACAGGGGGCCTTCGGTCAGTTTAAATTGGATTTTGGCCTGCTCTTTGACGTTGCGGCTCAGGCGCAGCGTGAGGCTAGCGGGGGCCAGCGCAGCCTGGATGAGGCCCTGGAGCATGGGCAGCCAGGGCAGCCAGGCGGCGGTGTAAATTTTCAGCACCGCATGGCCGGCATAGGTGTCCAGGACGAGGCCGGGCCAGCCATCGCTTTCGCCATTGATGCAGCGGTAGCCGTCTGTCTCTGGGCCGAAGAGTGGCTGGCGGATGGCTAGGGTGCGGGCGAGATGGGCGGTCCACCACGCCTCGTCCACCTGCACGGGGCTGCCCACGTGCAGGACGCGTAGGGCGATGCTGCTAGCGGGATCGTAAAGCCCGACGGCTAGGAAGCGGTCTGCTTGGTCATAGACGACGGCTAGTTCCCCGGTGTCTCCGGGTCGGTTGGCGGATTTCACGCGGTCTGCAAAGACCCACGGGTGGCCTTTGCGTACGGCGGTTTCGGCAGCCTTGGTGAGGCGTAATTTGAGGCGGTTCGGGGGCATGAGGGGAAGGGAACGGGACGTTTACTTGGAGACGCAACGCCAGTTAAAGCGATCGATGTCCAGGATCTCGTGGTGGACGATGCCTTCGGCATTTCTGATGTTAGCAAAGAGGGCTACGGCAAAGTAGTTGGCGTCCCAGGCTAACTGGTTGCGATATTTCCGGGAGAACGCCGCATCCTTGCGGGCAAAGGCATAGACGGCTTCCTCATCAGGGTTAGGGGTGTTGATGCGGTAGCAATCATACTCTTCCAGGTGGCCGACATCCTCCCCAAAGTAATGGCTGCGTTTGAGGATCACGTAGAGGGATTGCGGATCGGACTGGGGACTTTTCCAAAAGTTAGCGGCGGTGCGGTCTCGGCATTGGATAAAGGATTCCCATTGGATCTTGTAGCCTGCCGGCGTGGCCTCGGCACAGATGGGAAAGCCGAGCGGTCGGTCCGCAGTGCGCACGCGGAAGAGGAAGGCCTGAAGGTTGGTCTCGCTGAGGCGGGCGGCGGAATCAATCACGACTTCGGTAAAGGGTGTGGGTGCCAGGGGCTGAGCGAGGTAATATTTTGCGACAGCGGGGGTGAGTTGATCGCGGTGGAGAATGTGGCTGAGCACGTCCTCCAGGTCGGAGTATCCGAGGAAAGATTTGATCGCGGTCTCGGCTTCACGTTGGGCGGCTAGTTCTGGATCCGTGGGGGCGGTGGTTTCTGGCGTGATGGGTTGGGGGGTCGGCTCCAGCGGATTGGGAGCGGCCGGCACCTCCATGGCGGGCCGCACGGTGGGCGCGGGGGGGACCTCGGTGGTTGGCGGGCTAGGGTGCTCGGATGGCACAGTGGCTGGGAGCGGGGGCTTCGTGCGGGCGGGGGCTGCGGGTTGAGTGAGAGGAGCCCGCCAGCGTTGCCATTGCTGGCCTAACGGGTCTCGGAAAGTATAGCCTCCAGCCATCAAAGCGGCTAGGGCGATCCAGGGGGTGGCGCGTTTCACGATGCCCGGCGTGGTGCGCATGGCGTAGCTCACGGGCGGGCTCATGAGCAACGGCGTGGCTGCGCTGGGCGCACTGGGCAAGACCACGGCGGGGCGCTTCCCAGAGTCGGCTAGTTGATCCAGGGTGGCCTCCTCTTCTGGCGTTAGTAATGGGGCTCGAGGCGCGGCGGAGCTAGGGGTAAAGAGGTCTGGGTCCAGGGCCTGCGCGAAGAGGGCCTCGGCAGGTTTAAAAGGTTGGCTAGCCACCAGCTCCACGAAGGGTGCTAGGCCTGCGGGGGGGCTCGGTGGCGGTGACGCGCTGGGGACGAACATGGATTCCTCCACGCGCAATATTTCTGGCGCAGCCGAGCCCACCACGGATGGCGTGTGGGGTGGCTTGGCGGCCTGGGATTCGGCCAGATTGGCAGCTAAGGCCATGCGCCAGATGTCATCGGCGGTGAGTTCAACAGCAGTGGCTAGGGGGGGCGGAGCCGCCTCTGGAGCGGGCGGCGGCGGTGCGTGAGTCTCGGCGGCTTGCTGAAACATGTTGGCCACGAACGCCTGGAAATTCGACTGCGCGGAGGTCTCCTCCGTCTCTTCCAAGGCCTCTGGCCAGACGACGAATGCAGGGCGTTTCTCCTCAGGGCACTCCGGCCCGGGCGCAGGCGGAGCGGCGGGGATGAGGGGCGGGAGCTCTGCTGCTAGGGGAAAGTGCGCGCTGGCCCCCAAGTTACGGAAAGCTTCTGCGTGGTCGATGAGGTCATCCAGGGCGTCATCCAGGGGCAGATTCATAGGCCCGGGAGTGGCGATGGCCGGGGGAAATGGGGGTGCCTTTGCGGGGGCGGGAGGCTCGATTAGAAGTGGGGAAGGTTCAGCGCCTCTCAGCCAAGCGGGGCGCACCCATTCAGCCACAGTGAGTGGTTCTAGCGCCACTGCGGGCTCATCAGGGGCTACGAAAATAGACTCCGGCACGATTGCGGACAGTGGCTCCGGGCTCATGGCCGTTGGTTCGGGAGGGGCGGCTTCTAAGATGGCTGGCGGTGTTGCCGTTTCACTGCCGCCCAGGCCTAGATTCATCAATGCGAGGGCGGGAAAGGCTGCGCAGTCCACTCCCAGGCCCAGCTTAGGAGCAGGCTCTGGAGCCTCAGGAATGTCCATAGCGGCAGCCACACTCAACGATTCTGACATGCTTGCGAGGGCGGGAAACTCCGCCTTGCCCGTATCCACTGCGGGCTCTGCTGCGGGTTCAGCGGGAGGGATCACGAGCTCCGGGGCAGTCTCGGCTGGAGACCGTGATTCTAAAAGCAGCTTGGCCCCTAAGCCCACGAGCCCCGCCAGCAGGCCCGCTTTTTTTCCTAGTAAGATGCTCCCCACCACCATCCCCGCCAGTCCGGTCAGCGCGGGGGGCAGAGACAGCTTAGCTTCCTCTTCAGAGGGCCGTGGTGGCGGATCAGAGGAGGGCGCTGGGGGAGGGGTCGGTTCCAGGTCGGGCATTGGGTAGAGGAGGCGTTGGGGCGGCCACTTTAGCACACACTTCTCAAGACGAAACGGAAAAGCGCGACTTTTCCCCAAGGGAATTTTGCTAGTGGGCGCGATCCTGGATGGTGATTCGTGGTGGAAATTTCTCTGCCTTGCCAAGCCCGCAGATGCCGCCTAGCTACCGTCCGTGAATACCCCCGTCCCTTCTCTCAGCGACCTCGCGCAGCAACTGCAGCTCTCTCCCGATCACCTTGAATTCTATGGTCGGGACAAGGCGAAGATTGCCCTGCCGGCATTGGAAAATTTACCCAAACAAGGTCGGCTGATTTTAGTCTCCGCCATCACCCCCACGCCAGCGGGCGAGGGCAAGACCACCGTCTCTATCGGCCTCGCACAAGGGCTGCGGCAGATTGGCCAATCCGTAGCGCTGGCGCTGCGGCAGCCGAGCATGGGCCCGGTCTTTGGGCGCAAAGGAGGTGCTACGGGTGGCGGGCTGAGCACGCTCACGCCATCGGAATCCATCAACCTTCAGTTCACAGGTGATTTCCATGCCATCACTGCCGCGCATAACTTGTTAGCCGCCGCATTGGATAATCGGCTGCATTTTAAAACCACCCGCCTGGACCCGGCCCGCGTGGTCTGGAAACGTTGCTTGGATATGAATGACCGCGCGCTGCGCAACATCCGCTTGGGCCAGGAAAATCAAGGCGTGGAGCGCGCATCCGGCTTCGACATCACGGCGGCTAGTGAGATCATGGCCATCCTCTGCCTAGCCGTTTCTTACGAAGATCTGCGCGCGCGGCTCAATCGAATTTTGCTCGGCTACACCACCGATAACCAACCCGTTCTGGCCGAGGAAATGAACGTCACGGGAGCCATGCTAGCGATCCTGCGGGATGCCCTGAAGCCGAACCTCGTGCGCTCCGTAGAAGGCGTGCCCGCCTATGTGCATGGCGGGCCGTTTGCCAATATTGCCCATGGTTGCAATTCCATTTTAGCCACCCGGCTAGCGTTAGGCACGGCGGACTATGCGGTCACGGAAGCGGGCTTTGCGTTTGATCTAGGTGGGGAAAAATTTCTCGATATCAAATGTCGCCAAGGTGGATTCGCGCCAACGGTCATCGTGCTCGTGGCCACGCTGCGGGCGTTGAAAATGCACGGCGGCACGGCCTTGGCAACGCTCACGGAGCCCGACCCCGCAGCTGTGGAACGCGGCCTGGAAAACCTCGCTGCCCACCTGGAAGCCGCGCAATCCTTTGGTCGCCCGGTGGTGGTGGCCATCAATCAATTTACCGCGGACACCACTGAAGAGCAGGCCGTGGTGAAAGCCTTCTGCGCCAGCCGAGGTGTCGCCTGTGCGGTGGCTAATGTCTTTGGTGAGGGGGGGGCAGGCGCGCAGGCGCTGGCGCATCTGGTAGTGGCGGCGGCCCAGCAGGAGACGACGCGGTTCACGCCTGTCTATCCGCTAGAGGATGCGCCGGAGGAGAAGATCCGCAAGATCGCCACGCGCATCTATGGCGCGGATGGGGTGGATTTCACCGAGGCTGCGCAGGCGCAGTTAGAGCAGATTCGCGCGTTAGGGTTCGATCGCCTGCCCATCTGCATGGCCAAGACGCAGGACTCGCTGTCCGATGATCCCAAGCGCCAAGGCCGCCCGCAGGGGTTCCGCATCGTGGTGCGCTCGTTTGAGATTGCCAATGGAGCGGGCTTTCTGGTGGCCCTAACAGGGAAGATTCTGCGGATGCCGGCATTGCCAAAAGTGCCCGCCGCAGAGCGCATCCAAGTGGACCGCACTGGCCACATCAGCGGGATCTAAGCGCATGTTCCGGCTCGCCCTCAAGATGCTCTTCGGAGACCACGGAAAATACCTCATGCTGATCTCCGGCCTGACGTTCGCTTCGCTGTTGATGATCCAACAAGCAGGCATTTTTTGTGGACTGATGAGCTGGACCTTCGCGAGCTTGGAAAACATGCGCGCGCCCATCTGGGTGACGGATGAAAAGCTGGAGCAGGTCAATGATAGTAAGCCGCTGCGGGACACGGACGTCTTCCGCGTGCGCAGCGTGGATGGCGTGGCCTGGAGCGCGCCTTTGTATCAAGGAAATTTACAAGCACGGCAGATCGACGGGACGTTTAAACAGATCCAACTCGTGGGGATTGATGCCACCACCCTAGCCGGGGCTCCGGCGGAAATGCTGGAGGGGAGGCTGGAGGATCTGCGGCTGCCGAATACGGTTATCATCGACGACTTCGGCCAAGAGCGCTTAGCCGAAGGCCTGCCCCTGCGTGATGGCGAGACCAAGTCTCGCGTGCGCATTGGCGATATTTTCGAACTCAATGATCGCGAAGCCCGCGTCGTCGGCATCTGCAAGGCGGCGCGTTCTTTCATGGGCACGCCGTATGTGTTCACCACGTATGATCGGGCGTTAGGCTATGCTCCGCCGCAGCGGAAAATGATGAGCTTCGTAATCGCTGCGCCCAGCCCTGGCCAAGATGCCGCCACTGTAGCACGCCGCATCACGGCGGAGACGGGGCTAAAGGCGATGACAGAAATGGAGTTCAAAGTGTCCACGGTGAAATGGTATGTGAAGAACACTGGTATCCCCGTTTCCTTCGGCACTACCGTGGTGTTAGGGATCATTGTGGGCATGGCCATCGCTGGGCAGACGTTCTACACTTTCGTGCTAGAAAATTTGAAACATCTAGGCGCCTTGAAGGCCATGGGCACCAGCAATGGGACTCTCTGCGGCATGTTGCTGCTGCAATCATTCAGCGTCGGCGTGATCGGCTATGGGATTGGCGCGGGGCTCACGTGCGCCTTCGCCCTGAGCACGCTGAAGAAGCAACAGCCGCCCTTTTACCTGCCGTATTACGTCCCGTTAGGAGCCTTCGTCATCATCATGGGCATCTGCCTCTTTGCCGCACTGCTGGGCATCCACAAAGTCGCTAGGCTGGATGCGGCGGTGGTCTTCCGGGGGTAGCTTGGCCGCTACTTTTTAGGCCGTAGGTCCACAGGATTGAGGGTGAGGAAAATGGCGCGGTGGTCGCTGGCTTGGGACCAGTCGTTGCCGCTGTAGATGCCGCTGGTTTTGAGGCGGAGTTCGGGCACCAGAGCGGGAGAGGCTAGCAGATAGTCAATGTGAGAATAGGTCTCGCTGGGCTCATGGAAGTAGGTCCAACGGGCTCCATTGTGGTCCTCTAGGCCCAACTCTCGTAGGGACAGGGGCTCGCCCACGGGGCCTTTGATTTCGCGGATGCCAGGGAGGTCCCGGGTTTCGTTGAGGTCACCATAGACGAGCAGATTCGTCTCTGGAGCGGCGGCTAGCACCTCTGCAAAATGCAGGCGGGCGAGGTGGGCTTCCTCCCGCCGCATGAGGGCTTGATCCGCGGTTTCCACTTCTCGCTGGGACTTCAAATGCAGCCCGATTAAGCGCAGCGCATACTCTGGCTGCACCTGCACGGTGACATCCAGAATGCCGCGCTGCATGGGCAGCACTGCGTTGTCTAACTGATAGGTTAAACTGGCGCGGGAATTCCGGCACGTGATCGGGAATCGACTCAGCAGTGCGAGGTGGCGGCTGAGGTCTGCGCCCTGGACCCACTCCCGCTCTGGCAGGTCTAGCCCCGCAGCCTGCAAGCGCGCTTGGAGGTCTGCGAGGTCCGCTTGGTTGCCCATTTCACAGACGCCGAGGATGTCTGGCTTTAATGCGGTGAGGATCTTGACCATCTGCGTGATTTCCCGCTCGGATTTGGGTGGACCAGCATGGGGATCATCCGAGGGACGCAGCAAATAGTTATGCAGGTTGTAACTGACAAATTTTACACTCGCCCCCTCTTGGGCCGCTACTTGCCCGGAGAGGCCGTTGGCACCCACCAACCAAAACAAACAGGCAGCCCAGAGGCTGCCTGTAGGAAAGGGTGAGAACCAGCGTGGGAGCACGCGGCTAGGGTGTTAGGAATGGGAAACTTCTTCCACGGCCTTGACGGCTTCCGTGGCCTTGACGGTCTCGGCAGCCTTGGCGGTCTCGGCAGCCTTGGCGGCGGCTAGATCCGCCCGGCGGCGTTCTTCTTTGACGCGGGCGATCTCTGCCTCGCGTTCGGCATCTTCGGCGGCACGATTGAATTCACCTTCGAATTCATTCCGCGCGCGCTTGAATTCGTTCATGCTTTTGCCGATGCCACGGGCGAGTTCAGGCAGTTTCTTGGCTCCAAAGAAGAGGAGCGCGAGACCAACAATAATCAGCATTTCCGGGCCTTGCAGACCGAGGATACCAGCAAACATAGGAGTATTCATAAGAGGAGTAGGTGGAGAGTGGGGGAGGGGAGACGACCAGCTAGACTAATCCCAGGGTGGGGCCATGCAAAAGAAACTTTTCCGTAATTCCGCGCGGCTCACACGTGGCTCTTTTCACCCACGTAAAAACCCCCGGCCATCATGCGGATGACCGGGGGCTTATGAAGGGGCGGCTTCGCTGAGCTTATTTACTGGAAATGTATTTGATCAGGTCCACGCAACGGTTGCTGTAGCCCCACTCATTGTCATACCAGCTCACGAGTTTGAAGAACTTGTTGTTCAACTCCAGGCCGCTGCCCGCATCGAAGATGGAGCTATGGGGATCGTGAATGAAATCCGAGGAGACGACTTCATCAGCGGTCCAACCCAGGATGCCCTTCATATAGGTCTCGCTGGCTTTCTTCATCAGATCACAGATCTCTTTGTAGCTGGTTTCCTTGACGGTCTTCACGGTCAAATCAACGACGGACACGGTGGGGGTGGGGACGCGGAAAGACATGCCGGTCAGCTTGCCCTTCACTTCGGGAATGGCTAGGCCCACGGCCTTGGCGGCACCGGTGCCGGAGGGGATGATGTTGATGGCGGCACTGCGGCCCCCTTTCCAATCCTTAGCGCTGGGGCCGTCCACGGTTTTCTGCGTGGCGGTGTAGCTGTGGATGGTGGTCATCAGACCTTCATCCACGCCGATGCCTTCTTTTAATAACACATGCACCACAGGAGCTAGGCAGTTTGTCGTGCAGCTCGCATTGGAAATGATGTCGTGCTTGCTAGCATCGTATTTCTCGTGGTTTACGCCCATGACGATGGTGATGTCCTCGTCTTTACCGGGGGCGGAAATAATGACCTTCTTAGCGCCTGCGGCTAAGTGACCAGCGGCCTTGGCACGCTCGGTGAACAGACCAGTGGACTCGATCACGATGTCCACGCCTAACTCTTTCCAGGGCAAGGCAGCGGGGCCTTCACGCACGGCTAGACATTTGATCTCATGGCCATCCACGACCAGAATATCGTCTTCCTTGGCGTCAGGGCTGGACTTCTTGGAGGAGACTTCTTCTTTAGCACGACCTTGAGTGGAATCATATTTCACCAGGTAGGCGAGGTTGTCTGCGGGCACCAGATCATTGACTGCGACCACTTGGATCTCTTTGCCAAGCAGGCCTTGGTCACAAATAGCGCGAAAGACCAAACGACCAATGCGTCCGAATCCGTTAATGCCGACTTTAATCATATCAGTAGGGGGTTGTATTGTGGGGTAGTTGGGTTGCAGTTAAAGGAAGTCAACCCGAAGCGGCCCCCTCTAAACGGCCCCTGTCCCCCCGTCAAGCCTCGGAAACAGCTAGAGCCGTCGCGAGCAGGGCTTAAGCCGCAAAATTTGCGAGGGTTTTGGCCCACGGCCCCCCAGCATGGTAAACGGAATAGCGAAAATTCTTGGTAGCCAATCAACCATCTGTGAGTAATCTCCGCCCATCCATTTCACCCTACACCCTCACCTTACCTTGATTAAAATGAACCGCCGCACCCTCCTCATCCTAGCCGCCCTCCTCCCCTCTTTTAGTTTCGCTGCCGATGCGAATCCGGTCGTAGAAATCAAGACCAGCGAGGGGCTCATCACGGTAGAACTATTTAAAGACAAGGCCCCCATCTCCGTGGGGAACTTTTTGAAATACGTCGATAAGAAATTCTACGACAAGACGGTGTTCCATCGGGTGATGTCCACCTTTATGATCCAATGTGGTGGTTTTGAGCAGAAGGCCGATGGGAATCACGAGCAAAAGAACGTGGACGCCTCCATCAAAAACGAAGCGGATAACGGCCTGAAGAATGACCGGGGCACCTTGGCCATGGCTCGCACGGGTGATCCGAATAGCGCCACTAGCCAGTTTTTTATCAATGTGGTGGACAATGCGGGCCTGAACCGCCCCAGCCCGGATGGCTACGGATATGCCGTGTTCGGCAAGGTGACTGCTGGCCTGGAGGTGGTGGACAAAATCAAAGCCGTGCCCGTGGGTAATCATCCGCTGATGGCGCGCGGGGGTGACGGTGCTCTGCATCTGGCACCGATGCAGAACGTGCCCACCAAGGATGTGGTGATCGAATCTGTGACCGTCAAGAAAGCGGAAGCCGCCAAGGAAGCCGCCCCAGCGGAGAAGAAGTAAACCCCCATGAGATGGTGGCACCTCATTTGGCTATTCCTAGTGAGTCTGGGCTCTGCCGATCCGCCCCCCCACCCTGCGCAAGGCTTGGTCTTTCGAGTGGAGGGCGGGCAGGCTCCGCTTTATTTAGGTGGGACCATCCACCTCATGCAGCCGGAGGATTACCCGCTCCCAGCGGCCTACGAAACAGCCTTCCAGGCCTGCCAGCAGGTCATCTTCGAAGTGCCTCCGGCGGAAATGGATCCCGCTAAGGTCACGCCGGTGCTCCAGAAATATGCCTTTTTAAATGAGGGCACTTTAGAGGAACGGCTGAGTGCCCCGATTTACGCGTCCTTAGGTCAATGGGCGGCGGAGCAGCACGTGCCCCTCAGCTCCTTCGCGCACCACCGTCCTTGGCTAGTGGCCATGGCCATCACCCAACAGGCGTATGAAGCAGTCGGCATGAAATCGGACCATGGCATTGATGTCTATTTCAGTAAACGCCTGACCAGTGAGCCTAAACTAAGCGGTGGGCTGGAAACGATGGACGAGCAATTCCGCCTGCTCAGCAGCTTCAGCGCGGAAGTTCAGGAACAGATGATCCTGCAATCTATTGCCGAGGCGAAGCTGGCCCATCAGGAACTGGAGTTACTACTAGCAGGTTGGCGCGCAGGCCAGCCGGAGGTGATCGCCAAGACCATGGCGGAGAGCTTTGCCACCTTGCCAGAGGTGGGGAAACTGCTCCTGCACGACCGCAATCTCCGCTGGCTTCCCAAGCTCAAGACTATGCTCGGAGCAAAAACGCCCACGCTCGTCCTCGTCGGGGCGGGGCACCTGTGTGGAGAAGGGAGTCTGGTGGCCTTGCTGAAAACGGCGGGATTCACCGTCACCCAACTCCGCCCGTAGCCTCAGCACCCCCACAGCCAAGTTTGGTTACTTGAAATTAAGCGGTGGCAGGTGATGCGGGAGCACCGGAAAGATCGCCCGCAGCATGATGGGCACGGACAGTTCTTCCTCACATTGCCGCAAAATGGTGCGCGTGGTGGGCAGGTCTTCCTTGGGGCCGCTAAGGAAGAGCCGACGTAGGTGCGCATACACATAGCGGGTATGGCCGGGGACTTTGGAGAGGCAGAAGAGGTGCGCGCGGTAAAGAAACCGCCGGAAGTAAAGCGGCGGCACATTCGCATCCGCACATTCGCTGGCTTTTAAATAGAGCGCCGCCGCCTGCTCCTGGTCTGGCTCAGGATTCGCCTTATGGTTCGGAAACGAGAGCAGTTGCGCGGCGTGGGCATAGCTGCGGTAGGTCTCCGGGTTATGCTTGATCCCCTCATAGGCCACCTTCATTCCCTGCCGACGGTAAAATTTCCGCAAGTCTTCTTCCAGGCCCTTCACAGCTCCTCCTTCACTGCCGTAGAACTCCGCAGCGTTGGACGCTAGCATCCAGCTATGCATGTCCCAATAGTGCCAAACGCGCGGCTGAAGCTGACAGCAGAGGGCGTAATTTTTGTCGATCAAATCCCACCTCGGCGGGTTCTCATAGAAATGGGAAAAGGCATCCACCTCGTAATAGCTCGCCACTAACGAGCGCAATCCTCCGGCGGCGGCCACGAATGATTCCTGCGTCATGCGAGAGCGCAGATTCGTGTCCAAGGCTACGGGCAGCAGCTCTGCGCGATGGAAGTCTGCCGTGATCGCTTGCTCCACGGGCAGGCGCACGACCGCACTCGCGAGCACGAGCACCAGGGCGGAGAGTTGCTGCCGATGATGTTTCGTCATAGCTCCTTTTCGGCAAAGAGGAAGATGGAGGCCCCCAGATAGATGGCTAGGTAGAGCGCACTGAGGCCGAACATCTTCGCTAGATCCTGGCCCCTCAGATCCTTCCCTGCCACCACCGCATCCACCACGTTATACACTTGGAAATCTGGAAAGATGACCGCCACCACGCCCGTGGAGAGCCGCAGCAGCACGCTGGGCGGAGCCGCCTCGGGAGGCCTTGCCTCTAGTAACTTGGAGGGGGAATGCAGCGTCGCATGGTCCGGCGGCGGGGCCAGCAGAGACTCCCGCGCGGACGCTTGCAGGTGGCCTATCACATAAATGCAGAGCGCGGCTAACATGGTAAAAATGGTGGACCCGGCAAAGGTGGAGATGGCCATGGCCACGGCCGTGATGACCGCCGTTTTCAAGAAAATGGCGATGACCGCCAAGTGCAGATCCCAGCGCAGACCTTGCTGGGAAAGCTGCGCCAGCTCATCCTGCTTCATTTGCTCCAGGGCCTCCGGCAGCGTCTGGGAACTCATCCCATTGATGCGTTCCACCACTTCTTGGTAGGCCCAGGTGAACTTGATGTGGAGCACCACGGAGGCCATCAGGTCCATCAGCACCAGACTCACCAAGAGCACCAAGAGCACCCCGCAGTATTTGCCTAGCAAGTATTCATAACGTCGCACCGGCTTGGTCAAGATAGTGTAAAGCGTGCGGTCCTCCAGATCCTTCGGCAGCAACAGCGCCATGCCTACCACCCCAAAAAGCACACTGAAAATCTGCATCACGCCAAAGGAAGTGTCCTTCACTAACTTCAATTCCGCATCTGGCGAGACACTGGAAAAAACAAACCCGACCACGAAAATGATCAGCGAGAAGACCATCAAAAAATAGAACACCTTCATCCTCACGAGCTGCGTAAACGTATGCCCCGCCAGCACGGCTAGGCGTCGCCACCAAGCGCTAAAGCCCGTGTGCTGGACATAGGAGACGGCTGCGGCTGCGGCATCCGTTGGAGATGATGGGGAGGACAACATAGGCGGAATCTAGAGCCCTGCCCAGGCCAGAACTCAAGCCGGGAATCTAGCGATAAGTAAATTGCAGTGGCCGCGAATGTAAGTTCGCCCCCGCCGCCGTGCCGCCAGGGCCGACTTACGTCGGCTGCTACGTCATCGGGGACTTGTCACCGGCCGCTGGGTTTCCTTGGTCTGTAGCAATGCTTTGGGCACCGTCACTGGTGTGGTGCAGCAGCTCCAGCAGTTCCTTGCGCAGCCTGGCTTGGGCTTCGGATTGCTGGGCGTAGGCCCCGCCGGATTGGATAGCCTGCTTCCCACCTAGCTGCGTGATTGCCCCCTCCAGTTTCCCCAGCGTGGTGGTAAATTTTAGATCCACTTTCGGCGGCGGATTGTGAGTGAAATCCGTCACCAGGGTGCCAGCAAAATCACTGGCGCGGACGAGGGCTTGAGCAAGGCGTTGCTGCCTGCGCCTCTCCTCATCATTGAAGACGCACAGGAGGAAGCAGAGCGCGCAGAGCTTGGCAAAATCACGATCGTTTCGGGTCTGTGAAATTGGACAATTTGCTGGCTCGGCTCTCGCTGTTGCCTCCTGTAAAATCAGGCGAGGGAATGGAGCGGAACCCATGTTAGCGCATCCGCTCCTGACGCGCGGCCCGGTCCTTTGCCATCGCGCAGGCATCTTCGATCAACTTTGCGCGCGTTTCTTTGAGTTGGAGGAAATGCAGCACCGGATCATCAATCCCCCAGTCGTTTAACGGCGGGTGGCTGTTGAGATTGCGCACTGGCATCGCAAAGACCCGCTGCCGTAGCTCCGGACTGCCATCCAGTGCAGCCTTGAACCCAGCTTCCTCGTGACCATCAATGTGCGGGGTAGGATAGTGCTCCCAGATCTTATTCAGCAGTTCTTCCGCCTCTGGACCAGCCTGCATTAAACAGACACCAGTGCTCGGGCGCGGACGATCATTTTGATGATAAATCCCACAAATCAGGCTGAATTGGAGATGTGCGAAATGTTCGATCTTCCATTCCCAGTCATTGAAAATGGCATCCGAGTCGATCCAGAAGACCCAGGGACTTTGCTGGAGTTGATGTTGGAAAAAGCGAATTTTCGACCAAGGAGGTGAACGGCTATCGTCGAAGTCTGCATCACCGAAAACGTGGTATTGGTAGCCCCGGCGGGTACAGTAAGCCCGATGGTTCGCTTCTGTGATTTTGGCATACTCAATGTTGCTGGTGCTCGCAGAGATCACTGTGATCTCCTCCGGCTTGGGCTGGTCGAATTTAAAAATCAGCCAGGGACCGTCTTCCTCCGTGGTCTGGTGGCTGCGGATGAGCGCCACTTGATTACGCTGTGCCCATTCCTGTAGGGCGCGCAAGCTGAGTTGCCACGTGTGCGGTCCACGGAATAGCCCCTGGAACAGATTCCCAGCACTGCCACCGCCCATCACGCCCCCGCTCCGCACCTTCGGCCACCAGCGGTCCAACGCCCCGATCATGCCGCTATAGCTGTGGTCACCATCAAGCCATACCGCATCTAATGAGGCATCCTGGTAGTCAGCCACCGCATCTGCTTCACTGGTCATTTTGATCTGCATCCGCCCATCCGCTTTCTGCCACTGCGTTAGCCTCCCCCGCATTACTTGCAACCTTTTGGCATCCCAGGCTAATTCGTCCGTCCACCGCGTTGGGTCCGCAGTCCAGGGATCGATCACATGCCAGTGCTGCCCTTGCCACCCTGGAAGAGCTGTGCGGGTAAAGCTCCCATCCCCCGCGCCTACTTCCACGACTGTATCTTTTAGGCCTAATTTGTTCAGCAAAGTGCCAAAATGGGACGCCCCTTCCCAGTAGCCCTGCCACTGCTGCTCCCAACCTCCTTTGGCCGTCGGTGGGAGCTGCCGAACCACACTGCGGAACATCAGCTGCCTCCCTTCCGCGTCCCAACAGCCACGCACTGCATTTTCTAAATTGGACAGGCCAAAGGTTTGCCAGGCCAGCGGTGGCCACGCTGCATAGACCTGGAATTTCTTATGGTGTTCGGCCAATAAACCATCACAAGAGGTTTCCCCCCGCGCGACATGGCCTCTTCTCCCAAGGGGGGCTAGCAGGCTGTGCAGCCTGCTCCAGGTCCGGCTATGCACCAGCATGGCGTGCCAGTCCCAGGTTTTGCCCCGCACCCGCACCACTCCGCCGCCCAGATCTTCCGGTGCCTCCCGTAACGTGCAGCCGAGATAGATCACATCCCAGTCATCCGGCACCTCCAGCGCGGCCACTTTGGCTAGAAACTCTGGCGCTAGCACCACATCATCCTCAAAGACTAGCACCGCCTCCGCCCCCGCTTTCCGTGCCGCCCGCCACGCCATCCGATGAGAGGCCGCACACGCCCGCGCTCCCACATGATGAAAGCCCCGCGCCTCGCTAACCCCCAGCGCGTCCACCGCCACTAAACGCTCCACTTTTAAGCCCTCTTTGCGGAATTGCCCCCAGGCCCGCAAACGGCGGTCTGGGCGGCGGGCTAGATTTATACACGTGACGTAGGTCTTTTCAGTTATCATGGGATCGTTGACTGGGGGCTGCGTGGACTCTCCGCTGACTCAGCGGAGTAAACCTCCAATAAGGCGCTCTGGAACGCCTCATTTTTTAATTTGGCGAACCACTCCTGGGCCGCTTTAGGGTCAGCATCCATCCAGCCTGAAAACTGGTCTTTCACATACGTCTTCGCTCCAGGCAGATCACTTCCACCATTTCCCGTGCGCTTACCCACCACTTGCGCTCCCACTACCTGTCCTAGCTTACGGTTTAAAAGCCCCCAATGCGCGTTCCCATCCGGATTTTCCAGGACAAGTGCTTTCCAGGCACTTTGGTAGAGCAACGCATTCTGCGGCGTCACATTCCCGAATTCCTTCTGCAATGCGGCCGTGCGCTCTGGCAGCGTAGGCAGGGCCTCCAGTGGCAGCAGCTTTTGCTTCAACTCCGCTATGCGCGGATCTGCTGGAGCCTGGGCCGGATTCTCCGTAGGCCGTGGATTCGCCTGCGCCATTTCCACGGGAACTTTCACAGGTAGCTTGGCTGGAACGGCGGGCTCCGGCGGGATTGGGTTTGGTTTAAGGCCCCATCCCGCTACGCCACCGGCGGAAGCACCTAGGAGAAAGATCAGAGCACGATTGGTCATTTAGAGAAGGTGAGTTCGAGAACATTGGTGTGTGCGGCCCTGGAGAAAAATGCAATACCCCACGGCTCTTTTACTCTTGCTTGGTACTTTAGGGATTTAACAAAAAGCCGATTTTGGGGATTAGGCTACTTGGCAACTGTTTGTTGGCTGCGGCATGGGCGAATCCCGCAGGATCACTTTTCTTCCAGGAAGTACAGAAGCCAGTCCAGGCTTGCAGAGAAGCCTGAGTTGTTGGATCTCCAACGAGTGCCATTAATTTTGGAATCGCCGAGCTTCCTTCTTGGTCTCCCCAGCGCTGGGTTAAACCTAAAGTCAAAGAATCCTTACCGGAGCCTTCTGGTATGGCCTCCAGGTATTGATTAAGAGTGGCCTTTGCATCTGATTGAGCAGCTATTGCTACAGGCCCCGCGAGTGCATCCACAATTGCCCCACTTGAATTTTGCTTTTTTGCAATATCAACGATTTCAGCTGTGGAAAGTTTACCACAGAAATCCATCAATCCTCCCCTGAGCAACATTATGCGTAATTCAGCATCTGGGTAATGCGCATCCTTCAGTATAGATAGGAGTTCTTCGGATTTCGTTTCTACCCAGGCCTTGCAAACTTGCTGAACTAGTGAACTGCGCTCTTCTGGAGATGTCCTATCCTTCAATGTCGCCCAGGCACTAGTTCCTTGGTCTTCTATGATTCGTAAACTAATACCTCTACGTGCAGCCGTGATATAGTCAGCCCGCCCCAAATGGGATGCATCAGCAAAGGCCTCCACCCCACGTGTGGAGGCGATCTCCTTAAAACAGCGTTGGAGGGTATCTTTTCTAACGAACGGCAACTTTGATAGGGCAGTGATGACTTCCTGGGGAAACTGTCTAGCAGCACTACCGAGAGCCACCTCATACTCACTCCCGATTAAACCGTGGGCGCGGGGGAAATTAATCCATTCCTTTAAGTTGGCGGGTGAGGCCAGTGCGGCAGCATCGAATAGCGCCTGAATCTCCGCGTTCCCGCCTCCTCGCAGAATCGCTAAGCAGGTCCTCAACCCACCCTCCGGATTTTCACGCAGCATGCGTTCCTCCACCTTCTGCTGGAGTAGTAAGCCAATAGCCCCTCCTGCGATATCAAACTGGCTGCGTACATCCCGAAGATAATTTGGGAGATTAGCAGAAGGCCCGTTCTCTATCTCGGCAAGAGCCAAGGCGAGTGTTCGGGGAAGACTCACGGAAGCCGATCTAATCTTGCCCACTCTCGATTTGTCTTCACTAGGCGGATTTGATTGCGTTAACGATGCTTGTGGTCGTGGGCGCTGGCTTCCGGCGTCCGCATTGTTCCAGTATATTTTCGATACCAAGGTGCCAAGTAGGAGGGCCGCCACGGACAGGTAAACCCTCTGATGTCTATAATTCATGGTCGGGTCTTAAATTTTGCTAGAACTGCGGCAGCCTCAGATTTAATTTCCGCCGAAGCAATGCTATCAGCCCATATTTGCGCGCTATCATAATCATTTGGAGAAACCGCTTCAACCAATCCTAAAATTGCGCGGTCCTTGTTGTCTCCCGCAGGCTGGCTCTGTAACCATTTGGATGCCGAGAATGGATCCTGTTTAGCCCACCCACTAACACTAGCTGATAGCGTTTCATTCATTGAAAGTGGGTAACCATTAGGAATGCCTTCTTGAAAGATTTTACGGACCCCATCTTCGCCAAGTTGTGAGGCTAAAATGCGCCCGGTTACTTTATCTGGCGGGGCTAATGTTCCAGCATTTAGCAAATCCCAAGCCACCAGCGGCTGATTCAGTAATAACTGTTTTGTGATTGCAGCCGTGTAGGGACTTTGAAATTCTGGAGGAAGGCTACTAAGGGTATCCTGGCTGAGTGCTGAAGTTGGATAAATTTTAGCCATAGATCTCGCGAGATCGGGTATGGAATAACTCTGCATGGCCGTCGGAGTGTTGCGAAGAAACTCCAGAGCAACTAATGGGTCGTTGGAACTTAAAGAACGAAACACACCCTCTGGGATAGCATTTCCCATCGTTGTCGTTAATGTGCGGCATTGTTCGATCAGATCAGGCATTTTCTGTTGAGCTAGGCAATCATATAAGGCGTTTGTCGTGGAAACATTACGCATAAATTTGGATAATTTAGGAATCAACTCAAGTGCCTGGGTCGGGTCATCCTGAAACATAAAGCGGAAATAAGCTCCAGACGCATCGGCATTGCCTTTCTGGTTTAACCACTGGAGGGTATCTGCAGGAGCCCCCGCCGCTAAAACCGCGCCCAAAGCGGCAGGGTCGCGTGCGGCTTGGTAGCCATCAACATCCACGTAAGGCTCCTTTACGCTGAACACCTCCCCCACCATGCTTAGCAATGAATCCGCTTTAGCTGGATCAGTCAACGACATGGGATTTCGCTTGAGTGCAGCGACCGCAGCGGCCCGCGCAAATTTCTCGCGTTCTGGAGTTGGTAAATTTTGAGCGAAGCTGAGTGCAGCACTGTAATCGCGGGAGGCCCACTCATGGAACACTGCATTAATATTTGTGGCTTTGCCTCCATTTTCGCGCAGCGCAAATAGTGTCGATTCCGGATTTGTAGCTCCGGCACTAGCCCATAAGTATGTTCTTAGCGACGTTCCTAAAAGCGAATTATCCAATTCAGGAGCATCTGCGAGCAATCGCTCACCTCTGGCTGGATCGGTTGATCCCACGAGCCAAAAAACTCTTCGTAACTCTGTTTGCTTCCACGCTCCGTCCGGTAAACTCCGCACCAACGCTAAGGTGGCGGCAACTCCTTGTGATTGATAGTAATCATCCAAGGCCGTCAAGCTCTTCAATTTAGCTTCAATATCATCACTTCGAGGTTCCACCTTGATGGCGGACGTCATCTCCGCCAAGGAGATGCGTCCGCCATTCGGCGTAACAATAGAGTTCGAAACAACCACCTCATGGGATTGCGCCTGGGATGGCATCTTGGCAGTGACCACCGCAGATCTGGGAAGCCAACTACCGAGTAATCCGCCGCCAAGAAAACAGCAGGTCGTAAGTAAAATGTCTTGTCGGACCTCCATGGACATAGTCAGGGGAATTATCCTCTAGCTTTCTTTGTTAAATCTTTGATGCCAAGTGCCCGTAACCCAATATGGTGTTGCTGGTTCTTCCAGTCTATGCAGACTGGTGGTTACGGCCTGAATCCAGTTCCCCGTGGTATCGGGTGTAGAGTTGTTGAACCGTTCTTGGGTCGCGCCAGTGGTGTCTAGAGGATTAATGCCAAGATCTACTGCGCATGTTGCCTCATTGAGCACATCACGTCGGGCATTCGCCTCAACCTCAGTCGCAAAATGTTCATCATATCCGTATTCTCGGTAGGAATCCTCAAGCACACCGCTCGTGCTTGCCAGCACGTTTAATTTCATCGCATTGGTCGCGATGATGATTCCGACTCCAGCTTTGCCTGCCTTACTTAAAAACTGCCTCCTTCCTAGCTGTGAGTTCCAGAGCGAGGGCTCTGGCAGATTATTAATAAAAATAACGCTATGGAGGTCTTGACAAGCCCCCCCCCCTCTGGGGTTTATGGTAGTTTGGATTCATGAGTTTCTAGGAGGCCAAATTATAGACCTAACGTCAAGATTATTTTAGATTATTTTCAGACGTTGCGTAAGTCGTTGAGGGTCAAGGACTTATGGATATTTCAGTTTTCAGTTAGGGAAACGGAGGTGCTGGAGCCTGAATTTCCGAATCTGAAAACTGAAAACTCCCCCTTCCCATGCCCCGCCCGCCCAAAAAGAACCTCGTCTATACCATTGCCTTCGATTCCCCGCAGAGTGAGGGGTATCGGTTTCTGGGGAAGATGCTGGCGTCATCGCTGGTGCGGACGTTTTTTACCGGGGACGTGGTGGTGTTTCGGAATTCTCCGATGCCGTTATTTCTCGTAGAGCGGAAGGGGTTAGAAGAAGTGTATCTGGAAACGCCGCCGATGACCGGGCAGGATGGCGCGGAGGAGGCGTGGTGCTGGAAATACCGGGTGGCAGAACTAATCGAAAACCCGGAGTAATACAACAAAATCCTCTTCGTGGATTGTGATTCCCTGGCGCTGCGGAATATCGATCATCTGCTGGAGGGAGACTGGGACATCCGTTACCAGCCAGAGCGGGGGAAGGGGATGGATGGGAAGAGCTTCAACGGGTTCCTCACCGAGGAGGAATTGCTGCGAGCGGCCCAGCGCCCCGGAGTCAATAGCGGGACCATAGCCGTGCGCGGGGCGGTCTTCCACCAGGTGATGGAGCGCTGGCGGGACATTGATGAAAGCGAGATGCAGCGGGACTCTGGCTTCCGGGATCAAGCGAGCTGGAATGCGCTATTGATGAGGCACACCAAGGAGGAGGGGCATCCTGCCCCTCTTGGTATTGCAAATAAAAGCAGGGGCCAAGATGGCCCCCCTCCTTGGCGTGCGGAGCCATTTCCCGTGGGGGAGGTGCAGTTCCCCGGCTACCTGGACCCGGCATATCAAAGCTACAGCAAGGCGGCCCTGACGCATAATATCCTGCCGGATACGTTGGAGAAAATCGAGTTCACCTTCGGGCTCTACATGCGGACGTTCTTCTGTGATCCCACGGGGTTGTTCTTTTCCATGCTGGAGATGTAGCGGCGGAAGGGAACGGGGGAAGTGGCGGGGGTCGGGAGAGCGGCTACGTCATCGGGGACTTGTCACCGGCCGCTGGGAGGCGGACGCTGGCGCATGATTTGGAAACCCTGCGCAGCCGTGCTGCTGCTGGCTGGACCGCTGGTGGCGGCTCCGTTTACGCCAGAACAACTCACCTTCTTTGAGACCGCCGTGCGTCCCGTGCTGGCGGAGCATTGCTATGGTTGCCATTCCGCTAAGAAGCAGACCAACGGCCTGCGCTTAGACAGTCGGGAATTCGTGCTGCGGGGGAGTGATTACGGCCCGGTGGTGGTGGCGGGAAATGTGGAGGGCAGCAAGCTCATCCACGCCATCCGCCAAGACGGTGGCATGGCCGCCGAAGCCATGCCCAAGGAGGGCGGGAAGCTGCCGCAGGCGGCCATCGACGCCCTGACGCAGTGGGTCCAGCAAGGCCTGCCCTGGCCAGAGGAGGCCCCGCCAGCGCTGGTCCGCACCGTGCCCAGCGGGAAAGATCACTGGGCATTCCAACCCATCGTAGAGCCGCCCGTGCCTGCCGTGGCACATGCCGATTTGGTGTATCAACCCCTGGATGCCTTCGTGTTAGCAAAGCTGGAGGAAAAGAGCCTTTCCTTGTCTGCCAAAGTGGCGCGGGCCACCCGGCTGCGGCGTGCGCAGGTGGCCGTGGTGGGCTTTCCGCCCAGCTATGAAAAAGTGGCAGCGTTCGTAAACGACCCAGCGCCTAACGCCTACATCCGCCAAGTGGACGAGTTGCTGGCCAGCCCGCATTTTGGCGAGCGCTGGGCGCGCTACTGGCTGGACATCGCGCGCTATGCGGACACCAAGGGCTACGTATTTCAGGAGGAACGTCGCTATCCGTTCGCTTACACGTATCGGGATTGGGTGATCCGCGCGTTCAATGCGGATATGCCGTTCGATGAATTTTTGCGCCAGCAGTTAGCGGCGGATTTGATCGACCAACCACAGCACCCGGAGAACTTAGCCGCGCTGGGCTTCCTCACGTTAGGGCGACGTTTCCTCAATGCCGAGCCCGACATCATCGACGATCGCCTGGACGTGATTTTCCGGGGCACCCAGGCGCTCACGATTGGCTGCGCACGGTGCCACGATCACAAATTCGACCCCATTCCCACGGCGGATTACTACAGCCTCTACGGCGTGCTCGCCTCCTGCCAAGAGCCCAAGGATCTCCCTGCACTGCCCGGCGTGGAGCGCACGCCTGAGGTGGAAAAATTCGAGGCGGACCTAGCGGCTAAAGAGGCTGCGCTGCCGAACTATCGGCAAGAGCGCCTCGCTGAATCCGGGAAGGCTGAGAGTGTGGAGAAATATTTCCTAGCTGTAGCGGAGACCTCGGGACAGAAGGACGAGGAGGTTAAGAAACTAGCCAAAGAACGTGCGCTTTATTTCAATGTCCTGCAACGCTGGCGGACGTTGCTAGAGCAAGGCAGTGCGGAAATCTTCGGCCTCTGGCGTGGCGTGTCGGGCGCGGCGGATGCGGAGTTTCCTGCTAAATTCCAGGCGGCTATGAGCGTGCCAAACCAAGCCCCCGTGCTGCTCCAGGCCCTGCCCACCCCGCCGCCTGCAAACCGCCAAGCGCTCGCCAAACTCTACGCCCGGCTGCTGGTGGAAACGCCGGACTGGCAAGCGCTGCTGCACCGCCCAGACGGCCCGCTGAGCGTGAAGCCGGACGAGTTAGAGCCATTCTTTACCCGCAAGGAGCGGGAACATCTCAACGAGCTGCGGCAGCAGGTGGACAATTTCAAAGCCACCAGTCCCGCCGCACCGCCGCGCGCCATGGTGCTGCAGGACAAGCCGCAGCCCGTGGAGCCGTATGTCTTTGTGCGCGGGAACCAAGGACGGCATGGGGAAAGCGTGCCGCGCCAATTTCTCAAGGTCCTCAGCGGCCCAGAGCGCAAGCCGTTTGCCAAGGGCAGTGGCCGTCTGGAGCTGGCGCAGCAGATCACCAGTGCTGCCAATCCGCTCACCGCACGGGTCTTTGTGAATCGCGTCTGGACGCACCTCATGGGCACGTCGTTAGTGGATACGCCCAGTGATTTCGGCGTGCGCACGGCCCCGCCTGCCAATGCCGCCTTGCTCGAGCACCTAGCCGCTAGCTTCATGGCCCACCACTGGAGCGTGAAGCAACTCCTGCGGGAAATTTTACTCAGCGCCACCTACCAACAATCAAGCCTGCTGCGCCCAGAGGCCGCCGCCGTGGACCCGGATAATCGACTCTGCTGGCGCATGAATCCGCAGCGCATGGACTTCGAAGCCCTGCGGGATAGCCTGCTGGTAGTGGCGGGCCATGCGGACCTCACCATGTTCGGTAAGCCCGTGGAACTCTTCACTGCGCCCTATCCCACCCGCCGCAGCATCTATGGCTTCATCGACCGCCAGAACTTGCCCGGCACCTTCCGCACGTTTGATTTCGCCAGCCCGGACACCCATGCGCCTAAGCGGTTCGAGACCACGGGGCCGCAGCAGGCACTGTTTCTTTTAAATAATCCATTCGTGCAAACCGCCGCCGAGCAGTTGCTCGCACGCGTGGCGGACCAAGCGGCCCCGGCGGATAAAGTGCGCGCCTTGCTGCGGCGCGTCTTTAGCCGGGAGGCGGCCCCGGCGGAGATCAGCGCGGCGGTGGAGTTCATTAGCCATCCTGCTTCCACCGGCCAGACGAACAGCGCGTGGAGTTATGGTTATGGGAGTTGGGATGCGTTCCAGGGACGCGGGACGTTTACCCCGTATCCCTCGTTTACCAAAGGCTCCTGGGGGGGCTTAGATAAATTACCAGACCCCGCGTTAGGCTACTCCCACCTCACCAGTGAGGGCGGCCATCCTGGTGACATGGGGCTGGCGGCCATCCGCCGCTGGACCGCCCCAGAGGCTGGGAAACTGCGCCTCACGGGCGTCGTGGAGTTACCCGCCGCCACCAGCCATGGCATCTGCGCGCGGATCATTTCGAGCCGCAGCGGGCTGCTCGGAGAATGGAAAATTCCCGGCGGCGGCAAGGTGCCAGCCACCGTGCCGGAGGTCAGCGTGGCCGCTGGGGAGACCTTAGATTTCCTGCTCGACTGCGATGGCGATACCAACTCCGATGGCTTCCGCTGGGTGCCCCACGTGGCCACCCTCCCCGCTGGCACGGGCCTCGCGGATGCCAAAGCCGACTTCCTGGGCCCGGCCCCCAAGCTGGACCCCTGGCGGGAATTCGCCCAGGCATTGCTTTGTGCTAATGAGTTTATCTTTGTGGACTAGGCCAGCCACGCACCAGGGCGCAATTTCAAAAAATTGCCCATTGAACATAGCGGTATTTCCCGCCATGAGGGGCGCTTCCTGGTTCCTTCTCAAGCCCCCACCTTCCTTTTCTAAATTATGTTATCTCTCACTGATAAAGTAGCCGTCGTGACCGGAGCCGGACGCGGCATCGGCCAAGCCATCGCCCAGGCGCTAGCCGCCGCTGGCGCGCGCGTCGCCATCGTTAGCCGCACGGAAGCCAACTCCACCAAGGTGGCCGCACTGATCAACGAATCCCATCCAGACTGTGCCAAAGCGTATGCCGTGGACATAGCCGACACCGCCGCCGTGCTGGCCATGGGCAAGCAAGTGCTGGCAGACTTCGGCAAAGTGGACATCCTGGTGAACAACGCCGGCCTCACCCGGGATGGCCTGGCCCTGCGCATGAGCGAGGAGGACTGGGACCTAGTGCTGGACACCAACCTCAAAGGTGCCTTCAACGCGGTGAAAGCCTTCCAACGCTCCATTTTAAAAAGCCCCGCCGGGCGCATCATCAACATCAGCAGCGTCGTCGGCCTGACCGGAGCCGCCGGGCAACTGAACTATGCGGCCAGCAAGGCCGGCCTGCTCGGCTTTACCAAAAGCCTGGCACGGGAATTCGCAGGCCGGGGCGTGACCGCTAACGCCATCGCCCCCGGCTTTATCGACACCGATATGACCCACGTCCTCACGGACGACGTGAAAGCCAGCATCCGCGCCAAGATCCCGCTAGATTCCTTCGGCACCGTAGAAGACATCGCCCAGGCCACCCTCTTCCTCGCCAGCGCCCACGCCCGCTACATCACCGGCCAAGTGCTAGCCGTGGACGGCGGCCTAGTGATGTAACGGAGCGCGGACTTGCAGTCCGCTGCACAGTCCGCTGCCTTCCGCCACGGAGCAAAGGGCGGTGCGAACGGCAGCGGAGTGCCACTCCGCGCTCCTCCCCCTACCGCCACAGCGCCAGGATCAGTTCATTCAGCTTCCCTCGCGTCAGGTGACGGAAGCCTCGCGTCAGGTGACAAAAGCCGCGCGTTAGGTGACAAAAGCCGCGCGTCAGGTGACGGAAGCTCCGCGTCAGGTGACAAAACGCTTTTGTGGGGTCACTTTTTGATTTTGTGTGGTCACAAAAGCCTTATGTCACCCGACAAAACGCTTCCGTCGCCAGAGGAAACTCACCGTTTCTCAGGAGAAAGCCTCCAGAAAACCGGGCTCCCAGGCCTACTCCGTCGAGGAAACGGACAAGGAGCGCGGAGTTGCACTCCGCTTCAGTGCCGCCTACTCCACGGCGGAAGGCGCGTGCTCACGGCTGCCACGTGGGACTACAGCCGCGCTAGGAGGTGGGCGGCTAGGGCGTCGATTTTCACGCGGGTTTGGGCCCCGCTGTCGCGCTCGCGCACGGTTACGGTATCGGCTAGCTCGGGGCCTTTTTCGCCTAGGGTTTCAAAGTCGATGGTGACGCCAAACGGGGTGCCCACTTCATCCTGGCGCGCATAGCGGCGGCCAATGTTGCCACCTTCATCGTAGAAGCAGGCAAAGTGTTTTTTCAGCTTGGCATAGACCTCGCGCGCTTTGGCCACTTGCTCTGGCTTGTTCTTGAGGAGCGGGAAGACGCCGCATTTCACAGGGGCGATGCTGGGGTGGATGCGCAGGTAGGTGCGGAGTTCGGTCTTGCCGTTCACGTCTTGTTTTTCCTCTTCCACAAAGGCGTTGCTGATGACGGCTAGGGCGAGGCGATCTAGGCCTGCGGACGGCTCGATGACGTGCGGCAGGTAGTTGCCTTTGAGCAGGCG
>JAYVOP010000100.1:0-7491 GCA_043757865.1 Verrucomicrobiales bacterium | reverse complement strand
CTGCACGCCGAGGGGAGACCAATCGTTGCCCAGCGTGTCGCTCCATTCTACTTGGTAAATGAGTCTGCTGATGAGGCTAGGACGGGTGTAGCGCAGGGCTAGTCGGGGGCCGCTCTATTCCATGCTCACTAGCGCGGGGGCGCCGCAGTGGGGTCGGTGTGGAGAGCGAATTCGCGAAGGTTGCTGCTAGCATCGCCATCCACATCGGCAGTCGGCTGGGCGTCATTTCCGGTCAGGATCGGAGTGCTCGCTAGCCAATCTTAGGAGCCTAACGCAGGCCCCATGGAGTAGCTGATGGTGAGCACTGACAGCGTGCCACCCCCTTTATCCACGGCCTCGGCAGTGCGATGTCCACTGCCATTGATGAGCAGAGCTAGCGCATGGCCACTGGCCCAGCCAGGGCGATCCACCACTTCCTGGATCAACGGGCTAAGGTCTGGCCAGCGTTGATTCGCGGTGGCTTCTAGCAGCGTGTTCCAAGCTGGTGGCGACCAGAAAAGCTACTGCTAGGGCGGGCCCGCGAGCTGAGATCTGTGCTGTTGGTGGTGAAGATTGCCGCATTGTCTGAGGCCTCCGCGCGCAGCGTTAGAAAAGTGGCTTCCTTCTGCGTTTCATCCGAAGTGAATTGCAGGCTAGCTCCGCAAATGGCGGCGGTGAGCGTGGCGGTGGAAATGCGGTCCTTATTCTCACAAGCGACGGCAATGGCATCCCCGCCTAACGAGATCCAATTCTCCAGGATCTCATTCTGTTTCGCGGCATTCTGTTTCGCGGGATCGGTATTGATCGGACCATCGAAGAGCAGCTCTGCGCTTAGTTCCGCAGCGGCGGAGCGAGCGCCTTTCTCACAAGTTAGAAAATATTGGTTCCCCTTGCTCCGGGGCAGCAGGGCGATGGTGGGCGCAGCATTCGACTGCCGCACCTCCTTGTTAGCGCTGGAGTCGCAGTGGCTACAGGGCGTGCGAGCAGGCAGGCAGATTATTTAAGACTTGTTAAATTTCCCGCCGTCGCTCATCGTCACTAACGATGGCCGCTCAGAATGTAAAACGCAAAACCCCGCCCAAGCACGAACTCTCCCTGAGCGTCGGTGCGGCTAAGAGCGTACCGAATCAACGTCGCAAGGCCGCCGAACGTCGCCCCGCGCGACGCGGCCTTCCCGGTGTGAAGCAGGAACTCAATGTCCACCAAGCCGCCACCGTGGGTGGGTGGTTGATCGATCTGCCGCAACTCTGGCGCACGTTAGGAGCCACGCTGTTATTGCCCATCTGCCTCGTGACCGCCATGGCCTTCTTTGCCTGCTTCGAGGCCAGCATGGAGGCCTCCTTTTGGCGCTCTAGCCCGTTTTGGTTTTTCATGCTGGGGATAATTATGTGGTTGATTACCTTCTTTAGCCTGGGCCGCCCACTTTATTTATATGTCTGGGGCCATGAGGCCACCCACGCACTCTTCACTTATCTATGCCTGGGGCAGGTGCATGAGTTCCGGGTTACGAGGGCCGGCGGTCACATCGTGGCGGATAAGAATAATCTCTTGATCGCGTTATCCCCGTATTTCTTTCCGCTCTATGCGTTAGTCGTCGCGTTACTCTTCTGGCTGGCGGGATCCTATTTTGATCTCACGGTAGCGCATCAGTTGCCCGTCCCGGTCTTTCCCCAGTTCTCGTGGTCTATGTTAGGCTATTGGCTGCTGGGGATCACGTGGGGATTCCACCTCACCTTCACGGTGTGGATGATCGTAAAAGATCAACCGGATCTGCGCGCTAATGGCACCATTTTCAGCCTGAATGTCATCGTGTTGGCCAATTTGCTGTTGCTCTCACTACTGCTCATTCAAGCCGCACCCACCATCACGTGGCAAGACTTCTTCCACCACTGGCACGCGGCGGCCCACAGCATCCTCACGGGTGCGGCCAAGGCTTTCCTGGGCTTACGCCAACTCCTAGGAGACTAGCCCCGGGAGACCTCATCAGACGGACGTGCGTGGCTCCACGGTGGCCGCCTCTTCGTTGTTAGGGTAACTGCCCAGGATCTTGACGAAGCTGCAATGCTTGCCCAATTCTTCGAGCGCACTAACGAGTTCAGGCTCCTGGCAATGGCCGCGCATGTCCACAAAGAAAAAGTATTCCCAGTCTCGTCGTTTGGACGGGCGGCTTTCGATCTTGGACATGTTAATGTGGAACCGATTAAACGGTGCCAGCGCGCTATACAGCGAGCCCGGCTCATTGCGCACGCTGAACATGATACTTGTGCGATCATTGCCTGTGGGCGGGCAGGTGCGCTCACTGAGGACGAGGAAGCGCGTGGTGTTCGTGGCGCTGTCCTGGATACCTTTATCCAAGATGGCCAGCCCATGCAAGTGTCCGGCTAACACGCCGCCCATGGCCGCCGCGCGCGGGTTCTGTGCAGCCTGCAAGGCGGCTTGGGTGGTGCTACTACACTCAATCAAGGGCACCTTGGGGAAATGTTTCAGCAGGTAATTCCGGCACTGGCCGAAGACTTGCGGATGACTGTAAATGATCTCGATTTCCTCCTTAGCGCAGTTGGCTAGCAAAGCATTCTCGATGCGCAGCAAAATCTGCGCACAGATGTGCAGCGGGCTATCCGCAAAGAGATCCAACGTATGATTGACCGCGCCTTCCGTGGAATTTTCAATCGGCACTACGCCATAATCCGCCCGGCGGCGGGCCACTTCATCGAACACTTCCGCAAAGTTAGCCATCGGTGAATAGGCCACGCTTTGGCCGAATTTGTTGAGCGCAGCTTGGTGGGTCCACGTGCCCTCTGGCCCCAGGTAGGCAATGCGCAGGTCTTGCTCTAATGCTAGAGCCGCAGACATGATTTCCCGATAAATGGCGCGGATGGATTTTTCTGGCAGGCGGCCTTGGTTGCGTTTGGCGAGGCTTTGCAGCAGCGCGTCCTCCCGTTCCGGGGCGTAGATCTCCAAGCCTTCGCGCTTTTTAATGACGCCGACTTCGTGAACCAGATCCGCCCGCGCATTGAGCAGTCGCAGTAAATCGCCATCCACCGTATCAATTTGTTTTCGTATTTCCTCCAGAGTCATGTGGCTGCCTATGAAAGGCAGTTTCCTCTTACTGGCAAGAGGGGAATGAGGAGGCGGGGGCAGTGGGATTTTCAGGGCATTTTTTGTGCAAATTCATACCGCAGGCAGCAAAAGTGGTGCAGTCCTAACGGACCGCACCACTGGCGCGATTAGATGACGGGACGGGAAGCCCCGGCTCCTTGAGGGTTACGGGATGGTCACTAGCACCTTCATGTAGAGGCGGGTGGTGGTCATGTCGTTGACGGGGATGTTAGCGCGGTAAACGAGGGTTTCCGTGCCGTCGGCGTTCGGCGTGGTGCTGACCCACGTGGCTCCGCTGCTGTTCCATGTGGCGGGGTTGAGATCACTGCTGGTTTGCACGGCATAGACGACATCTGGGGCGCTGGTGCTGCGGGTGTAGCTGAAGGTGAGGTAGCGATCTGGGATACCGTCGACGGTAAACATGGCGGTATTGGCCCCGGGCATTTCTTTGCCGGTCCATTTGCTAGGATCGCTGCCTAGGGCGTATTCCAGCAGGGCGTTGGCTCCGTCGCTGTCCTCGGCATCGCTGCCTGGGGCTCCGCCTGCGATGGTGTTAGCAGCGGCCCAGGCTGCAAAGTTGGTGTAGTCTGGTCCGCCAGGATTCCCGCCGATGAGGGCGTGGCCAGGCCAGTTATTGCCATTGTTAGTGGCCAGGGCAGAAACATTGGTGGTGGGGCTGAGGAGGAAGGTGGTGCGGCCTTGGCCGGTGTCTCCGTCGGCGGAGGTGGGCCAGGGGGCGTTGTCGTCATAAGTAATGTCTCGGATGATGGCTCGCACGCCGGGGGAGCTTTCCACGGTGCTAAGGACGACTTGCTCTCCTCCGTTGCTGAGGTTGCCTGCATATGGGCCTACGACTTTGGCGCTGAGGCCTGGGTAGCTGGCGTCTGGGTAGCGGGTGGCGAAGGCGGTGGGATCTTTCACAATGACGAGGCGCTGGCCGGCGGCTAGCACTTTGCCGTTGGCGAAGGTGTAGTCTATCCCGGTGGTAAATTTAGCACCACTGAGGTCCACGGGGCCTGCGCTGGTGTTCATGATTTCAATGAACTCGAAGGTTTGGTAGTCGCCAGCGGTCGGGGTGCCGAGGGCCGGGGCGGTGGTCTTCGGATTGTAGTTAATTTCCGTGATGGCGACGTTAGTCGCACTGGCGGTTACGCCGACGATGAACTCTGCTTTGGCCAAGGCGGACCATTGGTTGCCAGCAGCACCCGCAGAATTGTAAACGCGGACATGAACGACGCTAGTGGCCGTGAGGGTGATGCTGCCGCCGCTGGCCACGGTGTTGGGAGTGGTGGGGGCACCGCCGCCTGCGGGTTGCGGATCGCTACCGTCCAGGGTGTAGTAAATGACGCCCAGGCTAGCATTGGAAACGGGGTTAGTAACCGTTAGGTTAAATGGATTTGCGACCACGCCACCGTATTGGCTGAGTTCTGGGGCATCGACGCCGGGGAAGAGTCCGTTGACCACCCAGAAGGTATCCGTGGCGGTGTTCGCATTATTTAAACCACCATCCCGATAGGCGCGGAGTTGGCCGATGAGGACTTCGGCACGGCCTGGGCCAGTGCTGCCCACGCCGGGGAGGAGGGAGGTGGGGACGGCGGGATTGCGGATTTGCAGGCTATTGAGGTAATGCTGGTTAGACCCTTGGAGGACCCAATCTTTCAAGTTTTGCACCGCACCTAACCAAGCGTTTTTGTCGTAGTTGCTGAGGACGACGCCTTTGGCATTGCCCCATCGGGCGGACTCGGCAATGACGGCATTGGTCAACTGTGCCGCGCGTTTGTCGATGCCTGCGATGACTTTGGCCGTAGTGAGCGGCCCGCCTTGGCGGAGGACACACTGGGCACGATCAGCAAAGAGGCGGCGGTATTCCGAGGCGAATGCGAGGTTCTCATGGAGATACTGTGGATTGCTCCGGGGGTAAGTCGTATTGGTGTTGTATTGATCAGACGACTGGTAGAACTCCGCATTGGTCGTGCTCCAAGTGGTGGCGGACGTGGCTAGATACTGTTGATTCGTAGGAATGAAGTAGCGCGGCACAATGCTAGCCCCCCCCCATGGGCCGAGGCGGTTCGTAGAACGGAAGCCAGGGTTAGGTGCGCCCGTGCCCGCTACAAAGCGGGTGTCCGTGACGGCACTGTTGTAGTTAATGTCCGTGGCGGTGCCGGTGGTAAAGGCGGTGGCGCTGAGCATGTCCGTGCCCATGCCGTGCTCGAAGTCCCACACGTAGTAAACGAAGCCTCGGCTGCCAGTGCGATCACGTGCGGCAAACCAGTTGTTAGAGGCATTGACGATGAATGTGGAGAGTGGCGCATCATACGCTCCGCAATAGAATGTGAGCAGCATGTAGTCTGTCAGTTGATTCATATCCAGCAGCACGGGGTAGGCGATATTTCTGGTCACTACTTTGGTGCTAGGATTGAAGTCCATGCCCATGAGTTTGTAGAAGCGCACGTTGCGGTCATCATCGGCGGCTTGGGAGACGGTGTTTCCTTGGCGCTGGCGCAGGTCTAAGCCTCCACCATAGAGTTTCGCCCAAGCACTGACGTAGGTACCGTCGGCAGTGGCGGTGCCGAGGATGCCGCCCGTGTAGTCGCCATCGGTAGCCTCGGTGGTGTAGGTGGCGGCGGTATTCGCATTGCCGCCAGATTTCACGACGTCCCAGTTGTCTTTATCCCCGCCCAGGTAGTTCGCATTGTGCGCAGACTCCGCCCGTTCTTGAATGTAACTGAGACCCCAGTATTGGCCGTTGAGGTAGAGGTGGACGTATTTATTCCGGCTGCCCGCACCGCTGATGGCGATTTGGGTATCCCGCGCCACGATGTCCCGGATGAAGGTGTTATACCGCCAGTTGAGGGTATTGGCCACGCCCGCAGGTGTGGTGTAAGCGAACTGGCGCAGATTGCCGTTTTCAGGGGCATAGGACCAAGAGTAGTTGTTAGCCGTGGCCAAGTCCACTTGGGAGAAGCTGTCCGTGCCCTCGGTGCCGTAGAGCGGATAGTTGAGCTTGCCCTCATAGCCAGGATCGTTGCGGAAATAGAGGTGCCACGAGTGTTTGGGGTTATTGTCACTGCGGCTAAAGCCACCGCGCGAACGCACGCCGCAATCAATCTGGAAGTTGCCCGTGAGGTCGCCCTTATCATTGAGTAACTCCACGGAGCAGTTCCGCTCATAGGCGCGGCCCCGGGCTTGGCTCTCCACAAAGATCCCGCAGGTGGGGTCCGTAAAGTTGGCGATGTCAGTGACTAAGCTGACGGTAGGAATGGCCTTCAGGGCGTCTTGAACCTCGGTCTCATGGCCAGTGATGATGGCACTATCCATGCCAAAGTCGAAATACTGGCCAGCAGTGGTGGTGTTCGGCCAGCCTTTTGAGACGGCGGTCACGGTGTTCTGGGTGAGCACATCAGCAGTGAAGATATACGTTTGGGTATCTGCGTTGGTGGGAATGGCATTGGGCTTGAAGGCAGCAGCACGAACGATGGTGGTGATAGAAATAGGAATGCCCGCCGTGTAGGTGCTGCCGTTCGTTAGGGTGGGCACGGAACCGTCCGTGGTGTAGCGGATAAACGAGGCGGGGTCCGTCTCATCCTTGGTGATGTTGAGGGTAAAGGGAGCCAGTTTGATGCCCCGATCGACATCGAAATGGGTATCACCTTTGACGATGTTAGGCACGCCACCCATGTTCGGGCCACCTGGCGTAGGCCACGGGATGTAACCCGTGGCGGGGCCGCCATTGATAATCCCGAACGAAACATCCGTGCGCTGATTCAGGTAGTTGTAGGAGGACACGGTGGTGTAGCCGCCGCCACCATTGTTCTTAGCGAGGCCGACGTAACCGGAGCCACCGCCTAACGTGAAGGTGGTATGGAGTTCACCCGCTGGTGGTGGAGGCACCCGGTCCCCTTTGCCGGAAGCGAAGACGATCAGATAGCCGTTAGCCGGAATGCTGGCGGTGGCTGGGAAGGCCCATTTATTGGGCGTCACAGACTTGTCCGTAAGGTAATAGCCATTGAGTGAAATGGCGCTGCCACTGCCATTGTAGAGTTCGATCCAGTCCGGGGAGCTGCCTTCCCCATCATTGAGAGTTTGACTATTGGCGGCCATGAATTCACTGATGACCACATCCGCAGCAGCAGGCATCCCGATGGGGCTGGCGATAATGGGGAGGGATTTGATACGGCAGGAATCTGCGGCATCCATAAAGAAAATTTCCCCACCAGATCCACCGCTGCCTTCAAAGTAGCTGTATTCAATAGGGTAGCTGCCAGGGGTTAGGGAGACGGCGGTGCTCCAGACGGGATTAGTGGTAAAGCCACCGGGGCTCTCATTGAGAATCACAAGTTCTCCTGCATCCGTGAAATCACCGTCCTTGTTGAAATCGATGCGCAGACGGCCACCGTCATCGTTAGCGATGCC
>JAYVOP010000099.1:0-7504 GCA_043757865.1 Verrucomicrobiales bacterium | reverse complement strand
AGACACAGCGTCTCCACCCCATCCATCACCGCATCCTGCACCGCCCGCACATGGCTCATCAGACACCCCCACGCCCCATTCCCCGCGCCCCACCACTGTGGCGGCGGAGCCCAGTCCCCAGACAGCGCCTTGGCCCACGTAATGTCATCTGGCCGCGCCATCCCCGTCTGCCCCAGATTCCGCGTCAACGCAGACCGCCGCTCCGGCTTATACGGCAGGTTTATCACGACGATGCGTTGGCAGAGATTGGTGAGGGTGCTCATATATCAAATGGCATACTTTGCCTTTGCTTCTTCGTCCTGGACACTTCTCCAGGCCGCGTGCTCAAAATATTCATCATGGAAAACGGTTCCCAACATGAATTGGCCGCGCTCACGAGGCACTGGGAATGGATTACCCAGCCGTTGATCCCAATGATGCAAACATGCCTGATCACGTATCAGAGGAAATACTTTATCGGCTAGGAAACGCTCATCGTCGCCATATCTAGTCCTTTCATGCCAGTCTTTTGCCAATTCACCCATATTGATTACTCCCCGCCGCCCGCCGAAGGCACCGCCCATAATGGGTTTGGTATGCCAAGGATGGTCCACCATGATGTGAAAGCTCTTTCCTGACTCAATCCAGTCATCCACGGCCCTTCTTTCTCGGTAGGAAAATCGGGCATCGATGTCCCTCACGCACCAGTATTCGTAGCCTGGATCATCAGCCACTTCAAACCGCCAAAACATGCCAGAAGAGCCGTTGCTTCGCTCCCGCAAAACCAACTCCACTTGGAGGTCAGCTAGCTTTTTTAACAGATCGGAAGAAATTGTCTCGTCATGATACACTCTGAGTGTCCACCCCGGATAGATCTGCCGCACAGATTCAGCGTTGCGCACAGCACCTGTTAGATATCTCTCTCCCGTCCCCCACAGGGACATGCCAATGATGCCCTCCCGGTGCGGCTGTGCGGGGGGCAGGTAGCAATCTTCTATTCGTTGACGCGTGGTGCTGCTTTGGTGTGGCCCACCTATGCGCGCGGAGATGACGTTTCGGACCGGAGAATTGTGCAAATGCCAACAACGAATGGAGAAGGCTGGATTGAGCACCCGGTATCCCGCATGGGTCAATTCCCACGCCAAGCGCCAGTCACAACAGAATAATCCCATAGGAAAGCCAGCATATAATAGCCGTCTAATCGGTCCCTGAAAAACCCAGGTATCTTGCGAATTATCCCAAGCCAGTTCGCCCGATCCGTTGTCCTCATGCCTGCTGATGGCTAGACAAATGTTTTCCAGCGAAACCACACCCAGCTTTCCGATCGTCTCATCAAACCAAATGTCAGAATTTGAGATAATCGAGAAATCATAAGGGCTTTTCAGTCGGCTGTTTGCAATGTCAAAAAATAGTTGGAAATTCGGCCTTCCGTAACTCAACTCTTTCATCTCGGTGACATCAATCCAGACAATTTTTGAAATACCATCTAACCAGGGTGGTCGGCAGGATTGAGCAAGAATAACGATTTCGTTGAAATGTGTATTCTCAGTATTTCGCAGCAAACAAGTCCGCATTTCATCCGCGCGTGCCGCGTCAGAGTGGGCGAAGTAATTGAGATACAGTCGGATGATTGGATGGCTCATGTATGGTTAACTAAACTGCTAGAGCGGTAGTCCGAGCACGCCGCTTGCTTTGGGTTGAGCATGGCTCCTTGGCCTACGGTCTGGTGGCTCCAACTAGCCACTTGGTTCAAGCGGCCATGGGAATCGTGCAGGTAGGAGATCCTGCGCACGGCATCGTCGATACCTGCGGCTAGGGTGTCCACGCGGTCGTGGAGGAGGCGACCTGCGTGATCGAAATCGTAGTGGTGGACGTTGCCACTCGCATCTGCATAGCGCACGGCCTGGGCTTGGCGGTTGTAGTGCCAAGCGTGGCGGGTGCCATCGGCGGAGCGCCTTCTGATGCTGATTGTGTTGTGAGTCATTTGGTTGTTATTGGCCAGTGTGCTGTCTGATGGGTCGCATTTAGAGGTTGCTGGAGTTTGCAGGGTTCGTGAAAATATTCTCTCATTTTGGGATGTTCAAATTACTCTACCGGATCCCATCTACCCTTTCCGAAGACGATTTTTTCCCAGTAGTTATCGTAAATTTCCTCAAGAGGAAATAATGGTATTTGACCCGCCAAATCTGCTGCCGAATCAATAACTTGAGTAATCTTAGTAACGCTCTTGGGCGTGTCCGTTACTCCCCCAAGAATTTGGGTAAGAGTTTGCTCATCTGGCATCTTCATTTTGATCTCTTTCCTAGTGGGTTCAACCCGCAAAAGGTAAAAGTAGATCACCATCCAGTGTAATACTGCCTCCTCAGGAGTCTTAAAAAAAATTTCGGCAGCCGACGCAGGTCCCACGTCCAGCCACGATACCCTACCATTGCCACGCAACTCCGTTCGATTACATATATCAGCCAATGCGGCCACGCTGCCCCGCAGGACAGCTTCACGGTAAAGTTTAACGTTATCGTCACCGGGTGCCAATTTAATTATTTCATGTAATGCGCCTGGGTGCTTTGCAGTAGCGGCTCGTTGCAGCCACTTATTCGATTCCTCGTGAGGCAGGTCGTTAAAATCTTCCAGCCAGCACAAACAACGCGCTAAATGATACTGGCTGTGTATATCCCCTTCCTGCGCTGTTCGTAAAAAGTATTTGTCAGCAGTTTTTCTGAAACTCTCAGAGCATGTCTGCAATTCTGCTTTGGTCGGCTTGGTTGGGCCTTTCAATATTTTTGCTAGGATGGCTCTGTCGGCTGTGGACGCATCCAAAAATAGCTTGAATGGACCTTGATCCCCATTTGGTTGATGGCTGTCGATTTCTTTTTGAGCTCTTCCGATTTTCAGCATACCAAGCCCTACTGTAGGGTATAAAAATGCTCTCCGTCTCATAATTCGGTTCGGTTTAAAATGAATAACTTTTCCGCTCAGTGGATTTAGCACATGGGCATTCGCGTCGTATCAAATTCTCGGCTCTTACCGCGTTCTCTTCAGCCTTGTTGGAGAAATTTTCCTTATCATGCGCGGGTGAGGTGCGGTCTCTACCGCCCTCTGTGTAGGCGTGCTCGAACTCGTGGGCCAGTGACGTTTCAGTTCCTTGGTTGTGCTTGAGTCCATCAACGCCCATATATTGGTAGTGAGGTGAATTGGGTTTTCCACCCTTTGGCAACGGCCAACTTACTTTTCCATCATGTCCCTCGGGCGATATATCCTCGCGGGGTGAAGGATTGATTTCGTTATTGCCCTCATTAATGGCTTTACAAACACCCAGGCTCCCCAGAACCGCTGGCTTGTCCTCACAGCACTTCTTTAGGTTATCAAGCGACTTGTCCAGTTTTGCTGTTGTCTTTTCCAGATCCGCTTTCGCTTTGCGGTTTGCCTCCAAACGACGCTCATCCGGGCGATAAGGGACAGGGCTTTGCCTAGCTAAATCATCGTATGCCTTTTGATTTGGAACGATCTTGATCTCAAGCCCTAGAAAATCGTAGGCGATCGATGAGTTCGCCACGAATGCTGTTAGGTTCAACCCTCCCCTCTCCCCAATTCGATCCCGCCCTAGCCACCTTCCGCAGTCGTCATCATAATACCGATATCCATAGTTCACGAGCCCTGTATCCGCCTTCTCTGCACCGCTAGCATCCACGAACTCCACATGGAAGCCTAACATCCATGCAAATGCGCTTTCGGTGGAACCTGTGCCTGTGGGTGAAACGCACAGGCGTTGGCCGAAGGCGCTGTATTGGTAGCGTTCTTTCACTGCTCCGGTGGTGTCCACGATGGCTGTGATGCTCATGGCGTCTTTTAGGGCGTAGTGGGTTTCGGATAGCGCGTGGGTGGCGTCGGCGGGGTTGGTGTCACGGTCACGGCGGTGGTATTGCCAACGGTGGTGGGGGCCCCAGAGGTGTTGTTGTTCTAGGCTGTGGGTTTGGTCGGCTTTTTCGATGTGTTCTTCGATGCTGCGCCATTGGTCGTTGTAGTAGTAGTGGCGGGTTTCGGAGGCGGTTTGTTTTACGGTTCTGCGCCAGAGGCCGTCGTATTGGTAGGTGGCTATTTCTGTGGAGTCGGTGGCGTTGGCTACTTTTACGAGGCGGTTCCAGGCGTCCCAGGTGAGTTTCATGGATTTTCCCCAGTCTCCATCGGCTCCGTGGGGGAGGAGTAGTTGGTTGCCGTTGGCATCGTGCTGGATTTTGTCGCTGGCTAGGGGCGTGGTTTCTGGGTCCCAGGGGGTGTTGGCGGTGCTGGGGGCGGTGATCTGGTTGAGGTCGTTGTGGGCGCGGCGTTGGTCTAGGGTTAGGGCTCCGCTGGCTTTGGTGGTGTAGGCTAGCCAGTTGCCTGCGGGGTCGTAGGCGAATTGTTCCTCTCGCATGGGGGTGCCGCCGATGGCGGTGCGGGCGGTGTTGAGGTCGCCCCGTTGGCGCTGGGTGACTTGGTAGAGGCCATCGTAGGCGTATTTCTCATCCCAGCCGATGATACCCGGCGTGGTGACATCCCGCCATGTGCGATTGCCCGCGCGGTCGTAGCCGTAGAGGACGCGCTCTAGCACGGTGGTGGCGGTGTCCCAGCGGATTTCTTCTATGCGGCCTAGGCGGTCTAGGGAGGTGTAGATGTCTCCGGCGTCTCCGGTCTGGCCTAACTGGAAATGATTTTGGGTGACGGCTGGCTGGGGGTAGGTGGTCTGGATGACTTGGGCTAGGCCTAGGTAGTCGTAGGTGACGGCTGGGGTGGGCTCGTTGGGTAGTTGTAGGGCGGTGGGGCGGCAGAGTTTATCGTGGTCTAGGCCGGGGGTGCCGTATTGGTAGGCGAGGCGTCGGGCATTTGGGTAAATGAGGGCGGTGCGGCGGGTGTGATTGTGAGCGGCATCGGCGGATTCATAGCCCACCTTGGGCGTCTGGGCGGTGGTCTGGCCGTGGTGGGATTGCCAATCATGGGAGAGATTGCCAAAAGGATCGTAGTCGAAGACGGCTTGGTTGCGCATGGCTCCTCGGCCTACGGTCTGGTGGCTCCAACTAGCCACTTGGTTCAAGCGGCCATGGGAATCGTGCAGGTAGGAGATCCTGCGGATGGCATCGTCGATACCTGCGGCTAGGGTGTCCACGCGGTCGTGGAGGAGGCGACCTGCGTGATCGAAATCGTAGTGGTGGACGTTGCCACTAGCATCGGCATAGCGCACGGCCTGGGCTTGGCGGTTGTAGTGCCAAGCGTGGCGGGTGCCATCGGCGTATTTCTTGGCACGCAGCAGGGAATTTAAAATTTTCTCTGCCTTTTTGTGACTCAAGTGCTTGAGATCTATTGTCCCATGTAAGTTCCTCATGCTTTTTTTGTTTTTCGCTTTAATATCACAAAAGATCCGCCAAAAACTCCTGAAATAAATAGCAATATCTCTCCGATTATCATGATTAGGCTTTTGTTGATTTCTTTATCTTTGCAAGCTCCATCAATAAGGTATAATTTGAGCCAAATATACTCACCTTCAAAACCACGAGAGATATTTAAATTGTTGAAACTAAGTTGGTAAGTTTTTCCAGGTTCGCATGTGAAATTAGCAATATCCGCAGAATAGCGTCCCAGCCCCCAGTATTCCCTGGACTTGTCCATTGATGACCAAATTTCAGACTCTAAAGTCTTGCCGTCTGAGTCCATCTTTACATCCATCTCAATAAATTCGCCATTTTGTAGTTTTACATCTACTCCGTTTCCATCCAAAGCGAGACTGTATGCGCCTTGGTATGTTACCTCAAAATTAGCCGTTATCGCTTTCTTGGATATAAGTTGATACTCCGCAGAAAACGGTATTGATTTATTAAAATCGAAGTAATAATTGGCAAACAAAAACATGCAGACAGAAGCGCCGCATAAGAAAATAGAAAGAAATAATATGATTTTCATACCCAACTTTTAGTATCCCATCAGACCTGACTCGTATGAGTGAATGTGCGGAGGAATCGGGTCCGGTGGACCAACGAATGTATTGTAGTGCACGAACTCATTATATTTACCAGTTGCAGTTATTGAGTCTGGATCTGGCCCCCTTATGCCTGCTGCATCTTGAATCTGACATTGTAGGTGCGAACAATTGTTCGTAAATTTCTTGAATTCTTTGTCTTTTTGTTTTTCGGCTTCTGCCCTCATTTTGGCATCCTGTTCTGGCGTTGTTTTTACTCGACATTGTTGTTGATAACCCTGCCCCTGCTGGTTTTTATCTAACTTCTCTTTGTTCCATTCATCAAACTCCTTTTTTGACTTATAATGATGAAAAGTTGTTCGTTTCGCGTGCCCACCGTCTTTCGAGTAATAATCGTAGCCGTCTTTGTCGTTACCTATCAGCCCCCCATTGTGTCCATGATAAGAGTCATTTCGGTTCAATAGTATATAATCTAATCCTAAAAAATCGATTCCTAGCGATGTATTATTATAACAATATCTAAATAAATTTAAACCGGCTTCTTCCTCGATTACATCCCTCCCTAGCCACCTCCCGCAGCCGACATCATAATACCGATACCCATAGTTCACTAACCCTGTATCCGCTTTCCCCGCCCCGCCAGCATCCACAAACTCCACGTGGAAGCCGACCATCCAGGCGAAGGCGCTTTCGGTTAGGCTGGTGCCGGTGGGGGATAGGCAGAGGCGTTGGCCGAAGGCGCTGTATTGGTAGCGTTCTTTGATGGTGCCGGTGGTGTCCACTACGGCTGTGATGCTCATGGCGTCTTTTAGGGCGTAGAGTGTTTCGGTTAGGGCGTGGGTGGCGTCGGTGGGGTTGGTGTCGCGGTCACGGCGGTGGTATTGCCAGCGGTGGTGGGGGCCCCAGAGGTGTTGTTGCTCGATGGTGTGGGTTTGGTCGGCTTTTTCGATGTGTTCCTCGATGCTGCGCCATTGGTCGTTGTAGTAGTAGTGGCGGGTTTCGGTGGCGGTCTTTTTGGTGGTTCTGCGCCAGAGGCCGTCGTATTGGTAGGTGGCTATTTCTGTGTTGTCGTTGGCGTTGGCTACTTTTACGAGTCGGTTCCAGGCGTCCCAGGTGAGTTTTAGGGATTTGGCCCAATCTCCGTCGGCTCCGTGGGGGAGGAGGAGCTGGTTGCCGTTGGCATCGTGGTGGGTTTTGTCGCTGGCTAGGGGCGTGGTGTCTGGGTCCCACGGGGTGTTGGCGGTGCTGAGGGCGGTGATCTGGTTGAGGTCGTTGTGGGCGCGGCGTTGGTCTAGGGTGAGGGCTCCGGCGGCTTTGGTGGTGTAGGATTGCCAGTTGCCGGCGGGGTCGTAGGCGAATTGCTCCTCCCGCACGGGGGTGCCGCTGATGGAGGTGCGGGCGGTGTTGAGATCGCCACGTTGGCGCTGGGTGACTTGGTAGAGGCCATCGTAGGCGTATTTCTCATCCCAGCCGGTGATACCCGGCGTGGCCACCTTGGGAGTCTGCGCGGTGATCTGGCGGCCGTGGGCTTGCCAGTCTCGCAGCGGGGAGCCAGTGGCAATGCAGTCCGAGGAGCTA
>JAYVOP010000098.1:0-7532 GCA_043757865.1 Verrucomicrobiales bacterium | reverse complement strand
CTCCAGGATCAATCCGAGTGATGCGCACGCGCAATGCCACGCGGGCAGGCGCGTTGACCACGGTGGTGCTCGTTTCTCCATTGTAAAATAAGCCCACGCGCGGGCAGCTTGTCACCACACTGCCCGTGGGCATCGGCGGTCCCACGCGGTCGCGAAAGGTTGCGAATACTGGTGGGCTGGGCGCACTAGCCACATAGCCGCACGGGCCGTAGTGCAGCGCACGGATGGTGTAAAAGTAGGTGTTTCCAAAGTCCGTGGCGTTGGGAATCATGGGGTCCGTCCAGGTGAGATCGCCCGTTCCTTGCGGCACCACAGCCACGCTGATCAGGTTATTTTGCAGGTCAGGATTCGTCGCATTCCGCATCACATCAGCGGCGGGCGGGGTGTTTTTTAAACGATCCCGTTGGATGAGATAATGCGTCGTATTCACCACTTGGCCATTGGCAGTCACGGTAGCCGACACGCTGGTGGCAGCCTTCCAGCGGAGTCGCAGCGCTTCGTTCCCAGCGACGACCACGTTCTGGGCATCAATCACATCCGGCACTGGTGGCGGCACAGTACGGCAAGCGCTGGCAACAGCGCTGGTTGAAAGGGCACCGGGACGGCCAAGTAAATCCAATGCCGCCGCGCAGTAGCTGTAACTGGTGCCCTCGTTGTAAGGCGTGCCAGTGATGAGCTTTGTGGTATCATTCCACGCATAGCGATCGTTATCGTCCGCCACGAAAAAGGTGTCAGGATCGACCACGAAATCATTTACCGCAGGCCCTGCTGCGCCTGATCCTACAGGGGCAAAGAGTTTGTTCGCTAAGACTGGACTTTTACTGTAAATCCACGTGCCACCAGGGCCTGGCTCGCGGCGGGTGAGTCGTCGCACTTGGTTGGCCCCAGTGGGTTCCCAGTTCACTAAATTAGCGCTGGTGGCACTGGCCGAGAATGCTGTGCCAATGCGCCACACTGCGAATCCCGTGCATAACAATGATTGCCGACGCAAGCTGTCCGGCACGCCCCAGCGTAGCGGCATGGCTAGATCATTTTTGCCATCAGCCCGAGGCACGTTCAAGTTCAGTTCCGCTAAATTTACTGCTGCCAACGGGTTGTTGGCTCCGGGAATGCTGAGAAATGCCGTGGGCACCGCCACAGGCGCACCCGGCGCATCCAGGACTAGCGGAGATCCCGCACGCAGCGTCACCCGGCCGACCACAGCGCCTTCCACGCCGCTGACGCAATTCACTTCACGCAATTCTATCGTGGCATCTTGCCCCGCCGCCACGCTCAGCGAACCCGTCCAGCCCTGCCCCATGGCCATGCGGAAGACCGGATGTGCCAAACCCAGCGCGCGCACTGTGGCCGCGTCGGTCTCACTACTGCGAGTGCGACGGATCAGCATCGCCAGCCGTGCCGTGCGGCCAGCGGGCAGCGGCGTGATGATGCCTGCGCGTTCTTGCAATTTTCCTAAAAGCAGCGCCAGAATCGCATCCACGTCATTCATTTCTTGGGTGTTGGCAGCCAACTGTTCTGCCCGCAGTGCGCGTGCTGCTAGGACCGAGGAATCGTCCGTCCAGGCCACGATGCTCTGCTTCACAAACGTCCCCGTGCCCACTGCTAAGCCGGGCTTCACATACACGGCCACGTCGTGCTGCGCCATCCAGGTGACATCTGTGGGCAACCAAACCACGTAGCCCCAAGCCACGCCTCCAATGTCTTTGGTAGTGCCCGCAACGGACAGAATATCCGGCAACACCAGTTTGGCAGGGGGCGCGGCCTGTTGCGCAGTGGCTAGGCTGGCAGCGCAGAGAAGAGAAAAAATGAGCGAACGCATGATGGGGAAGTATGAGATGTTAGTAATCAATCTTGTAGCTGACCGGAGCCGCGTGGATGCGCATGGTGAGCGTCTTCTCAAAGTCCCAACTGAACGGTGAGTAGCCGACTTCACCCGTCACAGTGGCTCGTCCGAAGCCATCCGCTTGCAAATTAGTGCCATCTAAATTTCCACTGCCAGCAATAACGTAGGCTAGTTGACCAGTGACATCGACAAGGCAGAGCAGCTCGCCCCGAATGCTCATGGATTGCTTGAATCCGACGGTGAGTTGCGGGCCTTTCTTGAAGATAAACACCCCTTGGCCGCCGCCCACGCGCAGGTCTAACAAGCAACTAGGCGGGATGCCAATGATCGGCATCAGGCTCATGGAACCCTCTGCATAAACCGCTGCACCTATCACGGGAAAAGTGCTGAGGTCCGCACTACCTAAAGTAGTCGTGAGCACTGTAGCGATGTCTTTATCGACGTTTTTCATGATGCCAATATCACACGTCTGCCCAAAGAATGCGCCCGCCGTGACATCCATCGCTTTGAATGAACCGGAGGCTCGACCATAGAAATATGCGTCGCCTGCACCAAAGCCGAATCCGAATTTCAATTCTTTAAAGTTTACATCTTGAAATCCGAAGTCTCCTAGGATGGCAATGTCGCCCGCGAGGCCGATTAAATTACCCGGTGCATCCAAAGTAAATTTCCCATTGATGCCCAATCCGATGGTGCTGATGCCGCCTGCACCGGGCGTGCGGGAGCCCCAAGAGAAGGCGCCACTGGCTCCGACTAAGATTTCACTTGCGGCTCCGAACGATGCCCGGCACGCCCCATCCGGCGTGGTGCTATCCACATCCCGCAGGATGAAATAGCCATTCACTTTCAACGAATCTGTGGAGCCTACCGCTTCGCCACCGACGGAGATCGCCAGTTTACCATCCACCCGCAGCTCGTTCAATGTATCGCCATTGATGTGGGCATTGCCCGTGATGCTGCCCATGCCGCTAAAGGATCCTAGCGATCCTAGCACGCCTTTGGCTACATCGGAAATGGCGTCCTTGGCGGCATTTTTCAGCATCCCCAGCGTCTCGTCCACAGTCTGGCGTAGAGCGTATTGGGTATCGGCTAGGTGCATCCGCAGCAGGGACAGGGCTTGACTACCGAAGGCACTGCCTAAAACGCGATCCGCCAACGCTTGGCTGAGATCCGACTGTAATTCACTGGCATTGTGGGCGGCAAAGAAGCTGCTGCCCTGCGCGGCGGCTTGGGTGTTCCACTTGGCTTGAAGATCATTGAGCGCCAGTTGGACGAGATTTTCTAATGAAGGATTCCCCGCGCTAGCAATGGTAGGCGGAAGGGCCGTATCGAGTGCTAGGCTCAGCGCGCCACTGCCGTCCAGCGCGGTTTTGGCGGTGGATACGGCGTCACGGATGCGGGTCATGGCAGACGTGAGGTCGTTGCGCGCTATTTCAATGCGGCTGATTTCTGGGCTCACCAGTGGGGCCTGACCCAGCTTAGTGCGCAGGGAATTGGCCAGCGCGATGATGTCGCCCGCCGTATTGATGAGCGATTGGAAATCGACTAACTGCGTGTCCACTTGCGTTAGTTTATCTTGCAGAGTCCGCCGCCACTGGCCATTCAGGCCCGTGGCACCACTGCCAAAGAGGGTATCTATGTTGTTAGCCAAGCTGGCGCGAACATTGTTTAAAGTAGCAGGCACAGGATTGGCGCTCAGCTGCGTATAGAGCGCGGAGCTGATGGGGCTGGCTGCTGAATTCAGACCGCTGCCTAGGTTCGCGCTGAGGTCATCCCCTAGTAAGGAATCGAAATTAATTGTCGCAGACGCACCCTTGGTGATTTTGCTAAGCACGCTGGAAGAAACACCAGGGAAAATGTCGTTCAAGCTTTCCAACAAGCCTCCCACCGAAATCTCCGCGAGTTTCCCCAACGGATCAATGTCGATTTCGCCTTTGAGATTCAGTTCCGCCATGTTTGGAGACAAGGCGGTGACTTGGTGTTGCAGCTTCATGATTTTCAACGCGTTATCCGTGATAGGCGCACGGCTTTTAAACTGACGGCTGACATCTTGCACCAGCGGATAATCGAAATCCACGAGGTTCAGCCAATGTTTTGTGGCGTGTGGATCGTAATTTCCGCTCGTGTAAAAGGTGTCCCGGGGGATTCCAAAAGGACGCCCGCGGTGTTCCGGATCGTAATATTTCTCAGTGGAGATCAAGTTCCGAAAATAGACTAACGTAGTGTCCGTCGCGGTTTTTGCAGCAGAGGTGGAAAGATGCACCGGTAAGTCCATGAAGAACGGCACATCCACCAGCCCATTTAGATTCACCGTGCCAGCAGCTTCGCCACCAGATTGATCATAGCGGTCCAGATAGACGCCGCCTTGCGCATAGACGCGCCAACCCGTGCCAGCTGGGCCAGAGACGATGACTGGGCCATTGGGCGTGAAGCGGGAAATGGCACCCAGTCCTTGTGCCACCGGCGTCACGACGCCATTGATGACGCTACTGGGCAGGCTTTCAGTGACGAGATCGCCATTGGCGAATCCGAGCGTGCCACTCATGGGCTGACTGGATAAGGCTGGGAACGTAGAGGTGCCCGCTAGGCGAACAAATCCAGCGGAGCCAGGCGGCGGCGGACAAGTCTTCGGCTGGGGAAAATCTAAAGCAGTTGGCGTGAAGAGATTTCCCCAATAGCTCAACGTGATCGATGGTTGAGTGGCGGACAAATTCGCCCCTTGCAGTGCTCCGCTGCACCCGAAAATGAGACGATCAAAATTGAGGGCAAAGAATTTGTCTAGTGGCGTGGTCACCTCGCAATAGCCCTGCACCCCGCTAGTAACATTTCTCCCACTGAGAAATCCTAACCGAAGAGCGCTGAGGCGAAACGGGAATCCAAAAGCGACGAATGTTGGATTGGTATTCGCTGCGGACTCGTGCTTGCCGCTCACCCCGCTGATGCGCGTGTAATATTTCGAGTTCGTGGTCAGGGCGTAGGGCGCGGTGTCATTTCCGGCTAGATTGCTACGGGCGGTGAACGTAGCGTCTGGCACCCGGAAATTCAGCCCTGGGTAATCCGCTGCGCCAGTATCGTAAGTTGCCGTGCCGGGACGTTCTACTAGCACACTATTTGTCGGGCTAGTGTGGCCGCTGAGGAGCAACGTAGCCGGGCCATTTGCAGACGTAAGGTCTTGGCCGCGCAGGACACTGCCAGCGGTGAGGGCGCGGGCAGCGGTGAAATTTGGCGATAGCCGATGCGCGATGGTGGCCCCGGAATAACCCCACGCTAACATGGTCCCAGAGGCTACAACCGGGGTGCCGGTTTTGCTAAGACCTAAGTCCGGCGTGAAGTTCCAAGAGTTGCCGGCAGGCGTGAAGTTCAGCGCTCTGCTCACCTTCGGCAGCGCGGGCACTGGGCCATCGCACTCCCCGTCCGCGCAGCCTTGCTCATAGCGCACGCCCATATTGCTGGTCACTCCATTGAGGTGGCTTACGCCATCCACTTGGTTATTCACAATCCGCACCCCGCTGTTCGGATCTGTCCACTGAATCGTCCAGTCACGGGGGAAATGGGTGTCAAACTGGGCCGTGATGGCGTCGGGAAATTTCGTTGGTGTCAGATAAAGGCTGGCAAAATTGACGAAAGTATAACTGCCGGCATTAGCGGATAGGGTCACAGAATTGCCTTCTGGCAGCGCATAGTGGAACATCCCGTCATTGGTAGCCCGTGGTTGGTTTAGCAATGCCATCACGGCAATCTGCGGATCGCGATGATGCATCGAAAATGCGCTATCCGGAGTGAAAACTAGCTGGCCAGTGGCCGGATACCACCGTAGCTCCGGTGTCTTCCAACGCACTGGCAATCGGTCAAAGGAGAGGTAGAGCGAATTGGTAACGTTGCCGCCAACGGAGCCTCCATCGAAGCTCAGATATGTAGCTGTCGGCACAAGATTAGCGTCCAGATAGTAAGCGTCGGAATTGTGGAGCGTGGATCTCATCCGTCGGGAAGTCGCGGTGGATGAAGCCTGACACCCGATGGGGAGAATGATTTGCGTCGTTTTCCCCAAAATGCCTGCCCCCCGCATGATTGTTTCCACTCTTTCAAACATGACATTGCCCACCAACTCGACATCCCGCGGGCCATACACGGGGTCGGGGAGCACTTTGACATTTACATCGTAAACCAGCTTACAGTCACCATTCGGCAAGACATCCACCGTGATGAGGCCATCGAAATAGTGGCGTGGCTTTCCCGGAATCTTACCGTCCTGCGAGGGTAAATTTAACAACACGCGAGCCACCGTGCCCGCCACCACCGGATCATTGATTTGCAGCAGCGGATTGTTCATCTGGGTGGCCGCCGTAAAAGTGGTATTGATCGTTCCCGAAGCTAATTGTCCCGTGAGATAAGGAATTGGCGGGCACCAAGTATTGACTGGAAGGCCCGACCAGTTTAATCCCGTAGTCGTAGGGCCACCCATCGCGCTCACTGAGCTATTGGATAAACTCTGAGACCAAAAACCCAAGCTGTTGACGTCTAAAGGAGCGGTTTCATTATTATCGTCAGTAAAAAGAAAGGCGTATCCTCCTAGCGCGAACCGCCCTTCCCTATCCACACTGCTGACACTGCCGACGGGCGAACCATTGATAAAATACTGGAGTTCCTGTTTCGTCGTCGTCGGATTATAGGTGGACCGGATGCCTAGCCGCGTCCAAACATTGCGGGGAAAGGTATTGCTCGGCGTGACGTTTCCCACGGTAGCTAAATAGAGCGCCCCTGTAGGACCGATAAAACATTCTGCATCTATCGTCGTGCTCACCTCATCTTGGAGTATCGCCACATAGCCTTTCGGATCTGCACTGGTGCCTGCCAGCGGCACCCGCAAATCCATTACGAGAGTCCAATTATTCATATACGACGCCCCGACTGGCCCATTGGCACCGCCCACGGTTGGCATCTCCAGCCATTGCGCATTGGTCAGTCCCATGGCGAAACGTTGGAACTTGTAGCTGCTTTCCGCCACATAATTTGTAGCCGTGCCCACCAATTTCACGGGTGGTTGACACGCCCAGTAAGAATTTAAAGTATCATTGAAATCCCAAACACCCCGCACTCGATTCAGTTCCGGGATGGGCGTCTGCGCAGCCGCGTTCCCGAGCGCGGCGGCCCAGGCAAATAAGCAGAGGAAGAAAATACGTGCATTCATAGTGTGAACATTTGTAGCAGAATGCAGGCGCGTGTCGATGATTAGTTGTTCCTTCCGCAGCAGCTAACTCACGTTCGCTGCTACAGGGGGCTGACGTAAGTCTAATTTGCCGATTTACGCTAGGGGACGTTTACGGAAATCCTATGAGCTCAGTCACGCAGGCTCGGACGCCACCTTACCCACCGCGTCTATGCTTGAACGCATCGTGGCTTAGCAGGCTGCCGCAGTCCAAAGTCACGGGCGGGCTTTGACATAACTTTAACAAAGATTTTGCCGCGAATTAACACTTCGCCACGGGCCGTGTGCTATGGTAGGGCTGCACCACCTAACTTACACCCATGCTTATGAAATCTTGCCTTTGCCCATGTCTCGCTTTGCTCTGCTTCCTGCCCACGGTGGGCATGGCAGCAAGTGCGGATCCCTTCCTCACGGTGCCTCCAGCGAAGCCGGAGGCTGGGGCGGCAGCGGTGCCCGCAGCGGATCTGGGAACATTGTCCACCC
>JAYVOP010000097.1:0-7544 GCA_043757865.1 Verrucomicrobiales bacterium | reverse complement strand
TGGCTCCCCAAGAGCGGGGGATGGCTCCCCAAGAGCGGGGGATGGCTCCCCAAGAGCGGGGGATGGCTCCCCAAGAGCGGGGGATGGCTCCCCGGAGGCGGTTTTGGCCGGAAATGCCTCCGTGGAAGCGCATGACAGCCCTCTGCTTCCCCCCCACCACGGACAGCGGGCCTAGGGCGTCCCGCCTGCGGGCCGGGGAGAAGTGGCCGATCTGCTCATCTGAGCCCTCGAAACGGATGACGGCGGAGACTGGGATGATTTTATCTTTGCTCAACTTGACCCGCCTCCGATGAAGCGTAGCATCCTGCCCCGAGGGTGCGGTTCCGCCCCTTTCCAACCACCCTCCCTGGCCCTATGTCTTTATTAACCGAACATTTCTGGAAACTGATCCTGCTCCTCATGGTCACGGTGGGTGGCTGGCTGGGCTACGATCAATGGTCCACGGCCCAAGCCTGGGACCATGTGGTCCTCAGTTATAAATCGGACCTAGAGGCGGTCTCGACTAACCCCACGGCTACGGAGGACCAATCCTTTGGCAACTACTGGCGGCTGCTGGCCAACCTGCATCAATACCAACTGGATGTGGAGGCGGGCCTCATCACCCCCCGCCCGCTCAAGGACGCCAACGATGCCGCCAACCCTGGCAACCCCGAGGCCAGCGGCTCCCATGCTCTCCCTTGGCTCTTCCGCGCGCTGACTTCCAGTGAACGCGGCTCGGAAATCACCATCGAGGCCCTGCGCACGAACTTCGCCACGTGCCAGCAGTTGGGCGTTTTCGAGAGCGAATCCAACCTCCTGCTGATGTCCCGGGGCCAGCCCCCGGTCTTAGAGAAAGGCCCGTATCGTGACGAGAAGCTGCTCATCACCCCCCGTGTCCCCCTGCTCGTGGCCCGGGAGGCGGTGCATTATCCGGCTAATTTTACGCTCGTGCCGGAAAGTGTGGCCGCCCTAGAGCCCAGCGAGATCGACGATGCCACGAAGCAACTAGCCTCTAAGCTCAAGCAGGCGAACCTCCTCAGCCAACGGACGATGGACGGCATCATTAAACTTTACGAGCAAGCCAAACACTAGCCAGCCATGCATTGGATTACTTGGGCACTCCTCTCGGCGGCACTCGCCGCGCTGACGGCCATCTTTGCTAAATTAGGCGTGGAGGGCGTGTCCACGCACTTGGCCATGGCCATCCGCACCAGCGTGGTCATGGTGTTCGCCTGGGGCCTAGTGGCGCTGAGCCGCACAGGGGGCGCGCTGAGCAGCCTGTCCTCCCGCACGTGGCTGTGGCTGGTGCTCTCTGGACTAGCCACGGGAGCCTCCTGGTGGTGCTATTTCCGCGCGCTCCAACTGGGACCAGCCTCGCGGGTGGCTCCCATCGATAAGCTGAGCGTGGTCTTCGTGGTGCTACTCTCCGCGGCCTTCCTGGGAGAGGCCCTCACGTGGCGTTCGGCGGTGGGAGTGTCGTTGATGGTGGTGGGGGCGTTAGTGCTCGCGCAGCGGTAAGGCCGGGGCGGTGAGGACGTTTCCACGGCAAATCCGCCCCTGGCAGCACTCGAACTGAGAGAATGACCCGTAAACGAGCATTTTCGGGAGGTAAATGCCGCAGAAAGAGCGTGACAAGCCAGCGGCGGAGCAGGCATATTACCTGCTTACTGCTAGCCGCTGGTCCTTTCTATGCACTTCCATTTCCCACTCCTGCATCTCCGCGCTGCCCTGCTCTGGGGCGCGCTGGCTAGCGCTATCCTCCCCGGTGCCGCCGTGGCGGAGGTGGCGGTGGAGCCCGCGTGGCAGGTGCCTTTCCCCTCTCTAGCCGGACATGCCTATCAGCTAGAAACGGGCGCTGGAGCGGAGGATGAATGGTCTCCGGCGTCCGAGGTGGTCTTCGGCACGGGCGGGGAGATCACCTTTGCCGGACGCGTCTCTGAGGTGCCACCGACGCATGCCCATTTCCGCGTGGCGGAGGTAGATCCTAACTCTGTGGGTCTAGCCCCGGCCACGCTGCAGCGGAATCAGACGCTGACGCTAACGGAGGAAGTGGGCAGCCCGCAGATCCTGCTCCTCACGGCCACCAAGGGCATCTATCGGCTGGCCGAAGGCAAGCCGTATAGCATGACGTGGAGCTATGTGAAAACGGGCGCGAACACTGGCCGCCTCACGATGACGCTCTCTAGCGGCACGCTGGCCGTGGTAGAGATCGACTTCGCCTCGGCTCATGGCGGGAAATTTATCCGTCGCTTCCTCACGCCCGCCCAAGTGGTCACGGACACCAGTGGGGGCCTCTTTGCCCTCAGTGATCGCCCGGTCTGGAGCACGAGCCTAGGCACGATGCCGACCAATCTGGTGGGTGCTACCTACACGATCCATTTCGGAGGTGAGCCGATCACGCTCCATTTTGACGCCACCACCCTAACCCGCCAAGTGGGGACGAGCCCGCCGGAGACCATCAACTATACTTATGAGCCAGAGACCAGCACCGTGGGGCTGATCCAACTCAGCGGAGCCACGGGCGGCATCCTGGAGGAGCTGCGGCTCACCGCCCTCTCCCCCACCGCTGGCAGCGTGGAGCGCACGAGGTTTGATGACTCCACCGGACAGGCGGGAGATCATGATAGTGGAAATTTCACCCACACCGCCCCCCCGGATCCTGGGAATACCACGGCCCACTGCGATGCGCCGCCGAATGCAGATAATCTGGAGCTAGAGGTCACGGATAACCTCAGCGGGGTGGCCCATCTGACCTTCGGCCCTAGCGGTGAGGGCGTGAAGTCCACGCGGACGGGCGGCACCCTCCAGCAGAATGGTTACAGCTACAGTTATACCCGCATCGACGATAAGACGGGCCGCATCGTCACCTCCACGCCCGTGTTAGACGGAGACGAGGTGGAGGAAATGACGCTGCATTTCACCGGTGAAGATGATTGCGCAGGCAGCTTTGAAAAGAAGCACTACCGCAATGGAGATCTAGTGAATAGCTCCAGTGGCAGCTTCTCTAGAGACACCGGGCCGCCCGCTTAACCACGCCAGCCGCAGGCCCACGGCTAGCAGCGCCACATCCCGCGTCACTAGCCAGCCCATGGTCCCGTGCGTCTCACTACTGCCAAAGCAGCCGCAGCTCACATCCAGCCCGCGCGCCCAGGCCTGCGCTAGCGCGCCCAAGAACGCCACCAGACACAGCACTAGCAACCACAACGCCCCCCGCCGCAGCGGCCCCAAGATGACGGCTAGCCCACAGAAAATCTCCAGCCACGGCAGGCTCATGGCCAGCCCAGCGGGCCATGGGTCTGGCAGCAGGTGAAAGCTGCGGATGTCATCCGTAAAACTAATCGGCCCTAGGTCCGCAGCCAATTTTACCACCCCCGCATAAACGAAGACCGCACCAAAGCCTAACTGGAGAAACCACGTGAGGATCTGGCCGGGAGTCTGGGGAAGGGGGGCACGTAGAGCCATGACGCTGCACCAGTTAGGCCGCCGCCCCCGGCAGGTTTTTCAATCCCAGATTCGCATAAATCTCCCGCGTGGCATTGGATTGATTTAAAGTATAAAAATGGATGCCCGCCACCTCATGATTCAGTAGGTCCGCACACTGCTCCGTGGCATAGTGCAGGCCTACGCGGCGGATGGATTCGGGGTTCTCACCAGCGCGGTGCAGGGCTTTCAGCAGCCGGGCGGGGAAGCGGCTCCCCGCGGCTAGCTCTGCCATCCGCCGCATCCCCGTGGTGCTGCTGATCGGCATGATGCCAGCAATGATGGGGATGTGAATCCCCGCCAGATCACAGCGCTCCCGGAAATCGTAGAAATCATTGTTATCAAAGAACAACTGCGTGCAGATATAGTCCGCGCCTGCGTCCACCTTGGCTTTTAAATGATCCATTTCCAGCAACCGATTCGGGGTGGTGGGATGCCCCTCAGGAAAGCCCGCCACGCCGATCCCAAAGCCCCGGGGGTCCGGGTGCGCGCCACTGGCATTGAATTTCTTAATGAAGCTGACGAGGTTAGCGGCGTAAGCAAAAGCATCCTTCGCGCGGTCATAGTCTGGCCGATCCCGTGGTGGATCTCCGCGCAGGGCTAGCAGATTACTCACGCCCGCCTCCGCATAGCGTTGCAGGATCTCCGCCACCTCCGCCTCCCCATGGCATACACAGGTCAGATGCGGAATGGGGTCCAGCACGCCCCTCTCCTTGATGCGGATTACTAACTCATGCGTCATCTCCCGCGTGGTGCCGCCAGCGCCATAAGTCACGCTCACAAAGTTAGGCTCGTAAGCCTCTAGCTGATTGATTGTTTCAAAGAGCCGCTCCACCGCTTCTGGTCCCTTGGGCGGAAAGAACTCGAAAGAAAAGGTGGTGGGCGTGGCGGCAAGGATGTCGTTAATGTGCATGGCCGCAGAGCCTAGGAGCAATGCCCTCCCTGGCAACTCCAAGAACACAGCTTTTCTCAAGCCTGCCCTGCGGCTCTAAAAGCCGCATCATGGCCCGCAGACCTCCCTTTCCTCACGCTTTTGGCGAGGGGGTGATGGCTAGCGCGGGCAGGTTGTCTTCCTAGTTGTCCGCCCGCCAGAGTGTGCCACGCTCCGACCATGCAAGGACGGAATCAGTTAGAGTGTTATGCGCGCTGGCGCGCAGTCGTGGCGGCTCACGCGCAGCGGGTGGCGGTGCGGGAGTTGGCGACTGGGCGGGCGTGGACTTTTGCGCAGTTAGCGGCATTGGCGGAGGAAGCTGCGGAGCCGCCGTCCGTGCTGGTGACGCGGGCCACGGGGCTGGCCTTTTTGGTGGAGGTGCTGCGGGCGTGGCGGGCGGGCGCGGTGCTGCTGCCGGATGATTCTGGCAGTGCTAGTCCGCCACGGGTGGGGAGTCTGCCTGCGGCGGTGGGGCATTTAAAAATGACCTCAGGTTCCACGGGGCAGCGTCGGTTAGTGATGTTTACCGCTGACCAGTTAGCCGCGGATGGCGCGCAGATCATGCAGACGATGGATCTGCACGTGGAGCGGCCAAATCTGGGCGTCATTTCCATGGCGCATTCATACGGATTTTCCAATCTGGTGCTGCCACTGCTCTGGCATGGGGTGCCGCTGTGGCTGCTGGAAAACCCGCTGCCGCACACGCTGCGGCTGGCCTTGGCGCAGGCTTCGGGGGTTACGCTGCCCGCCGTGCCTGCGCTGTGGAGGGCGTGGCATGGGGCGGGCGTGGAGTTGCAGGGAGTGCATACCGCCATCTCTGCGGGGGCTCGCCTGCCGGTAGAAATCGAGGCGGCGGAGCACGCCCGTAGCGGGTTGAAGATTCGGAACTTTTACGGCTGTAGTGAATGCGGGGGGATTGCTTTTGATCGCTCGTTAGGCCCCCGGGCGGAAGCCGCGCTAGCAGGCACCGCCATGGCGGGCGTGCAGCTAGCCGTGGAGGCGGGCCAGCTAGCCGTGCAGTCTGCCGCGGTGGGTCTGGGCTATGCGGATGCGGAGCCCTGGGAGCCGGGAAAATATGTCACTAGCGATGGCGCACAGTTAGCCCCGGACGGCACCCTGCACTTGCTAGGCCGCCTGGGGGATACCATTTGCGTGGCGGGCTATAAAGTGGCTCCCGCCCTGGTGGAAGAGGCCTTGCAGCGTCTCCCTGGCGTGCAGCATTGCGTGGTCTTCGGCATCCCCAGCCGAGATCCGCTGCGCGTGGAGGAAGTGGTGGCGGTGGTGCATCATGCTGCCGAATCCAGCCTGGCGGACCTAGCCGCCCAGTTGGCGCATCTGCCCTCGCCCTGCCAGCCGAGGCATTGGTGGAGTTGCCAGGAGCTACGGCCAGATGCGCGGGGAAAGATTTCTCGGGCGCACTGGCGGCAGCGGTGGTTGGGAAAATGACGAAGGCTCAGCCGCCGCCCCGCCCCGCCCTCGGCATTACCCGTTGGCGATTCCACTCAGCGTTAGGCGCGTGCTCAGCACCAGCACCTCTGCGTCTGCCCGCACCACGCTGGCGCTACCTTCGATGAGCACAAGGCCTGCGCTGCGGCCGAGCACTTTGGCGTGGAGCGTGAGGAGTTCCCCAGGGACCGCACTGCCGAAAATTTTCGCCTGGGCGATGGCAGTGAGGCGCAGCTCTGCGAGTGGCGGCACGTTAGGATCACTCTGCGCCACCACGCCGCCGAGCTGGGCCACGGCTTCTACTAATAGCACGCCGGGCAGCAGGGGCGCACCGGGGAAATGGCCCGCTAAAAAGGCTTCCGTGCCCTGGAGGCGGTATTCCCCCACGCCCGCCACGCCTGGATCTAGGCTGCGGAGATGATCTACGAAACGAAAGCTAGGACCATGCGGCAGGGCGGCTAGGGCGGGATGCATGTGGCTAATCCGTTTTGGGTAACTGGGCCGTTTTCCCCAGCAAGAGCACGCGCCCATCGGCATACGTGACCCAGGTATTCGGCCCACGGTCAAATTGTGAATGTGCGGTCGGGAGATCCGCCTCCTCTTTCCAGTGGGCATACTGCCCTAGCCGTTCCTCCCGCAGCGGTCCATAGCTGGCCCAGACCACCGCTGCCAGGGCCGCCGCCCAGCCGCCGATCAGCGTGCCCGCAGGCCTCCCTTCCAGGCCGCCGAGCCACTGCACGAACCCGATCCCGGTCACCACCACTAACACTGGCAGCGCATAGATCAGATACCATTCAAAAATGGAGTAGTGGGTGATCAGCCCATGATGCAGCAGGCACAGCGCAGGCGCGCCCACGCTGATCCACACCACCAGTTGGCCCGCAGCTCCGCTCTGCCATAAGTGGCGCCCGCCCCGCCAGAGTAGGCCGGGAATGAGCACGAGGCTGACCAGACAGGTCACTGGAGCAGTGGTGACATAGTTTCCTAACCACGCTCCCCAACTCAGGGTGTGTTCCCGGAGTGGCGTTTCTTGCCCGTCCAGCGGATAGTTTAAGCCCACCGCCATCCAATGCCACGTCTGCGCTAACCAGGGCGCAGAGAGGCCGTTGGGCTTGAATTGTTGATCTAGATTCACCAGCGCCTGCATGATGCCCGGCATCATTAAAAAGAGCATCACGGCCAACGCTAACGTGCCTGCCACCACCAACCGCACGAACGTGGCGCGATTTAGTTCCCCGGCCTCCCGCCAGAGCAGCAGCAGGCTCAGCCCCACCGCACCCATGCCTATGAAATAGACTCCGCCCGGAAACGCATACAACAACCCCGCCGCCACAAACGACGTGCTGAAGGCGTGTCGCCAGCGCCCGGAGGCTACCACTTCCCAGCACTGGGAAATAAATAACGGGGCCAACCATAACACAATGCAGTAGCCCCGCGCCTCCACGCCGTAACGTGCGTGCAGCGGATGCACCGCGCAGAGCAACGCTGCGGTGGCCGCCACCCAGGGGCCACCCAGCCGTTTCCCCAGTCCCCACACGGTGCAGATGCTGAGCAGTCCGAAGACCAGCGCAGGCACCCGCATGGGCACCACGTTAAAGCGATCCCGCGGCGTGCCCGTGGCCGCCCGCCACGCGTCCAGTGAGAGATGCGCCAGCACACTGTAGAAGAAAGGATTGTTCGCCCGCTTGTTTTCAAAAAAGGCATCCCG
>JAYVOP010000096.1:0-2075 GCA_043757865.1 Verrucomicrobiales bacterium | reverse complement strand
CCCGTGGCTCCATCCGCCGCCGCGCGCACCTTGTAGCCGCTGGCCTTCAGCGTCTCGCACAGGGCGGTGCGCATGGGGAGTTCGTCTTCGATGATGAGGAGGCACATGGGGCGGGGCGATTTCAGATTTCAGTTTTCAGTGGGGCGGTGGGCAAAGTGACAACCATAATAGTTCCGTGTTGAGAACTGAAATCTGAAAACTGAAAACTGTAAACTTCCACCCTGCCTCCATGCCCTTCCACCACATGCTTCACGATGGCTAGGCCAATGCCAGTGCCTGTGGTCTCGCGTTGGAGTTCATTTCCTAGCCGATAGAAGCGCTCGAAAATGCGCTGGTGTTCGCTAGCAGGAATGCCGGGGCCAGGGTCTGTGATAGTGATGGTGAAGGCCGCGTGGGAGCGCGGAGTGGCACTCCGCTGCATGGCCTGAGCAGCAGGTCCATGCGCCGTGGGGCGGAGTGCAACTCCGCGCTCCAATAGGATGGAAATCTCACTGCTTGGCGGGCTGAATTTCAGCGCATTGTCTAGCAAGTTAATCACCGCCTGCTGCATGGCCGGAGCGTCCAGCCAAGGATCACACGGTAGCGGCTCCAGCTCACAGCGGATCGTCTGCTGGCGGGCTTCCGCCTGCGGGGTCATCAGCCGCACGGCATCGTTGAGCAGCGCGTGGAGGTCTGTCTCGGCAAAGGTGTATCGCTTCCGCCCGGCTTCGATGCGGGCAAAGTCTAGCACGTTTTCGATCAAGGCGGACAAGCGCGATCCCTCACTCGCAATCAGTCGGTGAAACTCGGCTGCGGGTGTTCCGGTGACTTTACCAGAGGCCAGCGCATCCGCCATGAGCCGCACGGAGCCGATGGGCGCGCGGAGTTCGTGGCTGACGCTACTGACGAATGCGGACTTCATTTCATTGAGTTTCCGCTCCCGTTCCAGGGTGCGACGGATGATCCACAGGCCGATGATGGCTGTGAGTGCGGCGGTGGAAATTAACGCTGTGGCCCAACGGACGAGTTGATCGTGCTCCGCATAAAAATTAGCCTCTGCGGAGGGGCGCACGCAGATCTCGAATCCACGGGATGCGGTATTGGCAAAATGCGGTAGATCCGCAGCGGGCAATGCCACCACTAGCACCTCCGCCCAGGGCGGGAGGAACCGTGCAGTCTGCGTCTGCAACTGCAGCCTGCACGCCTCCAGATCACTGGCTAGCAAGACCCTGCTGCGCCCCGCTTGGCGTGGGCTGACCAGCGCGTGATCTGTAGGGCCACCGCCGGGCAGCACGGATTCTGGCTCCGCAAAGTCCGCTTTCCACGCGGGATTGCGCATCCGCAGCGCGTGGCGTCGGGCTTCCATTTGCAGCCACAGGGCCTCGTAGCCGGCGGTATCCGCCTCTGGCAGGAGACCTGCTAACTGGGCGATGAGCCGTGAGCTAATGGGCGACGGATGCTCTCCTAACGCCGAACGGATACCCGCCTGCACGTCCGCTGCGGCCTTGGATTCATTGGCTAGATGCCAGCCTGCTAACACCGCCACAGGCAATCCTGCTGCCGTGCGTTGCGTGGAGCCTAGCAAGGACTGCAACGCTGTCCTGTCCGTGGTTGCCAGGGCTGATTCCAGCGCAGCGGCATCTGCACTGGGCGGCTGCGGCACGGGCGGGTCTTCGTAGAGCACCACGTCCGGGCCAGCCTCCAAGACGGCATCCAGCACTGCCGACCATGTTTCCGCCACCTGGGAAATACGACAATCCCGCACCGCCTGCGCCTCCACCGCTGCCCGATGCTGCACCAGCCCATACCCCGCCAATCCTGTGAGCACCGCCACAGGCAAAAGAATGAGCGATGCCGCTGGCCAGAAAGATTTCATGAATTACCCGATGTAGAGGGCGACGTTAGGAGGCCTGCATCATGCTGGGCTACAGTGGCCTTCCGTGGCGATGGGCTCCATGTAGAGGGCGACGTTAGGAGACCTACGTCGTGCCTCGCCATTCCCACCGTGCTAGTCGCTGGTCTCCTAACGTCGCCCTCTACATGCGAATCTGTGGAGGACGCGATGGGCGACGCTAGGCCTGTTTCTATAGTTAGGG
>JAYVOP010000095.1:0-7590 GCA_043757865.1 Verrucomicrobiales bacterium | reverse complement strand
ATCGTTTTGGCTATTCGGTGGTGAGAAATTTCGTCGGCCATGGGGTCGGACGGAAACTGCATGAAAAGCCCGAGGTGCCTAACTTCTATTCTAAAGACATCAAAGCCCGCCTCCAGCCCGGCATGGTCCTCGCTATTGAGCCCATGGTGAACCTTGGCACGCCAGAGGTCAACATCCTCACCAGTGACAACTGGACCGCCGTGACCGCCGATGGCAAAGCCTCCGCCCACTTCGAGCACATGATTATCGTGACCGAAGGCGAGCCCGAGATCCTCACCGCTAGACCGCGCCTCACCCCGCCGATTGGGTAAGGTCGTCGAGGTCTTAAAGGAGACGCAGATGCTGGCCGGGGCGGACACACGTTCGTTGCTTGCTACCGGAGTTGCCTTCCGGACTACATCCCCGCACGGCGTGCTTCGCTAAACTCGGTCTTGAAATGAGCCTGCGCCCACACTACCTGCCAGCCGCTGGCCCTGGGGCATATCCCTGGGCAGATTCTCCCACCCCTCACTGCTCTTGATGACCACCGAAGCTATCGAACAAAAGACGTTCCGTCTGGAGCGTTGGCGATCAATTGCGGCGGGCATCACGGAGACGGCTAATGCGGCATTCTTCACGGTGGTGGCCATCACGTTTTTCCAGAGCAGCCAGACGGCCAAGGGGTTGCTGATGGCGAATACCAGCTTCGGCATGTTGCTGGCCCCGGTGGTGCTCTGGTGGGCGGCCCGGCGAGGGTGGTTGATGGCGCGGGGAATCAGCCTGCTGTCTTATGTGGCGGCCATCGCGTGCGTGCTCGGGATGGTCACCACGGGTGGCCATTTTTGGCTAGAAGATGGGGAAATATTTATCCTCAGTGGCGTCATTGCCTATGCAGCGGCGGCCAGTGCGGCACCGCTCTACGCGGCCATTTATCAGGCGAACTACCGCAAGGAGACGCGGGGGAAGCTCTTTGCGGCTAACTACTTTCTGCGCATCCTCAGCGGCATCATTTTCGCGTGGCTTACGGGGCGGCTTTTGCAGCGGGATCCGGGTTATTATCCCATCGTCCTAGCGTGTTATGCGGCGTGCTTTGTATTTTCTGGCTGGGTGGTCTCCCGGATGCCAGCAGCCCCACTGGAGGCGCGCGGCGGGCGGAATCCGCTGACTGCGATGCGGCATGTGAAAGAGGATCGGCTCTTCCGCTGGACGTTAGTGAGTTGGATGCTGCTGGGCTTTGCGAATCTGGCCATGTTTCCGCTGCGCACAGAGTATCTGAAGAACCCGCACTATGGCATCAACCTCAGCATTGAGGACGTGTTCCTCTACACCTCGGTGATCCCGAATTGCGCGCGCTTGGCGCTTAATCCGTTCGTAGGTTCGCTCTTTGATAAGATGAACTTCTTCAAGCTGCGGATCATTTTAAATATGGGATTCATGCTCGGGATGCTCTCGTTTTTCACTGGCACGGGCGCGCTGGGATTGGCCACCGGGGCCATTCTCTTCGGCTTTGCTAATGCCGGGGCAGATGTGGTGTGGAACCTCTGGGTGACGAAAATCGCCACGCCAGAGAAGACCGCCGAATACATGGCCGTGCATAGTTTCCTAACCGGAGTGCGCGGCGTGATCGCCCCGCTCTGCGCCTACCACTTGGCCTATCGCTATGGCGTCATGCCCATGGCGTGGGGCTGCGCGCTGCTGGTGGTGCTAGGCTCCGTGCTGCTCTGGCGGGAGCGCGCGGCCTTTGCCGTGCCAGACTTGCCAGAGGAGTTGACCGAGGAATTGCCGTAAGGAGTGGCCGGGGCAGCGTGAAACTTTCCGCATCTCAGAACTTGTCTGGGATGGCAGTGCGCGCTTGGATGCGGGCTGATGTCTGTGCTGAAATTCCCCCCACTGTTCCTCGCGCTGCTCCTCGCCACGGCTGGGGCAGAGCCCGCTAAGCCCGCCCCTGCTAAGGTGGAGAAGCGCAAGCTCACGCCTGAGGAACTCTTTGCCAAGCTGGATCAAGATCACAATGGCAGTCTAAATCTGGAGGAGTTCCGCGGATTCTTTAAAACGAAGCCAGAGGAAGCGCAGCTCAGCCTAGCCTTCCGTAAGAAGGACCGGAATGCCAATGGGCAGCTCACGTTAGCGGAGTTCCTGGCGGGCCTGCCGCCTGCGGAGGCCCCAGCCCCGGCAGGGACTCCCGCCACGCCTGCGGCGGTAAAGTAGCCGCCAACTTTGGCGGCCCGCCTGGGTTCGAAGATCGCAGGTGTCCTGACCTTGCCCTCCACATCCACTACTCACTAGCCTTCCGCATTTGGCAGAGCAGTTGGTGGGATTGGAGCTGCTGCACATAATGCTCTGCCCGTTCCTTTTCCCCAGTCCAGACGATGCAGGAGCCCTTCTTGTGAACGTCTAGCATCATCAGCCGGGCCTTCGCCTCGGGGTAGCCGAAGATGCGCTGGATGACCATGGAGACGTAGCTCATCAGATTCACCGGATCATTGTAAATGACGACGTGCCAGGGGCTGGCCAGATCATCCTTGTCATTGGTTTCCGGCAGCACCTTAGTGCTCGTATCCGTCTCCGTCCAGGCGGCCCGGGGGCTGGTGGGCAGGGTGTTAGAGCACGCCGAAGCGGGGTTTATCAGAAGATTCATGGGCGGAGAGGAACGTGCGGAGTTGTTGGATAAAGGGTGCGGAGGCATGGAGAAAGGCCGCCACCGTCGCCTCAGAGAGCGTCGCCTGTCGGGCCCGCCATTCTAAGAAAAATGTGGCCTGTAACGCGACTAGCAACGGCAGGAAAGTAAGCTGCGCAGAGACCGCGCAGAAGGTGGCCACGTGCGCTGGCATCTGGCCACTGCCGGCTGCGCGCAGGAGGGATTTCCGCAGGGGATCATTCGTGCTCGGCAGCTCTTCCATGCTAGGGTAAAGAGTGCGTAATCCACAGCCTAACGCCTGATCCGCCGCCAGGATCTGCGTAGAGGCCCGGCTGGCGGCTAACCCATACACGGACACCACATGGGCAGCCACGCGCGCCCACTCTTCGCGCTGCACCCACACCGCCCACGCCTCCCGCGCAGGCTGCTCCGGCACCGCCACCCAGTCCGCCCGCAGGCAGAGCCGGATCGCCCTTTCCACTTCACTTACATCTGTGCCGTGGCTCACATAAATCGATTCCCTTGAGGTCATGCGCGGACCCTATCATCGCCTCTCTAGAATTGCTACCAAGTAGTGGAGATTTCATGTTGCATCATCAGCAAACTCCTCCACCATGCGGCCCCAACGGATCACGGGGCGTAGCTCAGCCTGGTAGAGCGCCTGCTTTGGGAGCAGGAAGTCGTCAGTTCGAATCTGGCCGCCCCGATTTTTTCCCTAGCAATTTGGCATCCAGCACCGCCACCTGTCCGTCCTTTACCATGATGAACAGCCCCCAGCCCTCGCTGAGAGCTTCCCAGAGTTCGCCAATGCGGCGGTCGTCCTCTGCTGCGGGCCAGCCTAACCCACCTTTACATTCGATCAGGATGGTGCGGCCATCCGGCAGGCGGGCTAGGAAATCGGGGTAGAAGCGATCGCTGGCTTTTTGCAGGAAAAACGAGGCGTGGCCTTTTCTCACAAGATTCCGCACCCAGAACTTCAATACTCCGCGCTGGCAAAGTTCTTCCAGATGCCACGCCATCTTTTCCTCATCGCCTGAGTCGAACTCACCTACGTTCGCATAATAGTGATAGGCCATTTCGTTGGATCGCTGAAAACCCCCGCCCGGGCTGTAGTGGTCCGGGTGAAATTCGAAATGATAGTTGTCCCCCACGCGGGCCTGGGTGACGCCTTCTAGCGGGAAAAGCAGGCTCTGGTAAGCCCGTTGTTTAGCCTCCTTGCGCATCTCTTTAAACTTAGCCGCTAGGGCTTTGCGCAGGCTGAATTTCAGGGCATTTGCTGTGGTTAGAAAAAACGAGTCATGGTTCAGCAATGCGTGCAACCAGGTGGAAATGAACGCCATCAGGCTAGATTGATCCGTGTAGGGATCGATGAGATTCTTGCACAGCCAGCCTGCCAACTTGGTTTCCGTGACGTGCTCTGGCGTATAAACGAGCTGCAATTCATTTTGCAAATCCAGCCCCGCCTTCACTAACACGCGGCCATCCTCGGTCACGTCCAACGTGCCGCCTTCGGCTAGGTGGGAATGCAGATTCAGCGCGGCCAGATCGTTACCGTCTGGAAAAGCGATCCCTAGCGGCAGCGTCCACGGGAAGTCCAACACCTCTGGCTCGTCGAATAAATGCCATTCCCCCTGCACATAAATGGCCATCTGCGGCACGCGGAAATCCAGCCCACGCGCTGCCGGGCAGCGCATCAGTTCCAGCGCTTGGGTGTGTCGCTGCTGCATCTCCTCATTGGCCTGCTGCACCAGCGTTTGGGTGGCTTCCATCAGCATTACCCCGCTCAGACTGGCGGCCTCTGCGGTCGTTAGCGGTGCCTTGATCGTCAGCGTTTTCGTCTTCGGCTGCCACTCTATTTTTTCTTGCACCGTATCGGGCAATTTTGCCAACTCCGCTGGCTCCGGCATTTCCGGCAATTTCACCGTCACTGGCGGCACCGTTCCCCTGACATCCAGGCAGGAAATCCCCAGATGCCTTTGTTCCGCAGTAGCCGCCGTGATATACTGCGCGGCATCCTTTTTCTCAAAGCCAGCAATGTTTACCAGCGCATCCCGCAATGTTTCCGCCACCGCCCGGAAGCTGGCGCTGGCCACGAACGCATACGCCCGATTCAGCGCAGGCGTGGGCCGATTCTTCGCGTAGGGCATCCGCAAAATACGCCCTAGCAACTGCTCCACCGCCGTCTCACTCTTCAACTCCGCCACACTTACTAGCACATAAGCGAACGAGCAATCCCAGCCCTCCGCCAGCGCTTTTTGGGTGATGATAAATTTGATCGGACACGATTCCGCAAACAAATTCAGCCCTTCCAGTTCCTTGGTGTCCCCGGTGGCGATGGCAATCTCCGATTCTGGCAAATGATGGCTATTTATCAATTCCCGTTTCAGCGCATCCACGTCCAGCGTGTCCTGTCCCGTCTTGCGCGGCTGCGCTTGGATTAGCACGATGGGCCGCACGTAGTCCCCGCCTGCGGCGTGCTCTAGCCGCGCCAGTTCTGCCAAATCACCACGCCTAGCAATGGCAGCCGCTAGCAACTCCTGCCAGCCGCGTTGCGTCTCTAGCACGATGGGTAGCTTCACCATTTCCTCGTCCTTCAGTTCCGCCGCAGAGACACTGTGCAGCACATTGCTGGGCGTGCCCTTGGTGGCGGGTGTGGCGGTGAGTTCCACGATGCACGACGGGCGCAGGCGATTCAGCGTTTCAAAGCTCAACTCACTGCGGGAGTTGTGCGCCTCGTCCACGATCACCAGCGGGCGGCGGAGTCGGAAAATATTCTCCAGCGAGTAAAGCAACGTTTCCTCTGGCCCTCTGCGCAGATGCTTCATGGCCTCGCTGCTCAGGCCATCGAAGTGGGACATCAACGCCCCGCTGCTTTCATACACCTTCAGAATGTCCGTGCTCTCCTGCCGAAAAGCTTGGGCCGTGGCTACCACGATTACGGTTTCCGTGTCCAGTGTGGCCCGTGTAATGCTGCGGGCTTCCGTCAGGTCCATCACCCTCACCTTCCCCACGCCCGGCCAGCGTCCCCAGCCGCTTTCCAGCCCCTGGCGCAGCGGGCCATCCCGGTCCTTCAGCACCTCCATGGTCTGGTCTAGGATGGCGCGGCTAGGCACCAGCCACAGCACCAGACAATGTTCTAAATGCAGCAACCGCTGAGCCGTCAGCGCCACGGTGAATCCTCCCAGCATCGTCTTCCCGCCGCCTGTGGGCAGGCGCAGACAGACGTAGGGCATCTCCTCCGGGAAGCCCGGCACCGGATGGTAGGGCTTGGCGGTCTGCGTCAGTTCCTCAAATGCAGAGGTAAACGCCAGCCTGGGCGAGGGCATTTCCGTGCAACGCGCATAGAATAACTCCAACGCCTCCAGGGTCCGCTCTTGGTAGTTTTTGAGTTTGAAAGGCGTCATGATCGGCTGAGTTTGCTAGGAAAAGGCTTACACCCATTCAAAGCCATTCAAAGCGGGTTTTCAATTTCGCAAGAGGGGTGGCCCATGGAATATGTCGATGGTGCTGTAAATGCCCGACCACGATTCCTGGGGGCACACTTACGCGAGCGGCAAAATGCTCGATTTGCCCACGGCCAAATTTTCCGACTCTCACGAAGGCATTCCACGCCTCGGCAGGGATGAGCGTTTCTTTGGCGTAGCGGTCCGCCTCTAGTTCCTTTGGGTCATCCACTGCATCCCCCGGAAGGTCCACGAACAGCCGTTTCTTCACCTCTTGCAGCACATGCTTGGCTTCATGGAAAAATGAGAACCAAAAATTGTCCTCGGATTTGCTATACAAATTCAGCAGGATCACAGGGCGGTCTGCCATCCAGAAACAAGCCCCACTCATGGCTAGTTTTGGCAACTCTGGCACCGCATAAAATGCCACGCCTGCCCCTTGGCAGGCCGATGTCATCTGCGGAAGAAACTCCGCCGGATCAGCCCCCACCAATTTACGGATGTGCTTGAGCGCGTCCACAAATTTTCCAGCCTCATACGCTGGACCATCGAATCCCTGCGCCTGCGTCTGTCCGAAACGAAGCCAAGCAGACAGTGCTTCCTTGGACACTTTCTTCTTGCCTGATGCCCGGAACACCGCCTCCGGCCTGCTCCAGAGGCCTTCCCATGCTGAAACATCTGCCACGCCAAAGAACCTTAGCAGCGCTTGATGCCGAGCCACCCTGGGCTTGCACACAGGGAGCCAGCGCAGCTTGATCATTTCCAAAACAGGGAAACCCTTCGCCCAAGCCAACTGACTTCCCAAAGCCGCTGCTTGTTCTTGGCGGATGAGATACTCTTGATAGTTTGCCTCTTTACTCAGCCAGAATCGAGCGGGCACGCCCAACACCGATTCCAGCCCCAAAGCAACCGGCGGAGTGATCGGCCCTTTGCCGTGGAGAATCGTCGAAACATGCTTCGTAGTAAGCCCCATGCGTTTCGCAAACTCGGCCTGCGACATTCCAAGTGCTTCCAGCGCTTCCACGACGGTCTCGCCAGGCGGCGGGATGTAGTCTGGGTGAAATTCATTGAGTGGTTGTTTTCTCATAAAGGGGCGTTGGTTAGTGATAGTCCACGATCTCTAAAATCGTGATGGCCGTAATTTGGCTCCAACTCAACCCGCCATCTGGCAGGAGCGGCAGCGGATCGTGATTGGGGCTGAAAATGAGGCGATAAGGATGATCTAAGGCACATGCGAACTGCCCGTGTCGGTCTGCTTTGAGGGCGTGGAATTTAGCTTGAGGAAGGTGCCGCAGATCCTCCAGACAAATGGCGTCCCGCATATCATTGAGGCGGGCGAGGTATTTTTTGGCCCGCTCTGCTCCCAACTCCTTTTGGGCCGTGCTTTTCTGGTTGGCGCATTTCTGCAGCTTGTTGTTGCGGAAGTTTATGTTCATGGAAGCGGCCTTGGCAAGAAAAATTGTTTACCTATTAGGTTCATGATTTTTCCATGACCTACTCCACCCGCAGCGCATACGGCGTTTGTTTGAA
>JAYVOP010000094.1:0-7596 GCA_043757865.1 Verrucomicrobiales bacterium | reverse complement strand
GGCAGCGACAAGACGCTCATGAAAATATTCCGTGGGGATTTCAGCGAATTGAATTTGGACAACTGGTTAGAGAACTACCTGTCCTGTGCCGCGCAAATTGAGTCCGGACTTGACCTAGCCGAGCCAGAGCCAGAGCAAGACGCGTTGCTAGCCGATACCACCCTAGCTTTGAAGTTGAGGGAAATTTTCACCCGCTTGATCCGCGTCAAAGATAATAACCGCCTAGCCATCATCACCATCGAAGGTGGGGGCGGCAAAACCAGCGCGGCCAAGGCGCTGCGAGCCAAATGGAATAACCGCGTGTGCTTAGTCCAGTGCCTAAGCATCTGGAATGATCGGCCAGGAGCCATGTTACACGACATGTGCGTGGGTCTAGGAGTGCGGGATGTTCCGGTTAGCTCCCACGCCCGCTACCTGAAAGTGAAGGAGCGCCTGGCTAAGCGCACCTGCTTAATTTTAGACGAGGCGCACTACATGGACCGCCGGTGCCTAGCCGTCATTGTTAACCTGCTGAATGAGACTCCCGGGGAGTTCATTTTCCTGGCCAAACCCATGCTCTGGAAGGCGCTAGAGCGCAGCGCTTACGAAAGTGTCGATCAGCTAAAAGTGAATCGACTGGATGAGCTGGCTCAATACGACAGACTCTCGGCCAAAGATTACGAGCGGTTCCTCAAGAGCCGCCTCCCAGATCTGCCCGTGCCCGCCCTGGCGAAGGCTTCCGTAGCCCTAGCTGCCGATGCCAGCGCCCGTGGCCACCTAGCCTTTGCGCGGGATACCATCCGCCGCGCCCAACTGATAGCCGGGGAAGAGCCTGTGGGGCTCCAGCACCTAGCCGACGCCAGCCGGGCCGTAAGCAAGAAACTAGGCCGGGCCTCCGAATAAAATCCTCAGATGACTAGCCTACTCATTCTCTTCACTCAGATCCTCCTAACCATCGTGCTAGGGCTGCTTTTGCAGTATCTGCTCCGCAAGCGCTAACACCTGCAGTCCCATGATCTATTACCACATCTACGCCGAAACCCTGATAGGCCCGGAAGTTACCGAGCACTCCTTCTACCTAACGTGCGAGACCACCGGGATCAATGAACGCGGGGCGGCCACGCTGCTGCGGGAAATCCACCCCGGCGTGTGGGTGCGAGCCATCCGCCTCACCCGTGTGGACGACGATGGGGTGCCCGCCCCAGAGCCTCCACCGCGCAGATACCTTAACGTCTCTCACGTCCGCCGCAAACCTACCGCGATGCCCGCGCGCCCAGACAAAAATCAAATCACATTTCAATTCTAACCCCGCCCCTAACACGCCATGACCACCGCCAATAACACCAAAACCTACGCGCTTAAAAAACCGGATCTCACACCCGCCGAGCGGGCACTCTTACGCCGCGCCATTGCCTGCAAACGCGCCTCCGTGCTCTACGAAAAAGAACTCAAGCCCGCCATCCTGGGCATCGTGCGCAGGCATGGTGCGGTGGGAGATAAAGGCGCGCTCTTCAGCCTGGGCCAGCGCATGAGCTACGACTACTCTAGCAAGGTGGAAAAGCTGGAAGAGAAGCTCAAAGACCTGCGTAACGAAGAGCGTGAGGACGGCACCGCCAAAGGCCAGCCCAAGGCACAGCTAGAATGGATGGACACCTCCGCCCTGGAAGGCAAAGCCAACGCCAAGGCCGAGGCCGCCCGTGGCAAAGCCAAGGCCACGCTGGCCACCGATGACGAGATCCCCATGTAAATACGGGACAACTCCTAACAAACCAATGAACCCGGAGCAATTCACCCTACCCCTAGACGGCTCGACCGCCCGCGCCCCGCGTCCCCTCACGGAAAAACAACTGGCTGCGCTGGGCCGCGTGCTGGCCACGCCACAGTGGCAGTCCGTGTTAGGGCGGCATCTGGTTTACCGACTGCGCAGCCGTGGGCTGGTGGAAACCACGCGTTCGCCCTCCCATTACCCACACCTTCGCGTGGTCACAATCACGAACAAGGGCAAGGCGGCACTGCAAGCCTAACATCACTAATTAATCACCATGAAACTCCTCTCCCGCTCTCAACAGGTGATGCTCATCACCACCGCCACCCAGGCATACGCGCACCAAGTGGAGGCAGGATTTATCCGGCCTCGCGAAGACACCGCGAAGACCGCGCAGCAAACAAAATGGCGGCACGCGGAGACGCAAAAAATCACTGGCGTAGGCAGCCTGGGCTCCTGCGTGAATGAGCATTTTGAACATCTCATGGGCCATTTCTTAAACCTTGCCGGGCGGGAGTCGGATGCGTTCGGCTTCTTTTTGCGGGCAGGGCCGTTGCCGGGGGCGCGCCCCCAGGCGGAGGCGACGCCCGCCCTGGGCGAGGCCAGCGGCAGTCAATTTGCCAGCAAGGGCAAGGCGGAGATCCCGGACACCCTAGCCAACCGCCAGACGTGGCGCTGGAAGCTCAAGCAACTCTGCGCGGAAATGAAGAAGCCATTCCCTCAATACGTGCTGGGCATCCTCAAGCGCCAGACTGGCGTGGAACGGCTCCTGGATGACCATGCGGCCAATGCCCTGCGGAAAGCCTTTTTTTCCCTGAACTACAGCGCGGGACGCGGAGCCCGCAGCCCCAAGGCCAAGCCCCCTAAGGCCACCAAGCTAGACCTCAATAATCCGAGCACGATCGCGGACGCCCTGGGCGACATCGATGTTCCCTTCTAATTTTTCCTAACACCCTCAACTGCCAACAAACCATGAGCCCCAAGCCCTCGACTGACATCATCAACATTGCCAATGGCATTCCGATCAAGACTGACCTCCTCGCAGAGGTGGCCCCCGGAGTGTTCGTGGGAAACCTGCCAAGCCAACATACTCCGCGTTACGGACTCGTGAAATACGTTTCCGATAAAAAAGGCGGCATGACCTCGGTCGTGGTGAGTTGGTCTGGACTGGTAAAGGTGAGCAAGACCCTGCCAGAAAAGATCGGCATCCAACTGAACAAGAAAGTGCTGCGCGCCTTGGTTTACAGCGGATTGGTAAAAGGGACGAGGCCCACTCCTTTTATAACCATGATAGATTTGCATTCTCTCTCTATTTACCTCCGGGAAAGCGCCAAGCCAGGATTCTGGACGCCCGCCCGCCGAGACGCCTACAGCCTCGGGTGGAATGATGTGCAGCTATTGCCAGAGGATGAAGAGTAAGCCGCCAAAATTTAAAAACTCATGTCCGCCGCCGCCTTCCACCAGCTCCGCGCTCTAACCAAAGAGCGGCTGCCGCTTTCCCACATGAAGGCGCTGGTCTCTCTAGCCCTGCAACCAGAGTGGCGTGAGTTGAGTGCCAACCTAGCAAAGGATTGCGAGCTGCTGAGCGAACGGATGCTGGAGATAGCAGCGGAGCTAGAGCTGATGGGACTAGCCTACCGCGAGCCTGTAGCAGGAAATGCGCGGGCATGGTGGATCAAGCTGACAAAAACAGGCCATGCGAAGGCCCGGAGAATTGCGGACCAACTGGCGACAAAATAATATGCATCCACCTTATCCCCACGTGCTCTCACTAGCCGCCTTTATCACTGAGCCTGTGCCTAACAAGGCCGCTGCAGCAGCCATCCGGGACAAGCCTGCCGTCACGCGCGCGGTTTTCGATGAGCTGCCTCCCGAATTGAAATCGCTGGCGTTCACCATCACCGGAATTGAAGACGTAAAGACGATTCAATTCGTGCGCGATCAAATTGCGGATCTGCCGTTAGGCGGAGACTACGACCACATTAAAGAGGCGGTGGCCAGGAAGCTGGAAGAGCGCTTCACGCCCGCCGCCGCGCTGATCCGGGCAGAATTATTACTCCGCCTGCACGGCGGCCAAGCCTACGCCGCCGCGCAATACCGCGTCATGGATCGCCAGCGAGATGTTTTCCCTTATTGGCAATATTTGACCTTCGGAGATGACCGCGTGCGGGCCAGTCACGCAGCGTTGAATCGCAAGATTTTCCGCCACGATAGCCCCTTCTGGAAGCTGCATTACCCACCCTGGGCTTACCTCTGCCGCTGCAAAGTAACCCCGCTCACGCAGCGCGCGGTGGATCGCATCCAAGAGCAAGATGCTAAGCTGCATCCCATCAAGCGCAGATTGCTAGAAGGCCCGCTGTTAGACAAGGCGCTGAATGAGCATATCCTCTTTTCCCCAGCCAACGATGGAACCACGCACGACATCACGCCGCCCAGTGTGAGCGATCCTAAAAACGGCTATCGCTGGCACCCCGGCACGCTTGGCGTTCCCGTGGATAAACTAAAGAAAAACATCGACCCTGACCTGTGGAATGTCTTCCAAAAGAAGGCCGAAGGAATTAAGTTAGGCAGGGGGACGCTGTGGACTGGAATGCAAAAGTTAGGAAAGGACGCAGGCGCGGCTATCGGGCCGCCAAAGGAGGCCATTACGCCCGCAAAAAGAGCCGCTATTTTGAAGGCGTTAGGCATGACAGAGGAAGACTACGCCAAGCACCTAGCCGCCAAAAGTGGCACGCCAACGCCGCCAACCCCATCAATCCCGACAACGCCTGATAAGCCTAAACCTGCCCAGCTTACCACCCCAGCGCAGCCTAAAACCGCTCAAGCTGCAGCAGCTTCAACGGCCACCCCAGACCGCCCCCAGACCGCCAAGGAGGCCCTCGCCAAAGTTACCGCGCTGAGTAAGAAATTCGGAGAGGACCGGGCGCTCCTAGCCGATGCGCTTCCAGGCTTGCGCCAAACGTATCTGCAGAACCTTGATCTCTTCAATCGCACGAAGAAGGGCCTCACTCCGGAAGAATACAAAGCAGCGGTCATCCAGTTAAATACACTGGCCGAGGACTATAATAAAGCTCTGCTGAGATTGAAGTCACTGCAGAAAGAACACGACAGCCATTACCCAGCCGCCTTGGCTTTACCGCTCTCACTGCGCGCCAACATTAAGGCTGAGTCCGACGACGAAAAGCTAGTAGATTTGGCCGCTCAATCCTCCCAACTTTCGGCAATAGTGTCCCCCACCCACACGCCGCCGCCGTAGCCCTCGTGAGGGAATACTACGACGTTTGGTCTGGGGTGGAAATCTTGCATCTGGACCCGCCTATGGAGGCTGAAAACTTTTGAACCGCCTCAAACCTCAAACAAAAAAACCATGAACCGCCGACATTTCCTAACCGTCCTGCCTTTAGCCGCGATGGCTCCAGCCCCAGCCCTAGCACTGCCGCCGCCTTGCCCACTCAACGCCTTTGTGGGCCGTGCCTACTGGCCCAGGCTAGCAAGCGTAATCCGCTATGATGGCCGCCTCTGGGCTACCGATGGCCGCATGATCTTAGCGCTGCCAGATGATGGCAGGTATCTGCCTGCCCGCGAATTGGGGGACAGCTTCCAAATTGATTGCCTGCCCAGCTACCTTTCCAACCCTCCGGTGGTCTGGCGGCAGCTAGGGAGGCAACCATTTGAAGAGTATGTGACCTGCGAGGAGTGCGAGGGCACAGGCCGCGCGAACTACCGCAAGGACGCTTGGGCGGAATACGTTCTAGAGAAAGACTGGGAGGCCCACACGGACAACAATCCCTGGGGAGACGAGCTATGGATCGAGCCAGCGGCTCTGCGCGTATGCGCCAGATGCGAGGGCCGGGGCAAGCAACGCGGGGCCGTGATCTACTGTATCTTGCCGCCAGATCTGTGCCCAGAGGGGAGCGGGCGCGTATTTATCGACGGGAGAGCCCTAGCACGCGCGTGGCGTTGGTTCCCAGACGCAGAATTTTCTGTAGAGGCTGTGGCGTCCGCCGAGCACGCGGCCAGCAGACTGCCGTTACACCGCCTCCACTGGCGCTCAGGTGAAGCCAGAGGCGTGATGAGCTTGCTTGATCCTAAATACTGCGGGCACGTAGAAGGCCGTGGTAAAGTCATTATGCAGCTAAAGATCCTGACCTAGCTTGCCGCCATGCAAATCACCACCACAGTTAAAGACGCCATCTCCCCGCAGCTATCGAAGGCGATGCGCGTGCTGGATGACCCGAAGCCTATTCTGGAGGCCATGGGGCTGGTGCTGCTGAGCCGGGCCACGCGGGCTTTCGATGACCCGAGCCTGCGGCCCCTCCGCTGGCCGGACCGCAAAGACAGCAACACCACGCATCCGCTGCTAAAGCTCAGCGGATCTCTCTGGCGGAGCCTAGGATTAACAAGGTTAACGAGCACGGGCATGACGCTAGGCAGTGATCGCCCGTATGCCGCAGTGCAGCAACTGGGTAACAAGCGGCCTGGAATCCCTGCCCGCCCGTTCATGCCTTTTCTTGGCGAGGATTTAGTTCCCGAGGCCCGCGAGGAGGTTGAGGATGTTGCTAGGGCCAAGCTGCTGGCCATGCTGGAGTAAACTTATTTAGTAAAAAAGTCTGGACATCCTCAAACCACGTGGTATCGTTCGTCGTCAGCAACCCGCTGGCAAACTAACAACCAACGAAATACCATTATGGAAACTTACTTTGACATCACCCCTGACCTTTGCGCCTCACTCCTGGAAAACGGAACCTGGCTAGAAATTGAAAGTGAAAGCCTAGACAAACGCGACTGCTACGCCTTTAAGCCAGATCCTGGAGCGGAGGGCGAGTTCAATTGGGAATACACTGAGTGGGCACTCTCGGACAAGTTAGGTGGCCTAACAGAAGCAGAGCTTGCGGTGCGGGGTCTCCCTAATTACAGCGAGGAAGGATCGGGAGACTGGAGCGGGTGGCTGTGGGAAAAGAACCCCGCATTCGTGGCATGGGCAAACGCGGCTCTAGACAAGGCCACCGCTGCCGCTCTAGCCGCCGCAGAAAAAGACGACGAAGAAGACGACGCCGATGCCATCTTCGAGTCCCGCAACCCACAAAATATGAACACTACCCCAAAAAACAGCCCTGCCAAAGGCCACGGTGGCCGCCCGAAAGGCCCGGAAAAAGTAACGTTGCCCGTCCGCGTGCTGCCCGCAACAAACGCCTGGCACAAAGCTCCTGCGCGGGGCACCAAAAGCCCTAATTCAGCCTTATTCAATTTTACCGTCGTCCGCCTGAGTGACGGCTGCGAAAAATTCTTTGACCGCAAGCCGCGGATAAAAAAATCTGCGGATTTTCTAGTTTGGGACAACAAAAACAACCGCCCCTCCTAACGCATGAAACGCTACCTAGACGCGGTGGGCTGGGCATCCAAATTCGATTTTTCCGCCGTCGATTGGACGGCCCCAGACCGGGAAATTAGCATGGCCCTCGGTTGCTCTACGGGATCTGTGGTTCAAGCGCGCAAGCGGCTAGGGCGCAAAAACGCAAGTGTGGTCCGCTACGATTGGCCTTCCGTGGACTGGGATCTGCCGAACGCAGTCATCGCAGAAAGGTTAGGCTGCAATGTGAATTACGTAATAGCGGTCCGGCGCAGTCAGGGGCAGATCCCCGCTAGAGCGATGCGATACCGGAAATGGCCGGGCTATCTAGCCCGCTGCCGAGTTGGACCAATAGATCTCTCCTCCCTCCCTCCTGCAGAGTTGCAGGAACTCGCTTTAGCCTCCGCCCGACTCCGCCAATCCTGCCTGCAATCCGGAGGCAAAAAACCTCGCGGAGCAGGGAATTACGCAGCCCCTCGCAGCGGTGCTGCCGCCCACGTCC
>JAYVOP010000093.1:0-2104 GCA_043757865.1 Verrucomicrobiales bacterium | reverse complement strand
GGCAACTCCATCTCTGCAAACCGCTCTAGAAACCGCTCATGCAGCACCACATCATCCTCAAAGATCATCACCGCCGCAGCCTTCTTTAGTGATGCCTCTCGCAGGATCATCCGATCCGTCAGCGCCAGCGCATACCGGCCAGCGCTCCAGTTTCCTCGTGCGTTCGTGACCCTTCGCGCATCCACCGCTGGCCAGCGTTGCACCCGCTCCAGACCCGCATCCAGAAAGGTATTCATCACCTCCCGCCTACGGTCCTCACGTCTGCCGAGGTTGATGTAGTATTGGAGGGGAAAGGTTTCGTCGAAGCTCATGGGAGGGGAGTTTAAAGATTTCAGTTTTCTGATTTCAGGGGGAGTTACCAGACGTTGGTGGTAAGTTTCAAAGGTTAATTCCACTTTGTCAAACTATGTAGAGGGCGACGTTAGGAGACCTGCATTTCCCGCAGCGGAATGGATGCTCCTCCTGTTGCGGGTCTCCTAACGTCGCCCTCTAGATGGAATTTAACAAAGCACAATTAAGCACTGAAATCTGAAAACTCCCCCATCACATTTCCAGCAGGTTCAGCATCATCCCATTCTCATCAAAGAAAAACGTCCCCATGTAGAGCCCGAAGAGAAAGCGCATCTTATCCTTCATCCCCATCCCTAAGGCATGGACCAGAGCCGCATCCTTGTAGGTGGCATAGTTCGTTTCTTGGGCAATGGGAAACATAATTTCCCCTGCTTCAAATGGCCGCACCTTCAGCCCCCGCAGCGGGGCGGGTAGCTGCCCACCCAGCCCTGGCGTGCCCGCCCGCGCATCCCGAATCAGCCGATTCCACGCACCTTGCTCAGCGAAATCCCCCTTCCGCTGCGGCTCCTGCGCGTGGATGCGTTCATACTCATCCATCACCTCATGGAAGATCCCGCTGCGGATGGCAAACGTCCCTGCATTGATCCCCCGCCAAGGAGTCGGGACGGCCCGTCCCGACACTCCCTCCTCGTCGTCCCCTCTCTTCCGGTTCGATGCTACTCGCAGAGACTCCTGCATTTCCGCGTTCGTTAAATAGGCATTGAACACCTCGTGATGCACCGCGTGCGTCTCAGGCTGGTAGGCTATATCCCAGTCCCCCTCCAGCAGATGATCCACATTCCGCAGTGCCAGACAGTCCGCATCCACATACAGCACCTTGTCATAGCCATGCACATCCAGTTCCTTCCGCGCCAGATACTTCCAATTCCATGCCTCCCGGGCAAAGCTGCCGCCCTCCGCCACCTGAGGAGAGCCCACCTCCACCTCTCTTAACCCCTTCCGTTCCACCTGGAAATACGGCACCGCACTATTCCGGAACACCACCACCTCCCCATCGAAGAATGTCCGCAGCAGACTACTTGCCAGCAGCTTCCCCAGCATCCGATGCCCCGGTGCACCAGCCTGTTCCAACGCGAGTGTATATAGTAAATTGGACATGTGAGAAATTTTGGAAGATTAGATTGACGCCGCCGCTTGTAACTGTTAAACGCACCGTCGTAACCTAAAACCCATTCACTAACATGACAGCAGAGCAGAGCAGAATGTAGCTGCGGTTAAAAATGTAACGCGGCGTATCTTCCTCAGACGCACCGGGGCCGCCAGCATGGCGGTGGTTGGATCAAGTTTAACTTCCTGGGGCCGCGCCCAAGCAGATAATTCAGGTAGTGAAACTTACAAAATGCAGGTTTGCACAGGTACCACGGATGGAAGTGATGATTGGGAAGACTTGGATGGGGACTCTAAAACAGTGATTGGGAAGCTTGTGAAATTACGAGTCGTTAAGCACCTTGACGATGGCGATGCTGAAACTGACGACGATACCGTCGTTGAAGGAGAAGTGACTTGGACCTTCACTGCGGGCAAGCCCTTCGTAGATTTTAAAGCTGAACAGACAGATAGCGGTTACGAGGCTGAATTGCCGAAAGCCAATCCTGCTTCCATTTATTTCGCAGAAGGCTCTGGTGATACAGAAGTAACCATTACTGCTAAATATGGCGCTACGGGAATTTCGGGGGAGTTTTTAGGCTGGAGAAAGATCTAGCTTTCCAAGGAAGAAGAGCACTCGGGTGCGGAAGGATTTGAAGTTAGGGAG
>JAYVOP010000092.1:0-28479 GCA_043757865.1 Verrucomicrobiales bacterium | reverse complement strand
ATGTCCCAGTCGCTCCATGCAGGGGATGATGACCGCAGCGCATCATTCAGCAGTCCCTCGCTGGATAGTTTCTTCTGCGAAGCCGCGACCGGAGCAGGCGACGTCCCTGCTGGAGCGGTGGCGAGAGACAAAAAGAAAGTGGTGGCTAGTAAACAAGGATGGGTAGTCAAGTTCATGGACGATAGATTGGAGGCTGCGCCCGCCCTACACGCCTCAATATACTTTGTCAAATATATTGGATTTTCTAAAGCTTTCAACCTGCAACCTCTGCAGGCCGCATCATGCGGCGCAAGGCTTTCCACTGCGCAGCCGTGGCCTTCTGGCACTCCTCCGCCATGGTTTGATATAAGGCTAAGACCTTTTCCCCAGCCGTCGTGATGACCGCCCCGCCCGTGCCTTTGCCGCCCCGCACCGTCTCCACTAACGGAGATTTGAAACTCTGATTCATCACCCGGATCAAGCTCCAGGCATGGTTATAGGAAATCTCCATCTGCCGGGCCGCTGCGGCTATGGAACCCGTTTCTTGGATCAATCGCAGCAACATGATTTTTCCCCAGCCCAGCACCATCTCGCCATCCGCATAGATGCGCAGCCGAGGCTCTAGGCGGTTGCCTGGCAGTTGGTCCGTGAGCGTTTGCATTAGCTCACTCAGGCAGTTGGTTAAAATCAAACTGACAACAGCCTAGGTCCAGCACCCGATCATTCTTCGTGAACTTCGTTTTGAAATGCGCGGCCAGAGCATAAATGCGTTGCTGGGCTAGCTTTTCTACTTCCACTAAGCCTGCGGCCTTCAGCACGCTGAGGTGGCGGGAGGTATTATAAGCCGTGAGGCCTAATGCTTCACAGAGTTCGTTGACCGCATGCGGTTTGGCCAGGAGTTGGCGCACGATGCGCAGACGGGAGGGCTCTCCCAGCGCGCGCATGGCGGCTAGACAGTCGAGAGCGGGCGGAGTGCGACGGAACATGCCCGCAGGGTGCGCGACGGATACCAATCCGCAAGAGCGTTGGCGGGGAATTTAAACTTGCGTGTTTGTGCATATACGCTGAGTTAGCGGCCCATGACTATTCTCATCTTCCTCTTCCTCGCCACGGCGTTTCTGGCTTATTCCAATGGAGCTAACGATAATTTCAAAGGCGTAGCTGCGCTCTACGGATGCGGGATTGCCAGTTATAAAAAAGCCCTCGCGTGGGCCACCATCACCACGGGGGCAGGCTCCGTGGCCTCCATCTTCCTAGCCGCAGAGTTGTTGAAGAAATTCTCTGGCAAAGGCCTCGTGTCCGATGCACTCACTGCGTCCCCACTCTTCTTGCTAGCGGTCGCCCTGGGAGCTGGAGCCACCGTGCTCTTGGCCACCCGATTCGGCTTTCCCATTAGCACCACTCATGCCATCACTGGGGCGCTGGTGGGCGCAGGACTGGCCTCTGCTGGGGAGACGGTAAATTTTGCGAAACTCTGGGAGGGCTTTGCCAAGCCGCTGCTGCTCAGCCCCATTTTAGCCGTGGCGGCGGGGGCTCTGTTATTTTTAATTTTGCGAGCCGTGAAGCTGGCACCAAGCCACCGCACCAAGCCCCTGGATGTCCTGCATTTCCTGAGTTCAGGTGCCGTCAGCTTCGCCCGCGGCCTGAATGATACGCCGAAAATTGCCGCCCTCTTAATGGTGGCCACCGCTGCGGATATTCGTTGGGGAATGGTGCTAGTGGCCATCGCCATGGCGGTGGGCGGCCTGATCAATGCCCGTCGCGTGGCGGAAACGATGTCCACCAAAATCACGGGCATGAATCCAGGCGAGGGCTTTGCCGCTAACCTCGCCACCGCCGCGCTGGTCACCACGGCCAGCTTCAATGGGCTCCCCGTTTCCACCACCCATGTAAGTGTAGGAGCCTTGGTGGGCATCGGCACCGTCGCTCACAAGACCCACTGGAAGGCGGTGGGGCAGATCTTGCTGTCCTGGGTCGTCACCCTACCGTGTGGTGCCGCCATAGCCGCCATCGTCACCTTGCTGCTCCGCCAACTTTAACCTCCAGCGGAGCATAACCCGTGATCACGCCACCAATGTGTAGGGTGCGGGGGCCAGAGAAATTTCCTGATGGATCGGCACTGTTAATCGTGCCTGGAGTAGCTCAGCTACCAAGTTAGCAAACACGACCGATTCTTTGGCCCGCGCTCCTCTGCCTAATGCTGCTTTTGTTAAATTAGCTGGAAGGCGCAGGGGTGAATTAGCGGCCTGCTGGCGGCGGTGGTAGCATGAGCATGGCTTCGCACAGTCCTCTGCCGATGCCGCCGAGGATCTTTGCGGAGCCCAGGTAGCGGAACTCGAAATTGGAAATGCCTTTGTCGATCACTTCGCGCTCACGCTCGGTCAGGCCCTCGGCACGCATCTTGGCTAACGTGGCGGCCTCCTGGGCGGGCGGCAGAGTACCTTCCTTGGCCAGCTTTTTCGCCTGTTGGTGGATGCCATTATATTTAGCTTTGGCCCAGCAGTCCCAATATTGCTCCGTGAGGATGGCGGCCCCGTTTCCTTGGAACTCTGGCAACTGCGCAGGGGCGGCCATGGCTGCGCGGAATGATCGTGGATCGGCAGGTAGCGCTGCTCCTCCGGGCTATAATCGGCGGTGGTCTGCCGACTCCGAGCCCGCCCATGACGAAGGGTAATTTCGGGGTGCGCAGATCCTTCCGCACACCGCAGATGAAATGGGCCATGGCGTCACTGTAGGCATCATAGCCGTCGGGCTGATCCCGGTTAGGGGAGGTGCTGGAGTCCACCAGATCATTCCAGCCTTGGAACCAAGCGAAGCCTGCCAGCATATAGCCCTGCGCGGCATCGTAGCTGGGGACCACGTAGCGCCACCCTCCTGTCGCTGATGACCAAGGGAGAAGCCGTGGAAGTCACGAAAATCTAGAGCATCTCCGGCATATTAGACAGCCACAATTCGTTCGCCACCACCCTACATTGTGGATAATCTCAGAGGGCGGCCTTGTCGGTCCTCGGCATCGGCGTGGCGGATCAAATGTTACAACCATAGCTAGGCCCCGTGATGGGAAAAATTTTACGGCCGAGCATGTTCCACTCCAGCGTGCGGTAGCGCGCGATGGCCAGGGGATTACAGCGGCAGTCGCGTTTGGCCTCTCCTGAGTAGCCGCAGGGGCCGGGGTTCCCGCCACGGGGATGCGAGTATCCAGGGGACCGGCTGCTTCTTTAAATGCCAGCCTAACCCTGAATTTGATTGTAGTTCAGCCTGAGTGGATTACGGTGACGTGTTAACTTGCATTTATGGTCGAAGACAGGCGCAATTTCCTCTGCTTGTTGCTCAGTTTACTTGTGCCGTATAGCCAAGCCGCTGAGAAGGAATCGCGTGGCTTGATCTATCGGGTTAAAAAAGGGAAAACGCAATTTTGGCTAGCGGGGAGTGTCCATCGCCTGCGGCAGGAGGATTATCCGATGCCAGCGGCCTATGAGAGAGCTTATGAGGCGTGCTCAAAGGTGGTGTTTGAAGTGCATCCTGCGGAGTTGGAGGCCGTCACCACTAGACAACGCTTTCAGGAGATTAGCACGCTGCCACAGAATGGCAGCCTGCAGTTGGAGGTGCCGGAGGATCTCTGGGATGAGGTGGTTGTTGTCTCTAAATCCATCAAGGCGGACTTGGCCTCCGTGGCTGCTTTTCGTCCGTGGTTTGCGGCACTCTATCTGACGGAAAAGGCTTATGATCATTTAGGAATTTCAAATTTCTTTGGAACTGATAACTATTATGAACGTCGCTGTTATCGGGACGCCAAGCCGATCGGCGGCTTGGAAAGCCCCAAGGAAATGTTCGATAGCTTGCTGAAAGTAGCGACCCCAAAGGCGGAGGGTTTGCAGACCCTGAGGGACTCGCTAAAGTCGCTCAAAGGGATAGGCGAGACGCTGGAGAATTTGATCCGGCAATGGAAAGCGGGTGATGTGGAGAAGCTTACGGTGATGTTTGAGGAGGCCGCACGAACCGGGGCGGAAATCAATCGACGATTGCTGGTAGATCGCAGCCAGTGCTGGGTGGATAGGATCAGCTCGAAGCTAAATGGGAGTTTGGTGCTGCCAGGCTTCGGTCATTTGTTGGGAAAGCAGGGGATGGTGGCGCTGCTGCACGCGAAGGGTTGGGAGGTGCTACCTGCGTAACTGGTTACTGTTGCTCCTTTAAGGAGCCTGTGTATTTGCCCTCTCTTACCGCGCCTTTTTTAAATTCAGACTGAACGACGTCGCCTTTTACGTTGAAGATACCGTCTTCTGCGGAGGAAATAACTAGAGTCTCAGTGACGCCTTGTTCGGATCGGTCCACCAACGTGATCACGAATTGGACGGGGTCATCCGAAGTGAATGTGATGGAGGAAACCTTGAAATTGGGATTAGAGGTCGCACTTTTATCGTTAAACCGCGCGGCCTTTTCTGCGTATTCGGCAGCGCTGATCTTGATCTGGGTGTCGAATTTGGTGATAAGTTCGCCAAAGGTCTCGTCACCCATTGAGCGCAACTCGGTGGACTCGATTAGTTCAAGCACCTTATTAACCGCCGCCTCAGCATCGGCAGTACTATTCCATTGCTCGACGGGAAGGACTGTTGCAAACAATTTGACAATCTTCTCACCCTGAGCCTTGGTTTTGAGCGAATATATATATGACTCAAGAGTTAACACGTCGTTAACGATGTTAACCCATAACTGGAAGCTGGGGCTGCTCTCATTAAACAATGCAGTGGCTGTGGGCGGGGATGCCTTAGCATTGATAGCTACCTGGAGTCTGCGAGGATATTTCCAATGGTCCCATCGTTTGCCGGCACAAAATGGCACCGCTAAGAGATTTTCTGATACGTTACTATTCCTGGACTGAGTTTTGAGATACTCGGTCCACTGTTTCCACACGTAGTCCGGCAGGTTATTGATCGTTTTAAGCGGGCCAGGGGTATCTCCTAATTTCTCATTGGGAATCTGGGTTACGAGCACGCTTCCCTCAAACAGCTTGGGTAAAGGGCTTGGCAAATCAACGATTAGGGGTGTTGCGAGGTGTTCTTTCTTAACCTCGATTTTCAGGAATTTGCGACGCTCAATAATCGAGGGGGTGGGGGTGGCGTTATTGTCCTGGTCATCATCCAGAAACAGATCATACAACCCAGTTGGCAAGCTTGGATTAAAGGAAGCACTTAGAGGCACGGGCAATTCCTGCCACCGTGGAGGTGTGGCCAAGGGCTCGTCTGGCAAGGGGCCCTTCCAGACAAAAATGATGCGCGAATACAGCGGATCCAAGGTGCCTTTGTAATTCACCGCTCCCGTGGTCCGGGTAACGTCTAAGGTTGGTTGCTTTTGCACTTCGATGTGGGTGAGCGACAAATAACCTGCGGGCAGCGCCACATCAAGTATCCCTTGATCCCTGGCTTCAGGGCCTAATTTCAATAGGCCGCTGATTTTGAGGGTATTTTTGCTAACCTCCTCAGATTTCCACCGTTCTAGCGCAGCGGAGCTGGTCGAGGTGACCACGATTTTCTTGCGGAAGGCAGCAATATCGATAGGGAAATCCCCCTGCAATTCCATTTCGAAGGCCTGTTCTGGCACAGGCGGGGCCTTCAGCACGATGGGTTTGTCGCCTGGTTTCTCGATGGGTGCCTTGGATTGCCAGAACAAGAAGCCCGCCGCGGCTGCGGCTGCCAAACCGCCAATAGCTAGTAGCAGCGGGAGTTTCGACTTCGGCTTGACGATGGGCTCGGGTGCTGAGATAACCTGCGGGCCAGCTTTATGCCACACCCCGCTGTCCGCTGCGGACACAATGGGACCGACCTCCCCAGGCTCCGGGGAGGAGGGAGGAGGGAGCGGGATGACCTTGGCCTTAGCATCATTAGGCGGCAGGGTTGCCTCCCGGCGCTTTCTGGGTAGAGGAGATTCTTTCGGTGGTGCGGGAGTTGGCTTACACAGTTGGGCAATCTCTGCGCAGATGCCCGCAACTTCTTGGAGACGAGTCGGGGCTTCGGTGGCGAGTTGGGCTAGCTGTTCTGGCGCGGTGCGATCGACTTGGCTGACGGATTCCTCCATCCGGCGGAGGAGTTGGTTGCCTTTGCGGAGTTGGGCCGCAGCTTCACTGGAAATAGCATTGTTGGAGGCATCGGGATAGACCAGTTTCTTGGCGTTGTCGATGGCGGTGGCGGCTTGTTCCGCGCATTGGCTCAGGGTTCGTTTGACTGCTTCCCGCTCGCGATTATCTGCGTGGCGCTCTTGTTCAGCGGATGCGGCCATGAGGCGGGCTTGGTCACAGTGGCTAGTGATGCGTTTGGCCTCTGCGCTTACGGTGTCGTTCCAGGTGGTGAAACTCAGCTGAGCCTGAGCATCGGCGGGAGTCGTGCCCTTTTTAATTTGAGTGGTTAAAGTCTGTGCTGCGTTCACTTTTTGGCGTAATTCCCGGAAAGCCTTCTGCGCTGCTACGAAATGCACGCCAGCGGGTTCGTGCTTGAGGGCAATGGCGTCGGTTTCCGCTACGAGAGCTTGAGCTTCCGCCATCTGCTTATTCATCGTGTCCATGCTTTGGCGGCAGTGGGTGATGATCTGTTCTTCTTGGCGGCGGTGGCCTTCGGCTTCGGTGCGTTGCAGCGACTCGCAGAGGCTGCCTAACTTATAAATTTGGTTATGGTAGCCTCGCAATGTTTCCAAGCGGGATTGCGCCTGGATGAGGCTGGCTTGCAGCGTGCCGTCGTCTGACTGGGCGGGTGAGGCAGTGATGTTGGCTAGCAACGGTTCCGCTTGGGCCATCAACGCTTGTGCCTGCTGGGCGTGCGCCTTGGCCGCGGGAATAGTTTTGGCAATGGCTTGGCAGGTGGTGTGCTGAGTGCGGATTTCCTCAATGAGGGTCAGGGCCTGTTGGGAAAGAGCACTCCGTTGGTTGAGAATTTCCTGGCGCTGTTTCTCGGTGGCGGCGCGCTGTTGCAGCACTTGTTGGGCGGCCATGCTGGCTTGCCGCGCCCAGCCGCGCAGTTGCTCCAGGCCTTGTTTGGCTTGGGATTGCAATTGTTGGAGGTGTAAATTAGACGATTGGAGCGCGACTCTACTAACCGGAGGCTGCTGAGCGAGGCTGGTGAGTTCCTGCGCGATGCCGTATAAGCGGTGATGCCACTGCTGCAATGAAGTGAGCGCTTCCGCGCATTCAGGGAGTTCCTGCGCTTGCGGTGGCAGCTTTTGGAGGAGGGTCTCCGTTTCGGATAAACTGGTGTTAGACTCCTTGGACGCGGAGGCCAAGGAGGCTTGCCAGAGGCGTTCATTTTCCCCATATTCTGCGGCAATCTGGTGCGCCTGTGTGAGCAATTCTTGCATGCTACTTACTTGCGATTCCAAGGTGGCTGCGGTTGACTCTCCGTCGGTTAACGTTGCGTAAAGGATGGTGGAGGAAGCGGTTTCCGGGAGTGCTTCTTCAAAGAGGTTTTCTTCCACCTTGGAGGCGGCCTTCTCCAACTGAGCCGCTTGCTTGTCCAGGCTGGCGAGGTCTGGGCAGGTCTGGGTGAGGCACTGGATTTCCGCACGCCATGTTTTTAGCTCTGCGTAGCGCTCTTGAGCAGTGGTGATTAAACCGGTAAACATTTCCCAGAGCGCCCGGCGGCGTTCCTTTTCTAGGTGGTTCTCGGAGACCCCTTCGACTTGTTTTAGCTTTTGGAGGAGGGAATTGCAGGTTTCCCATTCATCGCTGCCTGCGATGGCCTGAGCGAGTAAGCGATTGGAGGTTTCCTCTAATCCAGCTAGTCGGGATAGTAGGGAGGGTTCCAGCCGCGCGGCGGCGGGGGGCATATTTCCACCCACCAGATAATAAATGAGAATTCCGAATGCAGCGAGGAAGCTGCCCTCCCCCGAGACTAAGGTGTCCACCGCTGTGAGGCTAGGATCGGCCGAGTGGCTCTGCCCGGAGAGTTGTGGGAGGAGTTTCGGACGCCAACCTTGCCAGTCGAATTCTGCGGTTTGGCGGCCTACGATGCTGCTGGCCCGGGCAAATAAGATGATCTGACTGGGGTGCGATTCTGCGGAGGGGACGCGGAGTTCGAGCAATCCATCGAAGGCATTGGCGAGTTCCCCAAATAGCGGTAGCGCTTTGGTAAACGTGGTGGCCCCATGCTGCCGCATCAGGTCTAAGAGGCTGGTACCGTTGGGGTGCTCGCGGGAGATCACCCAGCCTTCAGCGTATTGCTCGACTTCTATATACATGACCACGCCGGGCGGCTTGGCTTCGACGAGGCGCTTGGCGGCTTGTAATGGGAGGGCTGTCAGCGGGGTCTGCGCGGGGAGCAGGGCAACCTCCACCTCCATTTCGGAACGCACATCCCGTGCGCGATAAATTTTCCCTAACGCGCTAACGGAGGTTTGTTTGGGATCGCTATAGCGGGAGGTAAAGGAGCTTAATTGGCGTTGGCGCACCCGCCAATCAGAAGGCTTGATGGGAAAGGAGCGGCGGCAGAGCTTGATGTCCTCCACTAGTTCCGCCCCGCTTTGATAGCGGTCCGCCGGAATTTTGCGGATCATGCGCGCCAGCACGCCTTTGACGGAAGGCGGCAACGTGGAGGGCAGACGGCGGTCGTATTCCTGGGTGTTCACTCGGTCACTGACGATCTCGGCAGAGGAGCCTTCCGGGCCGCGTTGCGCGGTGAGGAGAAACCAAAAGGTCATGCCTAAGGAAAAGATATCACTGCGCGCATCCAGGGTTTGTTCCCGCATCTGCTCAGGACTGGCGAAGGCAGGGGTGAAGTTGGCTTGGCCATCCTGAGTGAGGAGGCCGCCAGTGGCATGGGCGCTTTTCCCGATGCGTTTGACTAATCCGAAGTCGATTAACTTTAACTGGGGCATTCCCTCATCACTGAATACCAAGAGTAAATTAGAGGGTTTGATGTCCCGATGTATCAGCCCCTTTTCATGGGCAAAACAAATGGCCTCGGCAGATTGTTCTAATAAATATAAAGCATCCGCAGTATCTAGTGGGCCGACCTTTTCAATGAAGTGTTGTAAGTCCCCCCCCTCACACAGATCCATGACATAATAGAGCGTGCCGTCATCGGTTTCATCGCAAGCCATAATCCGCGCGATGCCGGGATGGACGAGGTTCGCCTGCTCCTGGGCTTCGCGGATGAAGCGTGCTTTTACCTTGTCATCAAAGGCGTGTTTATCATGAATAACCTTCAACGCGACCTCTGTCTTCAGGAGGCGGTGCCGAGCCCGATAGGTGCGCCCGAATCCTCCTGAGCCCAGTTCACAAGGCGTCCCATCGGGGTTCGTGAGAACCTCGTAGCTACCGAATTTTAAGATTGAGGATGGAAGATCGGGCATGGGGCCGGACTGGACGCAGATAGGCAAAGAGGCGTGACCTACGCAAGTTTACTCAACTATCAAGCGGGCAACGCAGCGGACGTAAATTTTCCAGGGCTTATGCATCAAAATCGGCCAGTTTGTTGACCCAACGGGCCAAAAGAATCTAGCCCCGGGCTTCGTGAGCGGAGCGAACGGCCTCCCCAGAGCGTATGGCCTCTAGGGCCACCAGAGAGGCATGGAGCGTCTGAGACCGCTACGTTACCAGCTGCCCTATGGGCCGCAATTCCCTGAACCGCTCGACCCCGGGCATCGCTGCATGAAGTCCGGGCTTGAATCTTTTGGCCCGTTGGGGGAATTCATGCGTAAGTCCTGGTCAACGTCGGCATGAAATTGCTTGACTGATAGTTCGGGCGCTCTAGTGGGGTCTTTGTCATCCCATTTTAATCCACAAAGCACTACCTTTATATGGACAAACCATCAAGATTGATTCTCGCCACCGGAGTTCCGCTGGCCATGTTACTTGCGTCCCCGGCCTCCTACGGAGCCACGATGTCGCTACCAATGATGGGTGGCGCGACACTCGAAAGTCCTCAGGCGATTCTCCCCACCCTGACGGACTTCATGCCAACGGGTGGACTTAAAGCCGCTCCTGCTGCTCCGCCCCCGCAGTCGGCACCAGAACCACAACGGCGGCCAGTGCAGGAAAAGACTGTGCCCAAGGTGCGGGGACCCAGCAGTCCGCCCAAACGTGAGCATGAATCCGGGCCGAAGGTGCATGACGACCACGGAGGTCTAAAACCGGAGCGCGAGCCGGAAGCGCAAGCGGCTCCACCGTTACCACCGCCCGCTCCCACTACGATGCTGAACTTGAGCACTGGCTGGATGAATAAGATCTATTTCCGCGGATTAGATGTACTAGACCGCGTCTCGCCTGACAATGCCAACTCTGGGGCTTCCAATTCCGTCATTCTGCTGAACCGGGGTGATTGGGAAGCGGGCTTGCAATACATCCAAGCACTGGACCAGCAACTTCCTGATGGAGCTCTATCCGATCAAGATCCTAACGCGGTGGACAAGCAGGGACGCCGCACTTCCCGCAACGAGTCCTTCAGGATACCTTCCCGCGAGCGGTATGCCGAAGTAGATACGTGGATCAAATATAATCATGACCTCATTGCTAAAAAGCTCAACGGCTCACTGGGGATCGCGCATTATCAATTTGATGATAAACGCTTCTGGGGTATTAGTGATGCGACTGAACTCCAAGCGGGTTTGAGTTGGAACGATTTCAAATACGTAGTGCCTAGCGCAACCTATGCTTGGGATTTTAATGGGTTCAATGGCAGCTACTTGGAGTTCTCGTTGGCTGGGAGAACCCTCCCAGTGTGGAAAAGTGGGGATGTAGCAGTAGGTTTTCAGCCTTATGCGCGGGTGGCTTACGATTTGAAATATAATGGGGATAACAATGGTTGGAATAATGCGGAAATTGGATTCAGTGTCCCCATTCGGTTAAATAAATATCTTCAGCTAAACCTAACCGGAAATTACTCTAAAGATCTCGGAGACCACACCGCTACTGGTAGGAATCGGACGGACGATGGTTTCTGGGGTGGGATCAGCATTTCCACGAATACGAGCTTCAATAACTTCGCAACTCCAGCAGGGGTGGACTATGGCAAGGGCAAAGGCCCGATGATTCAGCAGATCAATCCCCCTGGGCCGTGGGCCGTGCGAGCAGGGATGGGAACGCGCACGCTCTCGGCGGACTTTGCGGAGCGAGGTATGATCTTGGTCCCAGCCTTAGCCGTGGTGGACCGGGAGCCCGACGCAGGCACCTTGGCAAATGGGCATGACAATCTAAATTACAAAGATGGGAGTATTAAGCCTCACGGAACTGCAGATTTAGGCGGCACAGCTCATTACACTGGCGGAGCCAGCAGCGGCACGCTGGCAGACAAGGACCAGCAAGTGCTCTTCACCTCGGATCGCTACTCTTATGCTGGTCGGGACTACGCCCACGGTTATAATTCAGAGGATAAGGACAACGTAATTTATCCCTATATTGGATTTAGTTACGAACTGCCTTTTGGAAAAACCTTGGGTCACTTCAGCATCGGAGCCCAATACTCGTTTGCTCACGGGGAATTTGATTCGGGAATCAAGCTTTCCGGCCTAAGCTTTGCCGATGAGACGTATGCCAAACATTTGTTCTTGTATGATTTAAACAGCTTTAGCAATGACAACACGCTGATCTATGATACGCAGCCAAGAATTGATATTTTTGATCAACGTGATCCGCAACAGGGCGTCCAAGTGGTGAAGACGGAGAAGGCGAAAGTGGCCACTTTTATCCAATCTAAACTGGACGTAGATCTGCATTCGCTCTGGATTCCCCTCGAATACACGAAGGATTTAGGGCCGCGGGCGCACTTCTCGTTCAGCGCTGGACCGACGCTCAACTTCTTTGATGTTTCCTTGACTTCCACGGCCTACGCGAGGGAATTGGATAACCTCAAAGGCGGCAACGGGCTCACCAATGACGTGAATTTCAAAGTCCATAAGGGGCTATTGAGCAATGATTTCCTCGAGCCAGCTAGCGGTGGTAAAGGAAAAGGAACGACCAACGGCACCTTGGTAGTGGGCACAACCAGTGGCGGGGCGACTGCAACCGCCAACTCCAACCGCAATAACGCTCCCAATGTGCCCGTTGCAGCTAGCAGCAACCCTTCCACTGCCGCTAGTCAAACCGGAGTGAAAGGTGGCAATTCCCTCGCCCCGACCTTGCCTGGACGCGATGTCGGTTCTCAAACCTGGAACCGGGACGAACAACATTTCGAGCTTGGGGCGGCTGTTCAAGCTAGCCTCAAGTGGGATCTGGATGAGGCGTCTCGATGGTATATCGAGATCTGGGGACGGTATGACTATGTTTCACAATTCAGCATCAGCACCCCGGTTTCTAGTTCCAATATTGACGTCAGTTCCTGGGGAATAGGGGCCGGAGTCGGGCACCGCTTCTAATTCGCACTGAAACTATCCAATGACTAAATCTCACTCATTTATGAAATTTTCTTTCTCCTTCAGTAACGTGCGCAGCCTCCTCTCCGCATCGCTCGCTTGTGCCGCTTTGGTGGCCTCTAACTCGCTCCACGCAGCAGTGGTAATCAACGAAGTAGATTCCTCCACCGTGCAAACTGCGGCCTTTGCCGAAGGCTTCCAATTCATTGAACTCAAAGGAACCCCCGGTGAATCCTTGAACGGCTGCGTGGTTGCGTTGTTCAATGGAGCGTTCGATACCGTTTATCGCACGATTGATCTTACGGGCTACGTGATTCCGCCAGATGGTCTGTTGGTGATCGGTAATCCGGGCGTGCCTAACGTGGATGTCGTGCTCCCCCAAGTGATCGCCACCGGGAATCCGCAAACGGCTCCGAATGACGATACGATCCAGCCTGGGCCAGATGCCATAGCTCTATTCAAGGGCGTGACGCCTGCTAGCTTCCTTACAGGTAGCCCGGTGGGGCCCGTGACGGTGTATAATATGCCTGCGGCTAATTTGGTGGATGCGGTGGTTTATTCGTCAGTGATCGGGGCACTGGATGATCCAGAGCTACTGCTGGCCTTCACGCCGGGGAAAACGCAGATCAATGAAGGCGGGACCAACCGCCGTCTCGACCGCTCAATCGGGCGGACGGGCACCAATCTCACGGGCCGGGATACCTCCACCTACAAGCCGATGTCTCCAACCCCTGGTCAAGAAAATGTGGGGAATGGCGTGGTCGTGGCTGGAGCAGAAGCAATTTTTCCCAGCTTTGTCTTCGTGGATATCCCGATCGCCAGCCAAACCACCACGGAAGGTGCAGGTGTGGTCAACGGCACGATTCGGCTTTGCAATGACAATGGCACGCCGCTGAATGCGCCTGCCGGGGGCGTGACGGTCACGCTGAACAACACAGATCCATCGGAAATCACGGGACTGCCTGCTACGGTCACAATTCCAGCGGGGATGTCGGCCGTGCCCTTCAGTGTTACCTCACTTGATGATCTCCAAGTGGATGGCACGCAGATTGCTTTTATCCAAGCCAATGCGGTTGGTTACGGTGGACACACTTGCTGGGTCAATGTGCAGGACAATGACACCGTGCCGCCGAACACCCTGACCATCAACGAAATCCAAGGGCATGTGTTTGAACCCTCTGCACCTTTCCCGGCTGGTGCTAACATCAACGGGGATGCAGTGGTCGATGGGAAGGATCAGTTCGTGGAAATCGTGAATACAGGGTCCGTTGTCCAGGACATTTCCAATTTCACGCTGCGGATTGGCGACACCATGCGGCATACGTTTCCTCCCTGCACCCTCATCTGTCCTGGCCAAGCCTTGCTAGTGGTGGGCGGAGGAGTAACGGACGGGAGCACGTCCGCTTTTGGGGGGACGCCCGCATTTAATGCCACCACAGGTAGTCTCGCGATTCCCACAGGCATTTCCCAAGTTCGCCTCCTGAATACTGCCAATCTGGACGTGCTCGGATTGACGTCCTTTTCCCTGGAAGGCGGCTCCCAGACCCGGAAGCCAGGTGCTACGGGGGCGGTGGACAATCGACTTGGTAGCTTAGCGAATCCGCTGACGGGCTTTGATCCTACCGCACGCACTGCGGCGGCGGCAGCGCTATGGGCCTCAGCGGGGCTGAAATTTGACGGCACGCCGTTCGGCATTGAGCCCGCCATGATCCTCACTACTTGTAATTCAGCGTCCGAGCTGAAAGGAGCCAACGCCGCCACGCTAACGATCACCCGGCCCGCCGGGGACTCGAATCAAACTATCGGCGTGCTAGTAACCTTTACCCAAACCGCTGCTGGCGGTGATCTGAACACCCTGCGTGTGCAGGATAATTTCACTACCTTAGACAACCCGCTCACCTGCGTGAATGACGCGCTTTCGTTCCCGGACGATCCAACGGTGGAACTGCTGCCATCCCCTTACCCGCCTAAAGCTAACTCCAAGACTTATTGCGTGACCATGCCCGCTGGCGAGGCCTCGCACGTGCTCAACCTTGCCACCGTGGTGGATGCGAACACCGTCGATGAAGTCTATACCTTCTCCGCCGTCACCAGTTGCCACGCTAATACCACCACGTCCACCGCAGCTAGCCTAACGGTAATTGAAACAGGCACCCTCACCATGGCCGTCACGTCCAATCCACTCTTCTGGGACCAATTCCCTGGTGGTTCCATGGCGATTAGTTTGAATTTAGGAGCAAGACCTGCACCAGCATTGCCAGTGACAATCAATGAGTATCGTACCTCGTTTGTGAATGCTGCGACAGACTTCGGCATCTGCCCGCTGCCTGTGCCCGCCTCTCATTCAGACTTCAATGCGACCGGTGTCACGGTCACTCCACCCACGACGCTCAACCCCACGGGCACGGTTACGGTGAATGTGGCGGCTAATGTGACGGACAACCGCATCGTTTGCGTCAGCGCCATGGCCGCCTGTGATACGGGCGCAGTGCCGGAGACCTACAGTGGTGAGACCTCCTTCACTATCGTTAAGGAAGTTGTTATCAACGAAGTCTTTAATGGAGCCAATTCATTCGTGGAAATCGTCAATAACTCCGGCCAGATCCGCAGTTTAGACGGTTGGAAACTAGCGGTCAATGGCGTGGTGAAACATACGTTTACGAACTGTTCCATCCTCTGCCCCACCCCTGCACCGCCTAGTGCCACTTTCCCGATTGCTCCCACCTCTGCGTTATTGGTCTTTGAAAACGCTACGGGCGTCACGCCCGGGGTCACCGCCGCCAACGGATCAGCTATGGTGGAAGTGGCGGGCAGCTCTTTCGGGCTGGCAGCCAATGCCACGGTCGAGTTGCGGAAACCAGACAACTCCGTTTATAACCGTGTCTGTTATGTCGGGGCCACCGCTGGCAACTCTGATTCCCGGATGCCGGATGGCTCAGGGGTAGCGCGGCAGTCGGCAGCGCCATCGCCCGGTTTCAAGAATGGGACCGCTCTCAGCTTCGGGCCTAAGACGAACACGATTACGTTGGCCTTTGCGCAAACTTGTATTGCTGAAGTGGCCCCAGAGAACACTACGGTCCTGACCGTGACCCGTATCGGCTCCACTGCCCAGCCTGCCGAAGTGTGTCTGACGAACAGTAATCCCAATATTTACAAAATGGCGGGCGAAGTGGGCGGCAAACTCACAGTGATCATTCCGGCTACGAGCACTAGCACCACCGTAACCATCACAGCGGCTACGCCAGCTTTGCTAGACACCCAGAAGGCCACCATCAGTTCCATTGCAGATTGTTATTTAAATGCGGCGGCGGACCTTACTGTGACAAAGAAAGTGGTCATCAATGAAATTGTTGGTGGAGCTAACCCTTATATTGAACTGGTGAACAATACCGCGCGGGACTTCGATCTCTCCGGCTGGAAATTGAGCGTTAATGGTTCTGTGAAGCACATTTTCCCAGTTGGCGTCTTGCCTAATCCTCCTTCCTGCTCGCTCTTGCGGCCGATTCCCTACAATGATTTGGCCACTACGCTTACGACTCCGCCACACTCCGCGCTAGTGGTGTTCCAAGCTGGAGGCGTCGAAGGCATTACCCCCGCTAATGGGACGGCCTTGATCCAAAATGCTAACAACGGTCCCTTGGGATTGGTCGCAGGGGCCGTGGTGCGCTTGCTCCGCCCAGATAACAGCGTTTATTACGAAAGCACCTTCAACGGTCTCGCTGGGTCTGATTCACGCATCGTTGATGGCTGTGGAGTGGGCCTAGTAGGGGCAGCGGCTACGCCCGGCATGCAAAATACGGCCGCAGGAAATTTCTCCACGGTGACAGAAACTGTTACCCTGACCTTTGGCCAGACCTGTATTGCCGAACTTTCCGGTGCGAACGCCACCACCCTCACTGTCACCCGGAGTGGCCCCACCACTTTGGCGTCAGAGATCTGTCTGACGAACAGTAATCCAGCCGCGTTCCTTCTAACGGGAGAAAGCGGAGGCAAGTTGAACGTAACCCTACCAGTTGGTTCTTCCTCTACCGTCATCAATGTGAGCGCAGTGGACTCCACGGCGGGCAATGGCGACCGCAGTGCCACTGTAAGTTCCATCGCGCCAGGCTATTTTAACGCCACTTCGGCCAGCCTACTCGTCAAAGACAGCGGCACTTTGGCCCTGTCATTCCGCGCCAATTCCATCTGTGAAAACGCCGGACCAAATGCCTCCACCCTGACGATTACGCGGGCCTCTGGGGCGGCGGCTTGTAACATTGTCATCACGCCGCTGGGCACTGGCGGTGCTACGCTCAATGGCCCCTTGAGCACGAGCTTCGGGGCCGGGGTTACCACGTTAAATATTCCGATTGATGCGGTGCCCGACAGTGTCACTGGGCTGAACCGGACGATGCAATTTCAAGTCATTGCCGATGCCGCCTGTGGGTGTCTCAACGCGCTGAGCCCGGTGCTAACGATCTTTGACGATGGCGGCCAAGTGCGCTCGGCGTTTATCAATGAAATTGATGTTAGCGGTCCCTGCGGAGAGAATGCTGAGTTTGTAGAATTGTTTGTTGCTGGCGGCGGTGGGAAATCGCTCAATGGATACACCATTGCTTTCTTTGATACCGGCAGCGGGGTGCCATATTTCGCCCAAAGCCTGACTGGTTTCACTACCGATGCCAATGGCTTCTTCTTACTCTGGGACGGGGATACCGCTGCTGGGCGGTTCGCGCCTGTGGGCGGAATCGATATTCATAACACTCCAATGGCTGTCGCGCTTTACTGTGGTCCGATCGGGGCGAACCTCACCAATAACCTCGTGGATGCGCTGGTCATCAACGGAGCTGCCCCGGCCCTCCAGGCCGCCCTGACGCCTGGTCAAGGTTTCAAAGTGGAAACCCCGAGTGCAAACGGACCGGGATCAATTTCCCGGATGAAAATTGGAGGCGAAGCAGCACTCCTTCCGGTGGATCTGCGCTCGGATGCCACGTGGCAGGCCACCACGAACTCCACCCCGGCACTTCCGAATGCTACTGTCATCACGAACACCATTGGCCTTGTATTTGGCCAGGCCTGCATCGCAGAACTTTCCGGTGCCAATGCCACTACGTTGACGGTAAGCCGGACGGGACCTACGACCTTGCCTGTGCAAGTTTGCCTGACCAACAATAACCCCACCGCCTTCACTCTAGCAGGCGAAGTCAGCGGTAAGCTGATCGTCACGTTACCTGCGGGCACGGCCACCAGCGCGCCTATCAATGTCAGTGCCGTGGATTCCACCCCTGGCAACGGGGATCGCAGTGGCACCGTAAGTTCGATTGCTCAGAGCTACTTGGACACTACATCTGCCAGCCTCTTGGTAAAAGACAGTGGCACTCTCACTATGACGTATCGCGCAACTTCCATTGTGGAAAATGCTGGGCCGAATGCCTCCCTCCTAAGCATCACCCGTGCCTCTGGGGCTGCTCCATGTAACGTGGCTATCAACCTCATGGCAGGCACCGGAGCTGTCTTGCGTGCTCCCGTTCCCACAAGTTTCCCTGCAGGTGTGACGACGCTCAATATCCCCGTAGATGCCGTAAATGACCCCGCTGTGCAAGGAACACGCACGATTACGGTCACGGCTATTGCTGATGCCGCCTGTGGGTGTCTCAACGCCACCAGTTCCGCCCTCACCGTGATTGATGACGGTGGGGTGATTGAGGGCGCTTACATCAACGAAATTGATGTCAGCCAACCTGGTGCGGATACGGCTGAGTTTGTAGAAATCTTCGTTCCCGGTGGCGTTAGCAAATCCTTGAATGGCTACACTCTAGCCTTCATTGATGCAGGCGGGGCCGCACCCTATTTCACCCTAGACCTAACTGGTAAGACCACGGATGCTAACGGCTTCTTTGTCCTTTGGGATGCTGGGGTCGGCTCGGGGCGGTTTGCGCCCGTCGGCGGCATTGACATCCATGATACCCCGATGGCCGTCGCACTCTATCGCGGACCTGTGGGGGTCAATCTGTCCAACAACATCGTTGATGGCTTGGTCATTAACGGTGCTGCGGCTAGCCTTCAAGCGGCCATCACGCCCGGCACACCGTTGCCCAATGAGGTATTCAAGACGGAAACTCCCGTCAATGACGGCCCATGTGTCATTGCTCGGAAAAAGATCGGTGGCGAAGCCGCGCTCCTGCCCGTTGATCTCCGCGTAGCCGCCACGTGGGAGGGGCTCGTCAACACCAACCGCACGCCTGGATTCCCCAATGCCGACTCCCTCGGTGGCTACAACGCCTGGGCGCAGAGCTTCCCTGGCATTGGGGTAAACACCGCCGACTTTGATGGCGATGGCATTCCTAACGGCGTGGAATATGTGCTGGGGACAGATCCCACCTCCGGTGCCACTCCGATGCCGATGCCGACGTTGGTCGGCGGCCCGGGTGGCTTCTTTCAATACATCTTGACGCTCTCCCCCGATGCCGCTTGTGATCCCCATGCGCAGGTTACGGCGGAATGCTCTGAAGACATGCTAACATGGACGCCCATGACAGAAGTTTCTCCTGGTGTGTTCAACAGCGCGGTGGGAAGCCCTTGTATGTTCTTCCGCCTCCGCGTGACCTTCATTCCCTAGCTGTTCGGCATGATCAACGTGCTCCACTTTGCAGAACAGCCGATGCTTCGGCTCAGTCTGCAAAACAGTCGTTGTTCCTTTACGCTCTCTATCAACGAGGTCCCGATCTTTCGGAACCTTAAGGGAGCCGCTGGCTTCTTGGAAATGCCCATCAACGAATGGGTCTTCCAAGGAGCCAACGAGGTTTCTGTCGTGCTTCGCAACTGTGAGGAGGAGGGACCACTGCATCCGCAAAGCCGCTTCCACCTCACCCTCCATCACAAGAAAAAAGGAGCCGCCCTGAAATCCCGTCAGGAGTTAGGGAAACTCAGTTTCCGCTATGCCGAGGACGGCCAGTATTTGACGGAACCAGCCAAAGAGGGAATCCCTGAGCCCGAACCACCGCCAACTATAGAGGAAACCACCCCTGCCGAAGCCCCCATCTGGACCGCGCACGACCTCAACCCAGGCTCCCACACCCATGAAGTGACCCTACGCGCCAACCTTAGCGTGCCAAACAGTTGGCCTGCCATGCCCTGGCGAGACACGCTGCCCTTACCCGCTCAGACCGCAGCCACTTATGCCCTGCGCACCTTGACCGCCAACCTCCAAAACATGCTCCAGCGCCGCGACTACGCCTCCGTGGAAAAGATACTAGAACTCAAAACCAAACACACCGAACACGCCTACCATCTGCGCAATCCCCAACTCCTAGACCTCACTGGCCTGCGGGAGCGCCTCACTTCGCCAAAGGCCGTTCTCACCCCGCTCCCAGAAGAACTAGACGTGCAGTTCGGCAGCAACGGACGCATCGCCCAACTCCTCTGCGCCCAAACCCAACGCCCGGCCCTCCGACTTACGGAAGCAGGCCAACCAGACTGCCACCTCAGCATTTGGTGGGCTCTGCGCCAAGTAGGGTGGGTGGCGGTGGCGTGAAATTATTTGCTCATGGCCGATAAGACCTTTAAAATTGACAGCGAACTGAATTCCTTATATGGTCAAGAAATGGAGAGGTTCTATATTCTTAGCAAGCGCAGCAGGTTTTACGACAGGCTTCGAACTTATTTAGTCAGGCCCCGATAAGCCCCGCAATGCCAATATTTTATGGGTAAACCTGCCGCACGACTTACTGATTTGCACACCTGTCCACTGGTGACACCGGGGATACCTCCTGTGCCCCATGTTGGTGGGCCAATCGTTAGTCCGGGCGTTCCGACTGTGATGATCGGATTTTTACCTGCCGCAGTCGTGGGAGATATGTGTGTCTGTGTGGGACCTCCAGATGCAATCGTTATGGGGGCTCCCACAGTGCTGATTGGGGGAAGGATGGCTGCAAGGATGGGCGATTCTACAGCCCACGGAGGAGTCATCGTGATGGGTTGTTTTACCGTTCTGATTGGGGAAGCGGGTGCAGGTGGCTCCGGCGGTGCTGTGGGATTACCATCCCTTTGCCCGCAGATCAACGCATTACCCGATCTGCCTCTAGACCAGAGGCTAGCTAGAGAACAAGAAATGGTTGATCGCATGAATCAAACCGATCCTGCTAGGGCTGCTGCCTTAGCTGGGCTACGACATGACCGCGACATGGCGGTGCTTTCTGCCGCTTCCTACACACCAGAAGATGGGAAATCCGTAGTATTGCCGCCAGGATACTCCGCAGCAAGCCCGCAAGACCTTCAAGCACTGGGGTTGAGACAGCAAATGCTTGATCCTGACATTCAGATTTTTAGGACATCCGCTTCAGACGGAAGTCCACACTATGTAATGTCGTATCGCGGGACAGAAACAGCGGGCGACGTTGGAACGGACGCTGCGCAAGGCGCAGGCTTTAATACATCTGCCTATGAGCGAGGGAATGTTGCAGCACGACAGGCTGCTCTGAGTGGAGAGAGCGTTGAATTAACAGGTCATTCAAAGGGAGGGGGGCAAGCCGCCTCTGGAAGTGCTATTTCAGGGTTACCCGCTACCACATTCAATGCCGCTGGGGTGCATCAAAACACTCTGGATCGGGCTGGAGTGACCGATGCGCAACGTCAGGCCACGGACCAAAACGTGCATGCTTATCATAATGCACGGGATCCGTTGAATGGTGCGCAAGATAATCGAGGTGCTGTTCTGACTGGTTTAGAGGTGATGGCAGGGGGTGTCTTTGGCTGGCTGGGAGCGGCTGCAGTAGCGGCGCTAGGAATGGACGGTGCTATTCCCCCCGCTATGGGGCATCGCACAACTGTCCCTCCAGCATCCAGTCAAGGCCACGGACTTGGAGAAGGTCACAGTATCATTACCATGATCCAAGCCCTGAATGAACAGGTTGACCAAGAACTTCAAGATGCCTGTGGCTGCTAACCCCCTATTTCAAATCAGCCTTCTTTCCCGGATTGTTTGGGCGAGCATCGGCTCCACATTAATTTACATTTTCTGCTTAACAACCTGCTCCCATCAAGCTATGAATACGTCAAATCCAATGCTCGCCCACCAGCCTGAAGAGTTTTACACAGGAGCTACGTTGGGGGCTGCGATCGCTATTCGCCAGCGAAACTATCCAGCTTTGAGGGCTGCTATTAAGCAATCTTCCGTTTGCTTGACAGACCGTGGCAACAAGGATTTATCGCTTTTAGGTTGGGCTCTCGGACATGATGATCCCGAGTCCTTCAATTTGTTGCTTGATGCAGGAGCCTCGCCTAATGATTTCCTTATGATTCAAGGAAGCAAAACTAGTCTCATTAGCATCGCCAGTGGGGCGAAAAAACTCGACTATCTAAAATTGCTGATCACCCATAAAGCAAATCCGAATGGGTTGCCCGGAACCGAAGCCCCACTCTCCACAGCTCTCTTAAGCGGACATCGTGAACGTATGGAACTACTCGTCGCAGCCGGAGCGGATCTCAACGTACCTGATTCCGCGGGGGCAACTGCAATTATTGAGGTCGTCCTCGCGAACGATTATATTCTGGCACTCAAATTGGTCGCCATGGGGGCAAACCCAAATGTTGTCATGAAAAACGGAAATAGTATTCGTAAAGCGATAGATCGGTTTCCTCTGCCAGAGAATACCCCCCAAGGTGAAGCTCAACGCAAACTCCTCAAATTACTGCGTTAAGCCTCAGCCCTACGGAACGAAGTGATCATATATATTCTCGAAGTTACTATAATGGGAATGACGCTCCTCCACCATTCAAATCTTTACAAAAGCCAATTTCTATCCACTCTTTAGTCCCACTTGGTAATTACCACTATGAAAGCGACCCAAGATAATCGACATGCCGCACTAGATACTGTTCTCGGAAAGGACAAAGTCCTCCTGAAATCGTTTCACGGAGAGGAGACGTTAGGGAGGCCGTTTGATTATCAAGCGGTGTTGCTGGATCCTGAGCATCATGTGGATCCAGATAAACTCATTGGCACCAACGTTACCCTGCGGCTACAACTGGAGGATGCCAGCACCCGCTACATCAACGGTTTTATTTGTCAGTTATCTTACCATGGCATGGAGAACAATGCTGGCGTCTATCATGCGCAGGTGGTGCCGTGGTTATGGTTGCTGACGCGGACTAGCGATTGCCGGATTTTCCAAAATAAAACGATTCCCAAGATCTTGGAGGAAATATTCTCTGAGAACGGGTTCAGCGATTACGAACTGCGGTTGAATGGGGCTCATCCTAGTTGGGAACAATGCGTGCAGTATAATGAAACGGATTTCAATTTCGTCTCCCGCTTGATGGAGCATGAGGGGATTTACTATTTTTTCAAGCACGATAACGGCAAGCACACCATGGTGCTAGTGGATGACATGGGGGCGCACGAGAAGCATCCCCACGCCCCAGATGTAGAATGGAAGCAGCACACCGGAGTGCTGGAGGACGGCTACATTTATGATATGACTTATCAAAAAGTCATCAGTCCGGGTGCTTATGCGCACAACGATTATAACTTTAAAAAACCCAAGGACGACCTGCGCACAGATGAAAAGCAGGAGAAAAAGCACGCGGGATCTAAATTTGAAATTTTCGAATATCCCGGAGTCTATGACAACCCCGGCCAGGGCCGAGAGATCGCCAAATGGCGGATTCAAGAAGCCCAGACCCATTATGAATCCATATCCTCCCTAGCAACGAAACGGGCCCTCTGCTGCGGTTATAAATTTGACCTCAAGAAAGCCGAACGGAAGGACCAAGAGCGGGAGTATCTCATCGTTTCTACGACCACGATGATCCAGCAGGATAGCTATGCCAGCGGTGGTGGCGGCGGGGGAGATAAATTCCAGTGTCACATCAACTGCATTCCCACCACGCTCGTCTATCGCTCGCCACGGTCCACACCCAAGCCACGAATTCCTGGCCCCCAGTGCGGTCTCTGCGTGGGGCCAGCGGGGGAGGAAATTTATACGGATGAGCATGGTCGAGTAAAAGTGCATTTCTATTGGGACCGGCGGAGCAAGGCGGATGCCAAATCTTCCATGTGGATTCGTGTCAGTCACCCCAGCGGCGGCAAGGGCTGGGGCCAGCTCTCGCTGCCCCGTATCGGGCAGGAAGTGCTGGTAGAATTTCTCGACGGAGATCCAGATCGGCCGATTGTGACCGGGCGCGTTTACAATGGTGAAAACATGCCGCCCTATGCATTGCCCGGCAACAAGACGCGCTCCATTATGAAATCCAATTCGAGTCCCGGAGGAGGCGGTTACAATGAATTGCGCTTCGAAGATTTGAAGGGCAAAGAGCAAATTTTCATTCATGGCCAGAAGGACGTAGATGTGCGCGTGAAGAAGGAATGGCGCGAAGACATCGGCACGAATGCCCACTATAACGTGGGAGGAAATATGACCTCAAATGTCGGTGGTGATGTCCATCTTACGGTGGGGAAAAGTCGCAATGAGGATGTCGCCAAGGATGTCAATTTGTCGGTTGGCAAGGACCTTGCAGAGAAAGTGGCGATGAATATTTCCACCGAAGCTGGCATGAGTATTCATTACGAAGCCGGGATGAATATCGAAATCAAGGCCGGGATGAATATCACCTTACAAGCTGGTGGCAGTAAAATTGCCCTGACGCCTGCAGGGATCTTCATCACTGGCCCCATGGTCTTTATCAATTCTGGCTCCGCTGGGGTTCCAGTGCCCAAGATCAGCCCGGAGAAGCCGAAAAAACCCGTGGCCGCCAAGGACTCTAGCGCTGGCAAAGTGGAAAAGAGCAAGGGCATGGGCTACGCGAGTAACCCGCAGAGCTGGCGCAAGAAAACCGTGCATGACATTGCCGCGCAAACCGGAGCCCCACTCTATGAGCAACCCGCCCCAGCCCCTGCTGCCCCGCCGCCCACGCCGCCACCCGTGCCCAGCAGTGTCGCCAAACTAGGCCAAGGATCAGGAGGTCATCAGTAGAATTATTCTATGCTCGCACCTTCTACGAAACGTAATTTAGAGCGCTCGCTCATGGCCCCCACCTCCGCAGAGGTGAACTATGATTTATATGCGATACTGGATGGAGCCACCGTCAAAAAATTACCCGATGCCTGTGAGGACTTGGAGGCTACGCACGCCTGTCTTTTCAAAGGCGAAACGGATCCCGCCATCCTCGTGCGGGCACCTTGGATTATGAAGCTAGAACCAGGAGAGGAATTGATGGAATGGTTTATCGAAGAAGGCTGGGGGCGGAACTGGGGGGTGGTGGCGCAGGTGCCTGCGGGCACGGAATTTGAAGAAGTCGTGCGCCACTTCCGGCAGTTTGTGCAGGTTAAATTGCCCGATCAAAAAATCGTCTTTTTCCGCTATTTCGATCCTCGCGTGCTGCGGCTTTTTCTCCCCACTTGCGATGCGCCGCAATTGCAGAGTTTATTCGCACTGCCAGCCTTGCTATCATGTGAGAGCGAAGACCCGGACGTGATGCTAGTCTATGGTAATAAAGCCGGAACCTTGACGAAAACGAACCTTTCCCTCCCGGACCATGCTTGAGCTTCGCCCAGACCAGATGCAGGTATTTCTCGACTATGTGAGGTCGTCCTTCGTGGACCGCCTCGCCAAGTATTTGAAGGAACAACACCCCACCGCCATCGCTGACAAGTCCGCCACGGAACTTCGCACGTTTATTGAACACCAGATCGTCAACGCAGAGAATTACGGCATCACCACGGAGGCCCCGGTGGCAAAATTTATCGAGCTAGTCCTAGCCTATGGCGAGGGATTCCACAACTCTGGCGCTTACCCCGAAGCCGAGCGAATTCTGCTAGAAAATAGCGACGCCCTCACCAAAGTGGAGACGCTGTATGCCTCAGCGATGCGCAATTTTGAGCCCGTCTTCGGCTAATGGACCCACTGCAAATTCTGGCCGCTTCTCGCGTGAACCGGTTTTTCTCCACCGGCCAAGCCACGGGAGACGGAGTGCAGAGCGCCCGCCCAGAGCAGCCTGCGGCCTGCGGCCTCACCTATCTGACCATCCGTTGCGGGCACTTTTCAGAGCGAGGCTACACGCTGGCACTACCACTCAAAACCACGCGCCCGAATGAATCCCCACGTCGGCCCATTGAAAATACCGCCTCCTGGATCACCCAGATTCCCACCGATGGATTGCCCGTGTTGGAAGTGCTGAGTAGTTGTGATGATGTGGTGAACATGGATTACCTCATTGTGAGCGCCCAAGGCCCTGCGGAATGCCCGCCGGGCTTCTTGAACCAAGTATTATTCCAAGGCGGCGGAAATGAAGGCACCAAAAACCTGCCATTTTCCAACTGGCAAATCCTCACTCCCGCGGGCCTCACAGCCGACACCTGGAAAACCATCACTGGAGCGTTAGTCAAAAATCTCCATCCATTGCGCCTCCCAGAACTCCCTGCCAAGGTCTATGAAATCCTCATCCCAGGTTGTCTCTCCGCCGAACCCGGCATCCGCCACCAAGCCAAGATTCATGCCTATCCTAACGTGCGTTGGCATGGGGATTACTCCATTTCCCTGAGCGAGGAAGCCATGCAACTCAATCAGCCCTATCAAGTCAGCGGCCAACTCAGTGTCACTTGGAATGAACAGACGACGCAGACCTCAGACTGGCACGTCCTCCGACAATTTCTCAATTGGCATGACCTCGCAGATGTCCTTAAGAAAATAGGACGCACGTTCCTCAGTTTGCAGAAAGAAGAGTTCGACGGTTATCACAGCAGCCGGTTAGGATGTCATCCTGAATTCCATTGGCGGGACGCTCCCACCATGCGAGTTGCCATCGAATCAAAATTATTCGAGCAACCCGGCAACGGCCTTATCGGGCATCATGTCGATCTCCTGCTCAGCGCCTCTCTGGGCGCAGAAGGGGAAATGAATCTCCTGCCGTTACTTGCAACAAAAGCGAATTTCAAGTTTATCACACAACCGCTCGTCAAAGACCGGGAGAAGCTGGAAGAACTCTGCGTGCGCTACGGCATCTTTCTCCGCTCCCAAGGCCGGGCCGCCTTAAAAATCACCGCCCGGGGAGACCGCCCCACCACCGACTGGGCCTTTGCCGCCCGTAATACCGGAGCCATGGAACTCACTCTAGAAGGCCGGGCCGAAGACGAATTCACCACCATCTGGATCGAGGCCTCCGCCCTCGAAGGCCCTACCGCCGCCCCAGACATCACCTTCCGCGCCACCCCCCCGCAACTCCCCGAAAGACAAAAATCCCTGCTAGATCACGCCTTCCGCGCTGATGTCCAATTCTCCGGCATCCGCCTCAATGCCCTTACCACCAGCAAATTCGGCCTCCTCACCACCGCCGAAAAACTCCCCGACAACGAACAGCAACTCGCCCCCCCCATTGCTTGGCCCCCCACCGCGAAAGCAGACGAGCCCCCGCCGGAGATGCTGTGGTATAAGGAGAAGTGAAATTTATTATCTCCTGCCGGAAACATAGAGCAGATAGTAGGTTCCCTTCGCAGAATCCCCTTGGCGTTGCCGACTGACGCTCGTGGTTGGCTGGCTGTTGGCGGCACCAGGGCCTATTTCTCCTCCTCCAGCTAAGCACATGCCAGTGTCCCAACGTTTCTTGCCATTTAGTTTGGAATTTAAACTGGGATCAAAGGCTCCGTAGGGGTCATGCACCACGAATTGGAAGTTCTCTGAGCAGGCATTGGCCTGGTAGCCCGAGTAGCCGATCACCAGCACAATGTGCCCGGACACGGACGCATGGCTGATGGAAACGAGTGCGGGATAGCCACGATCAATGCTAGCAACAATCGTGCGTTCTGCTAGCGATTGATCCTTGATGATGTCGTATTGAAACGCATAACCGGGATAGTTCGTCTCCAACCACCATTTCATGTTGGCATGGGAATTGGTAACCGCGGGAGCAGGGCGCCCAGCACCGGAGTTGATTGCATTCTTAATGTCCACGGCGGAGTTGCTTCCGGCTCCGCTTTGACTGTTTGATTGATCCAAATAGTTGGCCATCATCTTCAATACCGTGCCTTGGCATGTGGTGTCGGTAGGTTGGGCAAAATAGGGCACGGGGAGCGTTCGGTTAGCAGGCATCGCGGATTGGTAGGTTGAGATTAAGTGGGCAGCGGGTCTCCCGGTTGCAGGACCACGTCCTCCATCCGAGTGTTATAAGCAGGCTTGAGCCACTCAATCAAAGCCCCCTCAATCTGTTCCGGGTAGTTGTAGCACGTCCAACTCACCCACACATTGTGTCCCCCACAATGCATCGCCTCCATCAAAATTTGCACCTTCCCCGCATGTTTCAACGAACGGGAAGTCCGCTGCCCATCCTTCGCCAACACCCGCACCTCCGCCGGATCGCCAAGATACGATGCCAACCGAGTCGGCAACGTCGTCGCCTTTCCGACATACAAAATTCCCTCCGGACCATTCGCGAACGGCATTTTGGAAAACACATAGATCCCATTTTGCGAAGGAATCACATCCCGATTAGCCCTGAGGGCGTAAAGCGTGAGCAGATTACTCCACAGGAGAGACTTGGCCCAAGTGGGTGGTGCGGTGTTCATAATGGGAATTGAGCGAGTGGCTGTTAGTTTCCGGAGAGAGAGAGTGCATGGAATCCAGCTCGTGCCAGCATCGTAGGGCCAATCTCCTTCATATTACAGATATAGAGTTGGGTGATACCCAGGTTTGGAGTAATTTGGATCTGTTGGGTCTGGTCCTGCACGCAGGTCATTTGCGGCAGACCTTGGCCTGCGTAAGCTCTAATGGACCCCCGGAGCTGAGCTTTCACCATCATGTCCATGGAACTCCAACTATTGCAGACTGCTAACCCATTACGTGAGTTTCTACTTAAGGTTTGGTCCCGGTGATCTGACATTCCTGTGCTTTTACTGAGCCCGCGTTGGTAAATACGGTGGAAAGCACCTTCAAGAATCCACCACGGACTTCGATACCAATCGTCCTCCGTTGTAGGAGCGCCCCCTTGTTGCGAGCTAGCAAAGCGGAAGAGCAGCGTGCCTCTTTCTAGTGTCAACAGCTTTGGAGCAATAATGCCTTTACTGGCCTCCGCTAGGTCTGGATCGGGATGCATATTAATTTCTTAGAATCTATCCGGTGAACAGCCATAATCACGAGAGTGCTGGAGTCTGGCGTTGATGGATCCAGTTTAGGAGCGTGGTTTTAGGCTTGGGGGTTGTGT